>NZ_JBGIYY010000015.1:0-114285 GCF_041380235.1 Glaciecola sp. SC05
AGTAACATATTCTGGATTTTCAATCGGGGTTGGTTTAACGGGCACATAATGTCCAGAGAATACTTGCCTTGGCGCGTAATCAATGCCGTTTTGGGTAGCATCAGGATCGCAGTTTAGGGTATTGATAAAAGAGTAATCAGCCAGCTTACCAAGGTCTTCAAGGGTGGCAACAGTAACAAAACTTTCATTTACATGGCTTTCATTTGTGTTGCTGCTATTTTGCGTATCCATATGTCTATTTTCTCAAGGTTTTGTCATTAAGATTGTTCAGAATACCTTAAGTTTACCATGCAGAGATTGCATTGTTAGTGCAATAGATCTAGCTGAATTAACCGTATTCGTCGTTTTCTAGGTCTCAGCTGTGTCAAATCGTTGCGCATTTAAAAACTCGATATGCACAGGCGTTGAGCCACTACTTGACGAACCCTGACAGCCTGCTGGGCCGCAAAGGCAACACCAACTCAAAGCATCACAATGACGAATCGAGCACAAGGGCTACCCATCTTTATTCTTTAATGTGTTTGGTAATTCGGCGCAGGATCATGGCTGCGTCTCCAGTAATGAAGCTTCAGGCGGGGTTTCACCTAATTTAATCAGAAGTTCGCGCGAAGCCCGGCTAAGATCCTTTGCATTTTTTGACAAATAGTTGCTTAACTCAAAACGATCAAATATAAGACTAGAAAGCGCACTATTATTGCAAGCCTCCTCGTAGCTCACATTTAAGCTTAGAGCTGCCAAACCGCTCAGTCCATCACCGTCTATTATTCGTCTGAACACATCGATATCTTGCAGTTGTGGCCGCGTTAACGAAAAGCTTTCACCGAACTTTGAATTTGTGGCGACGGTGCTAATGTTTTCGGCATAAACCGAAAAGATGCTGCGATCTTCTGGAGATATATTGTCTAAAAACGCATCTGATGTAAGCATGAGGTCAATCGCATCATCGCGTACATCAATCCCTAAAATAAACCGCAGAGGTTGTATGTTACGAATCAAGCGTGCTTGCGCGCCGTTTTCTTCATTGCACGCTTCAAAATCTCGTATCACCTCAATGGCTGCCTGTTGATAGTCGCTTGCGCGCTTTAAAAAACTTTGCGAGTTAAGCAAATTGGCTCTGGCCTCTTCGATAACGCGGGTACGGGCTTGTTCATAAATTAAGTTATCTTGGCGCGCAGCGCTCCAATTGGTGATCTGAAACGCGATAAGAATGCCGAAGATGACAATCACAAAATCAAGACAAACTGCAAACCAATTTTGCTCTTTGATATGTTGAGTTAAACGGCGCAGGATCATTGGGTGACTTCCTTATCAGTTGCAAACAAAGGTGTAAGCGACTATTTGGCTAAGGCTTTACTGCATTAGCAACAAAGCATTGCTAGAAATAGGTCGCCATTGTAGACGTCAAACCCAATCTCATCATTGACTTCCAAGACTATGCTTGTGTTGATAAACGACAATAACCACTTGCTAACGAGATTGCATCCAAATATTCGGCGAGCAATCGTGTTGCTGCATACAAAAATTCGAATCCATAATCATCAAATGACATACGTCACTTTTAGATATGCACCTGTAAACATCAACGGGCACATTTCTAAGCGAGGCTTCGATAAGCTAGTTTGACTTATGCTTATGTAGCTCTTTTAGGGTTTCTTCAGCAAAGCTTTCATACAACCAGCCCATTCTTGCGTCATCTTGACCGCCAGCTAAGCCGCCTAAAGCATATGCAACTGATACTTCAAAGCTATCCAATACCTCGCCATTAGGGTCTTTTATAACAATATCGCCCGTAATCGAGTCGTTACCTGCCATGAATCCCCACATTACAGCAGAGAAATTAGAACGAACGCGAATATCTGACACAACAATTTCAATGGAAGGATGCACGGCACCTTCTGTCGTGTCTATAATATCGCGAGCATCAAGCGCGCGGCGAACATGGTCAAGTAATTCTTCTTGGTTGAATTTTAGGTTATCAGCAAGTTTCTCTTTGGCTTCTTTAGTGAGACTAATAGAAATGTCCGATATTTTTTCAGTTTTAAACGATGGTTCATTCGATTGTAAATCTTGTTTTTGTCTTTTTACACCAGAGGTACAGGCAAACAAAAATAGAGTGACAAACGATAATACGAATATTTTTTTTAACATTTTTATTCCTTTAATATTAATAACTTCCAATATTGGTGCTGCGGTACTAATTTCTTAAAGAAGTGTGCGATATCAGCATTGAAAAGTTGACCGAACGTCGGCCGCATTTATAATTTATCGTTAAGCTACTGTCAATGTTTATGAGGTTACCAAACTAGTATTACTTTTTAATCCCGACCATAGGCATTGCAGTCACTTTAAGCGCTTCAATCTTCTTCAAAGTGCCTATTAGCAATGGCTAACAGTATAACGGTATGTTTAAAATCGGATGGCTCTGATGGCCTAGAAGCTTCGTGGGAAGATAGCAAACGAGCCAAAGTCCATCTTTGCATCAGGCGACAAATTGCCACAGTGTGGATAGATAAGTTTCATGCTCGCAATTTCAGTAAATGGAGAACGCAAACCCTTATTCATGTAGGCCCGCATATTGCATGCTTCTTAGCTATACTTAAATTGAGACAAATGCATGACGCATCGCACAACATGACCAACAAAGTGACCAACCATCAAACCTCTATAGATACACTATCAAGTGCTAAGATGTCGCGGCGCAAGCTTTTGAAAAGTGCCGCCAAGCTAAGCGCAGTAGCCGCTACTTTACCGTTGACGACATTCGCTATTGGCAAGGCCAAGCCAAGCTTAAGAGTTTTGGGCACCCACGTAACCTTGCAAGACGAACTGCGCAAAAAAGCTATGGACGACTTAGGCATCAATTTAGTGTTTGAACCAAAAGGCAGTGCCGCGGTGTTGCAAAAAGCTTCAATGGCGCCTCAAAGCTTTGACTTGTATGAACAGTGGTCTAACAGCATAAACGTACTGTGGCGCTCGGGCTCAATTCAGCCCATCGAAAAACAGCGCATCACCCATTGGGATGAAATAAATAGCTTAACCAAAATAGGGCGCATTACGCCTGAAGCAAAACTTGGTGCAGGAGATGCGCCTTATAAGCTGCTCAATGTTCAAAAGGATGGCACTCTCGGTGAGCAACATAGCGAACAAATAAGCTTTTTACCCTATGTGCACAATGTCGATTCATTTGGCTACAACACCTCTGTCATTGAAAAAGGTATTCCATACGAAACAGAAAGTTGGGCGTGGTTATTAGACAAGCAGTATGCCGGTAGGGTTGCGGTAGTAAATGCACCTACCATTGGCTTGTTTGATTTAGCTTTAGCCGCGCAAGCCGCAGGCTATGTCACATTTGCCGATATAGGCGCAATGACCATTACCGAGCTAGACAAATTATTTGATCTATTAATTAGGCTAAAGCAAAGTGGCCATTTCAGTGGTTTTTGGACATCGGTGCCAGAATCTGTTCGCTTTATGCAATCTAAGCGAGTCGTGATTGAAAGTATGTTTTCACCGGCAGTATCTAGTCTGAATGGACAAAACGTGCCGGTCACATTCGCTGCGCCCAAAGAAGGTTATCGTGGATGGCATGGTGTAATGTGTTTGTCTGCCGCCACTAGCGGCCGACTAAAAGACGTTGCATACGAATATATGAATTGGTGGCTGTCGGGCTGGCCCGGAGCATTCATTGCCCGCCAAGGATACTATATTTCTAACCCCCAACGCTCCAAACAGTTTTTGTCTCAGGGCGAATATGATTATTGGTATGCAGGTAAAGCCGCGACCACAGATTTAAAAGGTACCGACGGAAATATATCAGTAAAACAGGGTGATATTCGCACCGGCGGAAACTATGAAAAACGCTTTGAAAATGTTGCGGTGTGGAACACCGTGATGCCTACCTATGAATACAGTGTACAAAAATGGTATGAGTTTTTAAGTGCTTAAGCTTTCTATAAAAGGACTCATCCGGGCATGATCAAGCTCAGCCTGAAGGCTCAAATTATCGTGTTCCTTGCGGTATTCATTGCCATTTTATTGGGCCAGCTATTTTTTGCGCAGTCTAATCAATCAGGGCTGGTGCAAACGTTTGAGGATTATCAAATTGCTCTGACTGAAGAAACCTTAGTAAAAGAACTCGAACGGGACGTGCTTGATTTACAGCGCCAGGTGCTCATATTCAAAGATACTGGAAGCTTATCTGCCGTAAACCAATTTGAGTCACTCATTGTTAGCGCTAAAAGCAAACTTGATCAAATTAAAATTTACATACCCATTACTCATACCGATGACAATACTAAAGCGACGATCCGGGCAATGGAACAGCACATAGAGGATTATCAAGAAAACTTTGCAAGTGTAGTCCTTGGCCGTCAGCAACGTGACTTGCACTTTAATGAGGGTCTGCTGGATGCCATAGAAGCACTGTTGAGGGAGAATCCTGTAGTCGATTTACCGCAAGAGCAGCAACGCTTAAAGCTGCATCTGTATGCTGCCAAAAACTTAGTCTTTCAGTACTTAATTACGCCCAACTATGCGCTAACCCAATCATTTAACGAAGAATTGCTGACCGCACAAAACATAATTAATACTGCCGCTATTTCTTCAGCAGAAAAAGAACGTTTTGAGCTGCATTTATCGGCCTTAAGCAAAGAGTTCAATCGCCTTACTCATGTCACTCAAGGCTATAGTTTTTTGGTCAGCGTTGTGATGGCCGGCTCGGCGAATGAGTTTCTTTATTTGTCGAGTGAGCTATCTGAGCAAGCAGCCATATATGCTGAACAAAACGACTTACAAATCAAACAAAATATTGACGACGCAAAGCTTCAAATGAATATGTCATCTTTCATTGGTATCGGCTTAGCGTTAGTGCTTGCTGGATTTGCAGCCAGTCGGATATTGCATCCTATTAATTCCATTACGCGGGTATTTGAACGCCTAGTGAAGGGCAATACCGAACTGAATGTGCCATTTTCTAACCGGCATGACGAAATAGGAAAGTTAGCGATTGCGGCAACGGTGTTTAGCCAAAAAAACAAAGAAACCGAGAAATTATTGAGTGAGTATCAACAGCTCAATGAGCGTCAAAATTTGCTTAATACACGACTTGCGGAATCAAAGCTGGTGGCGGAACAAGCCAATAAGTCAAAAAGTATTTTCTTAGCAAATATGAGCCACGAAATAAGAACGCCCATGAACGGTATTATTGGGATGGTTGATCTATCTTTGCGTCAACATCCCAGTGAAAATATCAAGGCAAACTTAGAAAAAATTTCGTACTCCAGCCAGATACTGATGAATGTCATTAATGATATTTTGGACTTTTCAAAAATTGAAGCCGGCAAGCTAGAAATAGAACAAAGCCTGTTTTCGTTTAGTTCGCTATTTGATAGTTTACTCGCCGTCGTGTCGATGCGTGGAGCTGAAAAAAACTTAAACATCTATTTATATGTCAGTCCAGATCTGCCTGTTAACGCTATTGGCGACCCACTCAGATTGTCGCAAGTAATTTTTAACTTAAGTAATAATGCGACTAAATTTACTCGCAAAGGAAGCATTGAAATACGAATTGATTATGAGGCGCTTAATGAGCCACACTCATTTTTACTAGTGGTAACGGTTAAAGACACCGGCATTGGTATGCATAAAGCTCAGTTAGAAAACATCTTCGAGCCCTTTGCACAAGCCGATGATTCCACCAGCAGAGAATTTGGCGGTACTGGGCTTGGCCTTTCTATCGTTAAGCAACTCACCGCCTTAATGGGTGGTGATGTCACAGCGCAGTCAGAGCTTGGTAAAGGCAGCACATTTATTGCAAGGTTTAAAATGCAACATGAGCCTTCAGCGCACGTATTATTGAATAAAGACAATGGGTTCCAGCACAGTATTTTATATATTACCGAGCCAAATCGAAGCAATGCTCTGCTATACGATGATCACGCTAGCCGAATCGCAAAAACAGTTATTTATATCGACCTAATTCAATGGTCACAATGGCAGACGAAAATAGGCGCAGAACACATCGTATTATTTGATATTAGTGAGGGACGCTATGCTCGAGGATTACAAAACATTGTTGACGACTTAAAGCTTCAAGGGGTTCGTTTTGGCTGTGTTTTACCCACAATGCCAGGCCAACTGCAGTCGATCCTCACCCAGCAGTGGCATTGCCCGATAATAGCGCACCCCTTCACACCAACTCAATTTTATCAGTTTGCTAGTGAGCTTTATGAGCATAACAGTATGTTTGCTTTACCAGCAACCACCGAAAGCGAAGCGAACGAATGCCATGAGGACATTGAGATTGAGGGTCACGTACTGCTTGTCGAAGATAACGGTATCAATCAAATCGTTGCAGGAGAAATGTTGCATTCCTTTGGTTTGACTTACGATATTGCCGAGGATGGCCTCCAAGCAGTCACCAAAGTTAAAAACTCCCCTCATTACGATTTGATATTGATGGATATTCAAATGCCATTGTTAGATGGCATGAATGCGACTCGAAAAATCCGCGAGGCGGGGCATCATGATGTGCCCATCATTGGTTTGTCTGCTAATGCGATGAAAGAAGATTACATGCAGGCTAAGCAAAGCGGAATGAATGAATATCTCACTAAGCCTATTCGACGAAACACCCTATTGGCGACACTCAAAAACTACTTGGTTGAAAAAGGCACTGCTAATTAGTAATTGATTGCTTTTAGTTAAACCGTTTTGTGCTTTTACTAACAATAGGGCTTATATTCAGTGCGTAAAGTTTTGAGTAAGGATGATTTATACCTGTTGAATATGTTGATTGCTAGTGAGCATAAAACTTAACTACTTATTGGGTTTTAGCAGTGGTTTAAACAAGCCATATCGCCAATTTCGCATCGCTAACACCAACGTGAAGCCCTTGCGGTGCTCCAAAGGCAAAGATGCATCTTCAGTGTTCATTGCTTCGAACTCTCTAGCTATACGTTTTAACTTTCGCTGAAATTCACCATTGCTTTGCGAGCTTAACATCCCGTTTAATACGAGCAGGCTTTCATCATCAAAATTAAAGCGCTTTTGAAAAAATTCTTGACCAATTTTTTGCTGAAAGAACTGCTGGATCGGCCCGTTATCTAACCAGCCGAAGTTTGGCGCCACCAGCAATTTGATGCGATTCGCCGGCAGTAACTCAATGATTTTTAGGCGGTCAAGCTGGGCGAGTTTTTGTATACACTCAGCATCTGTTATTTCATAATATTCAACAATTTGTGCCATGCTCCACTTATTAAGCACGCAAACCGTAATCAGCAGCAGCGTGAGATCCGTGGTTAATTCAGCTTCCTGTTCGGCGCTTAACTGATGAAGCTGAGCGCTTTGTGCCTGCATTAGTGCAGTTAAATCAGAAATCTCCAAGCCTAGTAGCTGGCAAACTTGGTCGAGCCTTTGCAAAGAAAAGCTCTCATCCGCGAATAGGCGCTTAACACTTGCCTCAGATAATCCGAGGCCTACAGCCACATCTGCATAGGTTTTACCATGCAGCTTCAAGGTTTTTTTTAAGGTATTAATTAATAAAGTGGTTTGTGCCATCGCAATATATCGCAGCTAATTTAAAAAAAGTAATAGGGCCAGTGTAAATTAAGTCTTATCTATCTCAAGCCTTAATAACACTAAGCGTCACTTAACTAGCAGCATCAAGCATTACTTTTAAGTTATACAACCACGGTCAAACGTATAAAATTTCTCTTTGCCGTTGAAACGACAACCGCTTTGCAGTCTTGTAAAATAATTCTTGGGTGTTTATATTCAAACATGCTCTAAGCACTCATGTCAGGTTATTGTAATTTTGAAAATATCACTATTTGCCTCTGTACTTAATGTTTGTCGCATGCGCCTTCACTCAAACCGTTTACTCTCTCAAACGAGCATTATTATATGGATTGCCGCTTTGTTATTCGCTACAGGATGTTCGAACATGCCTACCCGTGAACTGTCTACCGTATCTATTCCCTATGTGTCGCTTCCTAACGGACAAGATCCCCTTGATCCTTCTAAATCGCTTAATTTGAGCACTTTAGGTCCAAGCAGTGAAAATGTGGGTATATTTGCTTATCACGAGCAGAAGCGAGGCCACGCCCTAAACATTTTGCAAATATCTGGCGGTGGTCAATATGGTGCGTTTGGTGCAGGCTTTTTAAATGCTTGGCAAGCAACAGGCATGCGGCCCGAGTTTGATATTGTAACCGGTGTAAGTGCTGGAGCTTTAACCGCGACTCACGCTTTTTTAGGCAGTCCTGAAGACGATAAAGTAATATCAGACATTTTCACCAGCATAGACAAAAAAAATATATATAAACGTCGAACTCTACTGAGAGTCTTAATGGGTAGCGATTCGCTATTCGATACAACTCCTCTTGAAGAGTTGCTAAAAAGCGTAATAACTCCTGAAGTTCTTATGCGCGTAGCGGCGGCGGCTGATGACAACAGGCAGCTATGGGTTGGCACAACAAACTTAGACTACAATCAAACTTGGGCGTGGAACATGACCCTAATTGCACAAGAAAATAAGCCTGGGGCTTTGGATCTTTATCGCAAGGTTTTGCTTGCGTCAGCCTCTATGCCGGTGGCTTTCCCACCGGTTGAAATAGACGGGCATTTGTTTGCAGATGGCGGTATTCGTGCCAACATACTGGTGCACGGTTTAGTTGAGAACAAAGCCCCCAAAGCGCCGCTTTATGAAGGTGGTAATGTATTTGTGATCCACAATGAGCCTCGCACTAGCGCGCCTGCTCCTTTGCAGCCGAATCTTCAGGGTATTGCCAGTACTGTATTTGCCCAAATGATGAGTGCATCAGTAGAATCTGTTTTATTACGATCCTATTACAGTGCAAAGGCGCACGGCTATCAATTTAATATGGTAGATATTCCTGATGACGTGCCGGTTGGCAAAAATCCACTGGCCTTTGACAAAGTTGAAATGAAAGCCGCTTTTGATGCCGGCGTTGCGGCGGCAAATGAATCACAACCCTGGCAACATACACCGCCAAATATGGGTGATTATCCAGATTGGGCGCTATAAATTGAAGACCGCATTTCATCATGTCAGGCACATGTTTTTCTGACGGTTTAACTACCTTGCTAAATTGGCACCCTTAGGTTTTATAGCTTTAATCTTCGTAACTTTTAAAAAACAAGCAGCTCAATAGTGCTAAAAGCAGCATTGATTAATGGAGTAAGCCAAGGAATAGGTAGAGCAACCCACTAGCCTTTGCAAAAGCCGATTACAGTAATAGCCCACAAGTTTTATAGCGCAGTCTTTACAAGGTTTTCGATAAGAAATGCTGATCAGGTCGCATGGGAATTGAATTCGCTTCAAGCATAGAATACATTTAGTGTTTCGCTTTACCACGCTTTAAGCATAGCGCTGGCCTAGTTTTACTTTTTTATTAAGTCGGGTATAAATTTATGTGCCTGTCTTTATTTTTTATATCTGGACGTCGATACGATGAGCTCTGTTGCTAATTTACCTGTGAAACCATGGAAACCAATCAAAGTACAACTATTCGGTCGTTTCCGTGTGAGAGCAGCCAACGGCAGTGAGGTCGATATAAGTGGTAAACGAGTTCGGGCACTGCTGGCAATGTTGTGTTTACATCCGGGTGAGGCTATCGAGCGAGAGGAAATTAGTCAGTTATTGTGGCAGGGCAAGTTCAGAGCACAAGCTCGCGCTAGCCTGCGTCAGACATTGCTGGAATTAAAGCAACAACTAAGTGAGGTTTGCGACGACCCGTTTTTAGGCGGTCGCGAGCAGCTCGCGATAAGAGCTGATCTAGTGGGTTCTGATTTGATAGATTTGTTCCAAGCGCTTTCTAAATGTCAGTACGAGTCAGCTCATTCACAACTGCAAACTATAGGTACACAAGCACTTCTTGAGGGGCTGGATAACGGTCAGGACCTAGGTCTGGCATTTGCTGAGTATCTTGATACAAAACGCTCTCAAATTGATGCCCAGCTAGTCCAAGCGGTAGACCAAATACTCAACGATACAAGCGTGCGTAAACTAGATTATATTCGCAGTTGCCTACGTGATACCTTGCAGCAGCGGGGGCAAGATAGCACGACTCAAGAAGGCTTGATTCGAATTGCAGTGTTGCCTTTTGCATTGCAAGAAGCAGATGAATCATTGCAACTGTTTGCTAATGGCTTGTTTGAAGAGTTAATCACCACGCTGGCTCAGATCCCCCAACTGCGGGTGGCCGGTCGTGGTTCAGCGCGTCAGTTTGCCTCTTATACATCAGCTATCGATACAGCCTTTAAACTCAAAGTCACCAATCTAGTCGAGGGTGCGATTCGCCAGCAAGACAGCACCATTATCGTTCACGCTGCTCTGCTCGACGGTGCCGACGGATGCCAAAGCTGGTCTGGTCGTTTTGATGGTCAGGCCGACGATCTATTTTCCCTCCAGCAAACACTGGCGGCAACCCTCACCGAAGAGTTGGGTCTTGTACTTAAGCGCCAAATAAAGCCACCTCCAGTGCGCCAGCGCAGTACCGTTAACAAAGATGCTTACTCCTTGTACCTTCAGGGCAGAGCCTTAACCGTTCGAGCGATTGGTGACGGTGTACTGGCTAAGGCCATTGAGCTTCTTGAGGCTGCTTTGGAGATTGATCCCGACTTTGCCGCTTGTTGGACTGCATTGGCCGAAGCACATGTTTACACGGCGGTTTTTACGCCCTGCTTGGATAGACTCGGGCAATCACAGAAGATGGCCTATTGTGCTAAACGAGCAATTGAATTAGACCCAAAACAAGGCCACGCAAGGTCTATGTTAGGCATTCAGCGCTGGACCGAGAATGATCCACTTGGCGCGCTAGACTTAGCCTTTGAGGCCTATAGCTTAGAACCAAATAATCCAGATGTTTTGCTACGCCTAGGTTCTTTCTTGCTTTATATCGGTCGTACCCGCGAGGCCTTGCCCTATATTCAAGCCGCGGTCGATCAAGATCCAGTTAACGGTCGCAACTACGCGATGCTATCTGTGGCACAGCTCAATTTAGGCAATATTGACTCAGCTATAGAAGCCGGGAAAAGTATGGTCGATTTAGGCTTACCGTCAATGTGGCTCGGTGTTGCCACTGCAGCATCAGGTGACCGCAAACTCGCAGTGGATCAGTATCGTCAGACCATGAAGCTGATGAATAAAACGATGTTCCCGCCGGCGGGCTCCAAACCCCTTAGCGGGGCAGCCCTCATCGCGTTTTGGGAAACTGCTGCGCGAGGAGTTTGCAGTGGCAAGATTATCCCCAGAAAGCTATATTGCGCTTTGCTGGATCATCTTCACAAAACACTTCACGACCCATACGATATCAGTATTGTGCAACCGGCAATCTGGATGGGATACTCAGACATGGTATTCAAGACACTAGGCAAGCAGATTACGCCGGCAAACATGCCTTGTATGATGTCCTTATGGGCTGATATCGAGCCAATTAGACAGACTCGTTTACATCCGGATTTTCTATCCTTTGCCAAGCGTATCGGGCTGGTGGCAGCTTGGGACCGGTATGGTTGGCCAGACTTACTGCCCTCAGTGTAGATAAACCGCTACCAAAGAAAGTTTAGCGAGCAAACTCATGCTAGATCTTTGGAAGCGGCACTTTTAGCTTTCCTTGGGCGGTTTGCACTGAATAGCTAAAGCCCTCATCAATCCATCCGGCTTGAGCGCCGCCGTGCACGCCGTCTACACGAACTGCAGCTATAGCACCGCCGAACTTATAGCCTTTATCGGTAATGCGTTTTATAGCGGCTTGCGCTGCATCCCTCGGGTGCATCCCTTGGCGCATTAATTCAACAACGTGATACGTCGGCATAAAGCGCATCATGACATCCCCATTACCCGTTGCAACTGCACCGCCAACATCCTGGTCTCCATAAGCGCCTGCACCGGCGATAGGTGAATCGCCTACGCGGCCAGGTATCTTAAACTCCCGCCCATTGGTGGAACAACCGACACATAAATTACCTGCCGCATCTAAAGCGATAGAACCCACGGTGTCGTGACCAACTAAGGTATCTTCTTTGAATGGCTCTGGGGCGAAAGCATCACTTTGTTCGCCTTTTGCAGCCCACTCTTCCCATCGCGCTTGCGACACCGCATTGGTAAGAGATGTCTCTTTAAAGCCCATGCGCACAGCAAATCGAGTAGCATCATCTCCAACTATTAATGAATGCTGAGTTTTCTCCATTACTTGACGTGCAACTGAAATCGCTTTTTTTACCCGCTTTAAACAGCCAACCGCGCCCACATCATGAGTCGGCCCCCATAAAATCATGGCATCCAGTGTCGTTTCGCCAATTTCATTGGGCACTCCACCGTAACCAACCCAATATTCATCGGGTAGCAATTCGACATAATTGATTGCGGCTTCAACCGCATCCAAGGCCGACCCGCCGCTTGCTAGGAGTGGAAAGCCAACTTCGTTAGCGTCAGGTCCAAAGTCCCATGTTGTTAAAATGAAAGGTTTACCAGGCTCAAACTTGCCCTCGAATGATGAATGTGCTGGACTACTTTCCAATCCACTTGAAACTGAAGTTGCCGCTAATGCAGCTCCACCCGTGGCCGTTTTGATGAGGAAATTGCGACGAGAAAGGCTTGATTTAGGTACCGTGCGTTTATTTGTCATGATGTGCGACCCCTTAGCTGCTAATACCTTGCAAATGCTGACTATAATTGAAATTTAGAGTGCGGGATAGAGCAAAGCTATCTGTAACCTTGTTAAGTCTAGTGCTACAGATGAGCAATGCATTTTATTTCAATTTGTAATTCGCCTTGAACAAGTGCAACTACCTGTACAACAGTTTGACTTACTTCGGGTTTACCACCATAGGCAGATTCTCTTATCCCATATACGGCTTCAAGGTTATCCATCAACGCATTCATGTCTGTGACAAAAAAGGTTTCATCAACAATATTTTCCATAGTTGCACCAAATTGCGATAGCACATGTTTCATGTTTGCGTAAGCAATAGCGGTTTGTTCAGCAATGCTAGCTGGCACTATTCCGTTGTCGTCTATACCTACTTGTCCAGCCATATAAAGCACATTTCCTACTTGAGTACCTTGTGCTATGTAATCTTTGAAGGGGCCATTTCGATATGTTTTTTTGTGAGGTGTCATTATTGAATCTTCTTTTTATATTGTGTCAGCATTTGTCGTCAGAAAAAGATATGGGAGAGTTAGCGGGACTACAATAGCGTGAGAGTAAAAATGACGCTACTTTGACGCTAGCAATATTGTGCTTGAGCTAACTTTTTCATACCTTTTAGTTTATGCAGAGTGCTTTGGCTGTTGGCAGGGGGCTGACGGGTTGCACCAGCTTTGGTTTTGATAAACCAAAATTCGAGAATATTCCCAATGAAATCTTTCAAAATCACCACTCTCTTATGCCTGTTTGCAGGCTTCACTCAAGTTCATGCTGCAGAATGGGACATTATCCATGCGGGTACTCTGCTCGCCGTGCCGGGTGAGTCAGTGACTGCACAGCAAAGCGTTATATTAAAAGATGGCAAAGTCTATGGCATAAAAAATGGTTACATTGATGCATCAGACTTAAGCATGGACAGTAGCGATTCTCTTGAAATCCACAACTTAAAAAATCACTTTGTGACGCCAGGTTTTATTGATGGGCATGTGCATTTAACCTTTGCATTTTCACCCACTGCTATGCTGAGCATGGTGCAGATGTCGGATGCAGACACTGCCATGCTGGGGGCAAAACACGCTCGCGACACGCTAATGGCCGGTTTTACCACCGTTAGAGATGTGGGCGCTTGGACCGATGATGCCATCTTTGCTTTAAGAGACGGCATCAATGCAGGTTATGTAGTTGGCCCCAGAACCTTTGTTGCCGGCAATCCTATTGCAATAAACGGCGGTCATGGCGATTTTACCCATAGCTTTAAAGAGTCTGTAGCCAATGTACTGCGCACATCGGGCGTGTGCGATGGTGTGACAGAATGTCGCAAAGCGGTAAGAGATCAAATTCGGCGCAAAGCCGACCATATTAAACTGACTGCTACAGCAGGCGTGTTGTCTGATAGCAATGCAGGCTTGGAGCAACAGTTCTTTGAAGATGAATTAAGTGCAATTATGGATACCGCCAAACTCATGGGACGCAGGGTAACTGCTCATGCACATGGTGCCCAAGGCATAAATGCAGCACTAAAAGCGGGCGCAAACACCATTGAGCACGGCACTTTTTTAGATGACGAAAGCATTCGTTTGTTTATTGAAAACAATGCTTATTTGTCGCCTACGCTTTCAGCCTTTGAGACTGGCAGGCAGTTACTCAACAATCCTAATAGTTATTTAACCGGCAATCAGCGCGAAAAGGCCGAAGTAGCTATGAACGCAGCCAACACCTTTGTAAAACGAGCCCATGAGGCAGGCGTTAATATCGCACTGTCTACTGATGCAGGCGTGGGTCCTCATGGTGACAATGCTAAAGAGTTTGAATTACTGGTGAAGTACGGTGGCATGACCCCCATGGAAGCGATTACTGCTGGGACGCTCAAGGGTGCTGACAATATTGGCAAACTCGATGAATTGGGCAGCCTAGAAGCGGGAAAATGGGGAGACATCGTTGCAGTAAAGGGCAATCCACTTGACGACATCACCATTTTGCAAAACGTCAGCTTTGTGATGAAGGAAGGCCTGGTTTACAAGCATATTGCAGACTGAGCTTACAAGTTGGAGCTAATGAAAGTCGCTATAAAATATACATAGGGAACGTGAAACGATGAATAAACCCAGCCTTGCTGCAAATGATGCTGCACCAATATCCACTAGTACACGCTATGATATTTTAGATGCCTTACGCGGCTTTGCCTTATTCGGTATTTTCTATGCGAATGTGCAGTTTTTTTCTGGGTGGCTATTCGTAGACTCTGAAGCAAAAACCAGCATAGCGGGAGCGAATATTTATGATGCCTTTCTGCTGATGATTATTGATGGCCGCTTTTATACTATTTTCTCCTTTCTTTTCGGCCTTGGCTTTGCATTACAGTTATCGCGCCTACAAACTAAAGTGGCCGCCAAAGCTAATCTACTTTATCTGCGTCGACTCAGTATATTGTTACTTATCAGCCTGATACACATGTGTCTGTTTTGGATTGGCGACATTCTTCTCCTATATGCTCTGCTAGGCTTTGTATTATTCTTTATGCGCAAATGCAACGACCGCAGTTTATTAGTCATTGCTGCGATTTTGTTTGTAGTACCTATCCCCGGCTATTACTTGTTTTGGAAACTCGGTATCGATCCATCTCTTGGTTTATATCAAGTATCAAGTTATTTAGTGAATGGTAGCGATAATATCAGTGGGTTTTTTGCGGGCTTTTACGAAACAGTCCATACCACAAGTATTGTTCGTTATTTTGAATTAAACTTGGAAATTGCCATTGGCAGGCTCGGATACTATTTTGATACTTGGCGTATTCCAAAAGTATTAGGCATTATGCTCATTGGTATGTGGGCAGGACGCCAATTGATAGCAGGTAAGTTACTAGAGAACACTGTCTTGTTAAAAAAGACGATTTTATTTGGCCTAATATTGGGCTTACCTTTAACTGTTATATACGCCAATTTGTCTGGGCTAAACTCATTTCAAGCACACTCGGCAGATGGTTTTTTATCGGTGATTGCGTACATGCTTGCCGTCTTTCCACTCGCCTTTGCATATATCGCGATATTTACTTTATTGTGGCGAAAGTACCCTTCGATATTAAGTGTGTTTACCGCGCCTGGGCGCATGGCACTCTCTAACTACCTACTACAAACCTTTTTGGGTATTAGTATATTTTACGGTATTGGTTTTGGTATACACCTGCAAGGTGCTCCTTGGAGTTTAGTTGTCGTCACTATACTGGTTTTTACCTTACAAGTTGTATTGTCGAATATGTGGTTAAAAGTATTTATGTATGGGCCTAGCGAATGGATTTGGCGCATGTTGACCTATGGCAAACGTTTACCAATTAAAAGATAAAGATGAAAAAATTGAGCAGCGGGTTAATTAACACTTTGCTAAGCTCACTGAGATTTCTTGCTAGTAACAATCGAAGGGCAATGGGTAGGCTCAGCACCCACTAGCGAACTAAATAGCCTTGTAACATATCATCAACCAACAAGGTTGCATTTTGCGCCGTTCGCCTTGGTCGGCTAGGTTTGCAGAAAATTTAGGATGGTAACGTTCTACCACTTAAATAAATACTCACACTATGTTAAAAGATATCAAACAATATTATCGACAGACAATAGCATAATGAGTTGCCCGCTAAGTGACCGAGACTATTATAAATGAACCTAGCAGGTGGGAATAAGCAAAATAGCAGCTAACCGAAGAGGTCGGCCTTGGTCTAGTTAGAAACTGCCTGCCCCAATTGATAAAAGTAGATTTGCAGGGCACTGGCTATTTTTCGAAGCACTTCGCCAGTTGGATACAAGCCAATTTTAGCTTCTTCACTTTGTTTCGTACCTTGAACTAAAAAGGCATTTTTGATGCTGTGGTGCTGAATAACGCTCTCAAATGCACGCGCCCCCACTTCTTGTGGGCGAGCGTAATAAAAGGTCCCTCTTGCAGAGTCGGCTTTAATACTGGCCTGAACAAGCTCGCTAGGACCCGAGCCATAATCATTTAAAAAAATAGGCACAAATGCCTCTGCCAGACGTTGGTTAAGGGGGTGATGTATCATGTCATCTAGATCATTAAGCCAGATTTCAGTAGCAAATTGATTGGGTCTATCAACGCTATACATTCGCTTTGACACATAGTGATCAAAGGCATGAAACCACTCGTGTGCGAGCGCCCCACCACCGGCATTTTTAGCTAATGCCAGCTGCCTTTTTGCACTATTATAGTGAGCACTTGCAAACCTTTGGCCGCCTACTCCAAAAGCTAAGGCTAAGGTTCCACGTAAAGATATTACTTGGGGAGGCACTCGCAATATATCCATTAAATCACTGAGCGCATCAAAAAATAAATTCGCAGCGATTTGCTGCTCTTCTTTAGTCACCCACTTGCCAATTTCAACACCTCGAAACCCAAATAGTTTAACAATATCGGCAAAGGACACGTCTGCCCCGCCGCGATGATGCTCACCGTTGCGATAGTAAGCTTTATAAAGACGACTTTTCTTTTGTGTGGACAAAATGAGACCTGAATACAATGCAAGTACACCTTAGCTTAGAGTAAAGGTAGTGAGTTACTGCTTCTGAACTAAGTTAAGGTGACTGTTATTAAAATGGTAAAAAATTAAACGCGTATTCCAGCTCAGTTTGCGACACATTTTGTGCGCCAAAGTTAATTAGGCTGATTCGCGTTAGTAGCTTTTGTACGAGCTCAGGCGCATCTAGTTCAGAATCGACTAAAGTGACCTCTGTAAGCGTTCCGTCTGGCGCAATGATAAGACGTACCGAAAGCTTACCTTCAATACTTGGGTCTTCGCGCAGGGCTCTGCGATAGAGTGAATATACCGCGCCTTGATTGGCATCGAGTATTTGCCGGATCTGGTCAAGATCACGATTACCAATAACTTGTGACTCAGTTTCAATACGCTTGGTTGCCAAAGCCACTTCGCCTTCGCTGGCAGCCACAAACTCAGTATTGCGACGCCCCTCAAGCTCACCAGCAGCGCCAACATCAGATGACAAATTACTGGTCTGTATGCCTCCACTAGTGCTAATGGTTTGTGATGCAATTACGTTACGCGCCGTAACGTTGGATTGCCCGCCGCCTTGGCTCATATCGGTATTTGCCAAATTGCTTAAGTTAGCTTGCTCTCGCATGCTCGCTAGCTGATCCTGAAAAGCCAATACGCCTTTACTTTTGGCGGTCTCCCTGGCTTGGGTCACCTTTTCTTGTTCTGATATGACTTCAGGTGGCTTTTCTTCAGGCATGACTGCAGGCGGTTTTTCTACTGGCGTTTCAAGCACAGGCTCTATCACTTCGGGCGGCTCAATAACTTCTGGTTCGGGTTCGGGCTCCGGCTCGGGTTCAATTTGTGGCGGCGGTGGCGGCGGCGTTTTGGCTTCAATGATTTTCGCCAGTTGAGGTGGTAACTTTTCTTTTTCAGCTCTTGGTAACTCTGGCACCTCGTTAAAACTAAAAAACACTGCCAGCAATAGCGTCGATACCAGCACCAGCACGCTGATTTTGAAAAAGCGTGAATTTTCGTTTTGAGAAGAGCTCCAAGGCAGTTGGCTTTCAAAATATTGATGCTGAGCATGCGAAGCAATATTCGACATTATTGCATCCCTCCCGAGCTCAGTGCGCTGCCATTGTCTTGGGTATTTTCGACCGCAAGCGCAATATTCGTGTAACCTTGCGCAGCGCAGGCCTGCATAATTTGTTTAAGCACCGCATAAGAGGTGGATGCATCGCCCATAATGGTAATCGATTGTGCTTGTTTTGCTTCATCACTTAAATCGCTGCGTCGCTGAGTATGATAATCAAGCTCTGCTTTTAGCTGCATAATGGCTTGTTCGTCTTTCTCTGCTAATGCTTGGGTACTGGTAAGGGCTTTACCTTGCAGTAAAACCTGCTGTTTGGTCACCATCAACAGTAGCGTATCTTTTGCGGGCGTATCGGCAATCGACTCTGGAAGTACAACTTGATCACTAGACTGCAGCACCTGTACATCCGAGGCGTTTAACATCAAGAAAAACACCAGAATCGTAAAAATATCCATTAACGACACCAAGCTCAACTTAGAGCTTTTTTGGTTGCGTTTGTGATTACGATCCATACGCTTTGCTCGCACTGACTGCTTCATAAAGCGCCTCCATTGCTAGCGTTTGCAGCGGCTTGATCATTCACAACATTTGAATTGAGCGGTGCGTCGGCTAAGGATACTTCTGGAAACAACTCAGCATCGACTACCGACGCTGCCACCACGTCTTTATAGGAGCGCGATGCGTCAATTAAGCTAACAATGGTCTGGTAGTCGGTGTCTTGCTGCATGAGCAGACTGAGGTCTTTTTTATCAACACCCTTACCTAATAACGTTTGCTTGATCTGCTTTAAGGTCTCTTGCAACGCTGCATAATCGTGCACCATGCGCGGCTGAGCTACATTCAAATCTGTCGTCTCGTTATCCTCAGGTACAAATGAAACCATCGGGATTTTCGTAACCAAGTATCCTTGCGGAAAATAGATTTCAAGCCCTGCGTTATTTACCTGCACTTCTAATACCTGTGCCTCAATACTTTCATCTTCTGAAAGCCCTGCAAGACCAGGAAGATTGAGCTCAACCACAGTGATTCGTGAAAACACCATCATCATCAGCAGCACCGGCACCAGTACAATCATCAAATTCATGAATGACGTTATGTCTAGATCGGCATCGGCCTTTTGAGCGCGTTTGCGTCGATTCGCTAGCATGAGTCTGCCGCCTACTGATCAGACGTGCGAGTTTTCGGGGTCAAATGTTCCAGCGCAATCAGGCTGTTCAAACATTTCACGCCGGCCATTTCCATACTGTCTACAATTTCGGTGGTTTTAGTCTGCAGTAAAGCATGAAAACCCAGCAGTGGGATTGCCGATATTAGACCAAATGCGGTGGTATTCATCGCTACCGATATAGATTGAGAGAGCAAGCTTGCTTTGTCCGAAGGGTCAGCCGTTGCTACCGCCGAGAATGCAGCAATTAAGCCGATGATGGTGCCTAGCAAACCTAATAATGTCGCAATATTGGCGAGTGTGCCAAGATAAGGAGTGCGTTTTTCCAGCCTTGGTACGGTCTCCATCAGACCCTCTTCCATTGCATATTCAATATCTTCACGGCGAGGGCTAATGGCAAGGCGCGATATCCCAGCGCCAATAACGCGACTGATAGGAGCGGTA
Source organism: Glaciecola sp. SC05 (assembly GCF_041380235.1). Taxonomy (NCBI): domain Bacteria; kingdom Pseudomonadati; phylum Pseudomonadota; class Gammaproteobacteria; order Alteromonadales; family Alteromonadaceae; genus Glaciecola; species Glaciecola sp. SC05. The sequence continues at coordinate 19,866 of NZ_JBGIYY010000015.1, forward strand.
CTCTCTTGCGTAATTTGCAGTATTCTATCGAACTGCTGATTAGCTAACAGCGGCTCAATTTCCAAAAATGCATTTTTGTTGGTGCGCGTCGCAAAAATCAAAAATACATAGCGCTCTATGGTAATAGCAATACCAATTGCCAAAACAATGGCAATGGGTAGCATAAACGAGCCACCTTCTTGAAAAAATCGCGTAATGGTATCCAACATATCCATGGTATTGCTCTCTTGTATATTAAGATTAAATTAACTGCACTTACTGTAGCGCAAATAGATTGAAGCTTATGTTTGCTATGCGCACTCGTTTATAAAAATACATACCTAAAGTTAGTCATTTTTTTTGCTGATGCTCGTGCTATCTAGCAAAATGCCGTCCACTACTGAAAGGTCCCTTAAAAATTGGCTGCGCTCGATGCTTGGCAATTTTTGCACCACTGGCTGCCATGTTTGGGTTTCATTAATTCGCTGATGACTGGGCAGTTGCCAAGGCACAATGGTAAGTACTTGAGGCTGTTCCTTATTGGCTCGAATGGTTTGTTCTAAGCGCAGCACCTCAGGCGAACCAACAGCTGGCTGGCTCAGCATAGGCGCAGTTTGAGCCACTGATTCATCTTCGCTTTGCTGCTGTGCAGTGCTTGCCATCGACATCGTTAGCAGCGCTGCACCCATGCAGATCAATTTACCGCCAACGCGACACATCTTAAATGGATGTTCGGTATATCGCTTAATACTCATAGCGGTTTCCTTGCAAAACAACTTGCTCTAACGACGAACTTGCGATTAAAGGAGAGTTTATATCGCGCTTGCTTTTAAATACTTGCTTTGCTGTATCTATTCCTGCAGCCTTTAACTGGCGCTCAAGATCAAGCTGCCAACCGTTTACTCGGCGCAACTCTCGTTTTAATAAATCTGGCGCTAAAAATTCGCTTATCATGTCAGGGGCCAGCATAAGGTCTTCAGTCGCTAAATCTTTGGCTTGATAGGCCTTTTGAAATTCAAGCAACGCAGAATATGTATTGTAATCCTCGAGCGCTGCGGCCTTATTTCCCATATACAAATCATGCAGTATCCCGCGATTTCTATAGCTAGGCGCATGACCAGGGTAAGCTTCGATAGCTCGGCCGTATAATCGTAAAGCTTGATCAAATTCACCGTCTTCGCGATGCAGTAAAGCTCTTCGATTAGCCGCTTTATAATTATGCGGATTTAACGACAGGGCGTTTTCATAACTTTGCTTGGCAAGGCTGACATTAATGTGGAATTGTTCCTTGAGTGCACGTTTACTATCCTTGCTATCAAAAGCTTGCTGAGCTTGCGCCAAATAAATGTCCCCGGCTAATACGTATGCTCCGCTATTAAGGGGAGACGGATCAGCTTTGGCCTGTTCTATAAAACGTTGCGCTTGCACGAACTCATTGTTTTTATATGCCGCTAAAGCGCTCTCCAATAAAGCTTTTATTGCACCCTGATTAGCCCTTTTGCTTTGCGAAAAACGATTAGGTGAATTAATCAGTGCTAAACGCGCTTGACGAGATTGCTCAGCGGCAAGGGCCTCAGCTTTTGCCTGCGCTAACTCTGCGATTTCAGCAGGGCTTAATTCTGCTGGCACGGCTGCAAGACTTTCTTGAGCTTCGTTATTTTCATTTACGGCCGACTCTGCCTCAGTCGGTTTACCTTGCGTGCCAAATAAGCTGCCAATATTCGCACAGCCACCTAAACTTAAACTCAATACAAGCACTATTAAGGCGCTTAGATTGCGCAGACTCTTTGCATCGACGCACCGTTTAGTAAATATAGTACTAATCGGTATTATTGAATGAGTGGACGATTTATAAGTCATTGGCGTTGACTCCTAAGGTCATTTCTTGCTTGTTATAGCGAGCAGGCAAGGTGTCGCTCAATACGCTAAAGCTCTGCTTAATATAATCGTCGTACAGACCGTTTAAAACTCTAGACACGTTATTTTCATGTAGCTGAATTGCTGTTTCTTCAAAGGGATAAGCCTGCTCTTCGAGCAATAGCTCATACTGACTGAGTTCCAACGGCGATAATTCGGGTGGGCGACTAGATGCCATAAGATCTTGAGCTAGCTGCATATACAAGTTGGCTAAATGATAATTTGCTTGAGTGGCATATTCGGCTACCGCAAAAGACATCACGGTGTCGTAAGCGTTAATCGCTTCACTGAGTGCGTTTTGTTTTTTTGCGAGACTTTCATTGAGCGGTAAGGTCAATTTAATGCGGGTGAACACGGTATCTGCGTCGGTGGCAAAGACCATCGCCGACATTGCGGCTAAGTAGCGCGACCGAGCATTGCCTGCAGCGGCCATCGCTAAGCCTTGACTATTGGCTAGTGCCACTTGGGCCTCTACCAACTTGTTCAACCAAAACCGTCGCTTGCTGTCTTCAGCCGATGCCAAATAGAACTCACTAAGTTTAAATCGCGCCTCATTAGCTAAGTCCATCGGCTGCGGATAGGCATGCGCGTAACTACGAAAAGCATCCAGCGCTTTGTCACGCAAACTCGCCCTGTCATAAAAGGTCGCGGCTTGATAAAGAGATTCACGGCCCAATTCGCTTTGCTGATCTTGTTGCCATTGTGCATATAAAATATCGGCGGCAGATCCCCAATCTTCGGTTTGCTGATAGGCGAACAATAGTTGGCCTTCAATAGAGGACGTTAGCGGATTGTCGGGATATCGCTGCGCGAAATCTAACCATATTGCAATGGCCTGCTGCCATTCACCTAGTAAGGCATAATAACTCGCGCTATCAAACTGAGCATTCACCCGAAAGCTCGAACTTGGGGTATCACTAATAATGGTTTGCCAAAAGCCAATCGCCAGGGCAATCGTCTCGCGCTTTATATCGCTTATGGGCATATCATACACATTGGTCTCAAGCGCTAGCTGCGCCGGCGTTAAGTTAATCACAGATAGTTCTTGTTCGGCTTGTTTATAAAGCGTTGCGGCAAGGCGATCGATTAAATCTTCTCGCTTTGACGCTGCGTTTAAGTCTGTTGCGGGACTTACCAAAGTTTGAGTGGCTGCCCCCTGAGCGTATTCTGGACGCGATAGTAAAGTCCGATAGTAGAACTGAGCACTGGCAAATTGTGCAAGTTCAAATTCACTGTGAGCCATCACCAAAGTAGCGGATACTTGCTGACCTTGCTCGACCTCGTGCATGCTAGGGGCTTCCTCTAATAGCCATTTTGCCCAGCGTTGCGCCTGCATATAATCGCTTTGGTTAAACAAAGTCTGCATTAAATTTAAAGCAATCACGGGGCTGCGTCTGTCACTCGCAAAGTTTAATATAAAGCGCTGCTTACTAAACTGTGCGTTGCTTAGCTCTGGGTCTTTTCTCGGTATGTTTGATAGTTCGCCAACTGCATTATCGCTAACTACGGCTTTAGCAGCTATTTGCTCATAGGCTAGTAGCGCAGCATAGGCGGCTTCAACCGCCAAAGGGTTAGGGGAATCTTCATAAGCATAGGTTTCAAAGGCGTCAATGGCTTGCTCGTAAAGATTAAGCGCGGTGTAGGCTTCGGCCAAGTAGAATCGTAACTGCGGTACTTGTTCATCGGCTCGGCCACCGGCATAGCTAAAGGTGCGAATATAGTTTTCGTAATAGTCTATGGCCTGTTGATAGGCTTCCAAGCGAAGGCTAATTAAATCAAGGGTTGAAGCACTTCGAAATACATTGCTTTGCTGAACGCTAAGCCCTGTTGTTACAAAGCCCTGCATTAGGTCTTGTTGTTCAGCCATACCGCTATATTGCTCGGCGGACTGCTCTGCGGAAATTGCTCTGGCTTGTAAAATGGCGTCGATGCCTTGAGCAATGCTATGTTCGGTTTGCGCAAGCTCCGTTAAATAGACTTTTAAATACGGCACCGCTGCCTCGCCAATGGGCGAGTCTAGGCGTTTAAGGACATCTCCTCCCAAAGAATATGTTTCGACAAAGCCTTGTTTTGCTGTGATCACTCGTTCAGGAAACTCACCAAGAATATAAGCATCTATGTGCCGCACATAAAATTCTACGGCACGGGCATGAAAAGGATGGTTTTCAGCAAACACGAGCAATGCATCAGCACTGTCACCAAAACGGTCTTCGTCGAGGTATTGCTGAGCGAGCTCCTCGAATACTAAATGTTGATAGGGCGACGCTGGGCGTTGAGCATAAAAGTCAACAATGGCTTCGCCACTGCCCTGATAAGAAAAAGTTAGCGCCATAACGCGGATACTATCTTGCAATAAGCGCATTTCACCTTTAGACAGTGAGTCAAGCTGATCAAGAGTTATCAATTCTAGGCGCTCGGCATCACCTAGAGTATGTTGCAGCATTAAATCGAAGGCATGCAGGGCATTGTCATAATTGTCTTGTTTAAACTCACTCCAACCTAACATGTAGGTAGAAATACCATAGAAATTGGCACTGTTTTGCAGTTGCGCTTCTTGGTAGCTGCTGACTACCGAACCATAATAGTTTGCCGCCTCGGCATATTCACGGCGATTGAAATAATACTCGCCAATCCGAAAATAAAGCTCAATATGTTGCTCACTGATACCAAACGATAGCAAATTAAAGGTTGCTAAGAACGTCTTGGCCACTTCAACGCTTTGTTGCTTTTGACCAGATAAATCAAGCGCACGTGATAGCTGATACATCGCATCCATTTGCTTGCGGTTAAGCGCTTGCTGCTCAGCACTAAGCGGATTAAGCGTGCTTGGCTCTATCACTTCATGTTCATTGAGCACTAGCGAATAACTTTCAATCGCCGCCTGAAAAGGATGGCTAAGAGTAGCGCTTTGTTTTGTATTTTGAATCGAATCATTTTGAACAAGTTGCTCAAAATCGAGACCTTGCTCAAGCGCCTGTTCGGCCAGCAACATATTAATATCAGCCAATCTAAACGCCGCCTGCCGGCGCTGAATAGGGTCAGTGATCAGCGGCAATAGCGCCTCGTACTCCGCCTTTTTTTCGGCCAGTGACAAAGCGGGTATATCTTGTACTGATTGCTCAACTTGAGATGAGCCTAAGTCACTGCTAGTTATGAAGCTGTTGCTTGCCTGCTCGCCAGTCGCGTCAATGGCATCATCAACGAACTCTATATCTCTGCCTTGCGGCATTAAATCTAAGCTAGCTAAACTGGGTCGGCTGCTTTTTCCTGCTAGTAAGCGAGCCTGCTGCGCTTTTTCAAGATCAGATAGTTGCAGTCGGTCTGCTTGAGTCGAGTCATCGTCATCAAACATGCCGCTTAGGCTAGAGCAACCTGCGACACTTACAAAAACCGCACACAGCATGCCTGAACGGAGAAGCCGAGAGATGTTCATTGCTGAGCCTCCGGCGTGAGATCTTGCAATCTCAATTTGGCCAGGCGCGTGTTAACTTGCTGCGTATTTAACGCTTGAATACGACGCTCCACGATCATTAATAAATTGTTTTGCAACTGCGCATTTGCATGGCTGTAAACTGCACGAGCCTGAGCCTGCTGTCGCTGAATTTCAATGGCTAAATTTTGCAGACTTTGCTGTTGCTCAGCAAACAGTTGACTGTCTTTCTGGCGCTTTACCAAGCGCTCATAACTATTTTTAGCATCTAATACTGCCCGTTGCGCTTGCTGCACAAAACGTTTGTGCTGCCAATGATTGACCACAAATTCATCATCAAGCTGCCATTGTAAGATGCCCTGGACGCGCTCTAAACGAAGCTTTAATTTTGGATTGAGCGGGCGTGAGCGAGTATCGTCATTCAATAATCGCGTAAGGCGTTGTTGGGCATTGTTGATTCTTTGTATGTGTTTAAGCTGGTCTTGAGAGGCCATTTCAAGCTTGATGGTTTGCCGCTGCTGCGGATCAGTGAGTCTATCTTGTATTGCAACTAGCTGAGCGTTTGCTTGCTCAAGCTCGGCTTTTACGTCGCTCAACGAAAGTTCTTGTTGGCGCTTTGCAAAGCGCTGCTGACGTACGCTTAACATTTGCGCCAAGGTGTTTAACTGTTGCGTTTTTTGGTCTAAATTTGCGAGTACCTGCTTGGCCTCTCGCCTAACGTTCAATAAAAAGTAGGCATCAAAGTCTGGCTGGGTCGACAAAAACATACGTTTAATATCAAGCAAGTTGCTTGGCCAATACTCGATTTGCTCGTCTTGTAAAACTGCATTCGCCTTATCTTCAGCAGACGGCTCTAAGCCCAAAGCAACGGCTAACTCTGATATCGACTCTACCCGCTTTGGCTGAGAAGAGGATTGCGCAGATATATTGTTTTGCGTAAGGCTTTGTTCACCCGTCATGCTCGCTGATACAGGCTCTAAGCTATCAAAAAAGCCATCATCTTTAACCCGTTCAGAAAAATTCTGCAGGGCATCTATGGTGTTCAAAATCTGCGAAGTGGTATCGTCTAGGGCAAAAAACGCTTGGCTAAAATCACCCTGCTGCTGATAAGCATAGGCCATTCCGTAGCTTGCCTGCAGACCATACAGGCCCTCAGACTGCTCTTGTAAATATTGCCACACCGAGATGGCGTTTTGCCAACGGTTTTGTTGGGCCAAAGCCCAACCTAAGGTTAACAGGGCCTGCTCACTTTCACCGCCCCGCTTTGAAACTGTGTTGATCACCTTTAAAGCATTTTCATCATCTTGCTGTTGCAATAATGAATAGGCTAGACCCAAGTTAATGCGGTCGTATAAAGCATCTATCTCTTGCTGTTGGAAAAGGTCGCGCGCTTGCTCTAACTGCCCTTGAGATTGTGCATTTGGATCGCTAGAAAACCAATTTAGGGGATTTAGCCAGTTAAAACTTAACGCCGAGCGAGCGCCCTTACCCGCCAGAACTAACCACGAATTTTGAATACGTTCGTGCCCTAACAGTGACTGCTTTGCAGCAATAAAGCTTTGTTCGGATTCAGCAAAGTCGCCGTTGTTGAACTGTGATGATGCATAGTTAGCTTGAATGTATGCCGGATAAATACTGCCCTTATCAAGTTTTACAAACATACTCTGCCAATCTTGCCCCTGCTGCATGCGAGAAAAGGTCGTTAAATAAATAAGCTCTTGCCATTGTTGCTCGTCGATGTAATCGATTAGATCTTCTTGTTCAATGGCCGCATAAGCACGCTCGCTCAGATAATACTGCCGATTTTCAAAGCCCGCTTTTGCCAGCCAAAACCAAGTATTAGCCTGCACATATTCTGAGCTTGTTACAGACAATAAATTAAGCAACAGGTCTTGTGCTTGGCTATATAGCCCCACATTTAATTGTGATGCGCCCTGCATTAAGCGCAGACGGTCTTGGTCGTCTTGGGAAAGTTTTATAAATTGATGTGAGGCATCGCCTACCTCTATCAACATCAAAGTAGTGTCGTACTGCTTTTGAAAGTACTCAAATAGAATATGTTCATAGTCTGCCTGCTGTTGCGCAGTTGCAGAGGCTTGTTTTTTCTGCGCATCGAGCATCGCTTGTTCGACGCGATTTTCAGCGGCTTCATCAAGTTGTGAAAGCGGGCTGCTTTGTCCATTCACAGGGCCCGACAACGCTAACACTAGGCCCAATAGCAAAGCTCGCAGTTGCCAACTCATATAACGCTGACCGCCCTGCAGGCTATTTTGTAAGGTATGCTTAGACCGCACGCAATGCATCCACTCATCTATAAGGTTTGCGCGGTAAACTGCGGCTGCTGCTTACTGCTGGAATCAACAACCTCCAGCTCAATGGCAACCGGCTCATCGGTTTTACTAAAACTTAGATTGACTGCTCGTTTGTATTCTCTGCCCTCAGGGCCAATACCAATAAAGAATGCCGTTAGCTCATGCTCACCTTGACCTACGTTACCGACATACAGTCGCTGTACTCCGCCTCTATATAGCGCATTTACCTGACGTTCAGTGTATAAATAATGCGTAGCAACTTCGTTATTGATTTTGAGCTCTACCGAATCTAAAGCAAAATATTCCCCGATATCCATCGATAAATACACCGCGACCTGTGTAGAGGCAGGAAACAGTAAGTCTTCCTCTAAAATAAACAAGTCTCGGTTGAGGTTGATCATGGCTTGTTTGAGGCTTTCTATCTCTTGCGCTAGGTCGCTTTGCTCATTGTTTTGTGCATGAGCAAGCGATCCAAACAAGATCAAGCAGGTCATACATAGCGCATTGACTAGTTTTGACAAATAGCGATGGTTAGCGATTGATTGTGTAGCGTTCGTTTGTTTCATAGTTAATACCATATTGAGCCATAGATCTTGAACACACTCGCAGAAAAGCCAAATAAAGGCTCCTCACCAATTGGGCCTTCGGCGGTGACGTCACGGAAATCTTCGTAATCGAAGTTCATATAGTCATATTCAAAATTGATGCTGCTTTTCTTGATCGTCGCAGTCTGCGAAAATTGCCATTCGTAGCTTAAACCAATGCCCACGGTTAAGCCGGTATACGTGCTCATTTCTTTGTCCCGTGCCATAAAGTTAAACTGGTCTTCACGCTGGAAAATATCTTGGTAAAAATCGGCAGCTTCTTGGGAGTAATAACGCACAAATACGTCTAGCAAAAAGCCATTGTGGGGATGCAGATATCCAAAGCGGAAGTTGTTGGCTTCAATGCCCCAAGAGTCACTGTATACACGAGCATCCGCATAAATAGCGGCTCGATAGGGTAAGTAGTAATTGGCATTTACCGAGTAAGCGTTAGACGAGCGCGTATTGGGATAAGTCTCAGTGACAAAACTAAAGCCTCGCGCAGCATCAGGATCAATAAAACGAATGCTTCGGTATGGGTTGTTGAGATAACCTTCGTCTGAAATATGCTCGGCATTAAACCCAACAATTAGGCTTTTGGTTAGCACTTGGGTCAAACCGAAGCCAAATTTTTGTCGATCAGCCTCTTCAGAGAAGGACTCATCGCCACGTCGACCGACTTCATCCCACCCTTTAGAATATGACAGTGAGATGCTCGATAGATCACCAAAAAAGTCTTGGCTGACGCCTACATAAACAGAATTAGCTTCAAAATCGTTTTCGCTGCTGTTGGTCATACTGACGCTGAGCAGTGTTTTCTCATGCAAAAAATCGGTACCTACCGTGGTTTCTTTGCGCTCTTCTTGATAAGGCGAAGCGGTTGCCCTGACATCAATAGACGCTCCCGACACCGTATCTACGTAGTAGTTGGCTGATACCGAAACCTGAGTACCGATGGCTTTTCTGAGTAGCACCGCCGGTCCGTCAATCGTCACACCATCGCCTTCATAACGATGGTACATCACGTCCGATCGGTCTTCGGGCAGCACTGCTGCCTGACTCAGCGTTGCAAGAGTAGCGCAGGTCAGTAAGCAAATAACAGCAATCTTGCGGTTAGCGCAAAAGATCATTAATTACACCCACAGCCACCGCCAGCGCCACCATCAGCACCTCTGGCGCCTTCACGAGACTCATTGACGTGTTTTGCAAAAGACAGTGCAATAGGGTTGCGGTTCATGCTCATAATAGGGTCAGCTAAATTACTGCGTTCAAAAGGCTTAACCCAAGGTTCAATGCTTGCCAACTGCCAACTGTCATCCATATTGTCAAAGGTGGAAGCACAGCCCCCTAGGTTTAGACCTGCTAGCAGTAGAGCTAGGGTTTTTAATTTAGTCATTCGCATTACTATTCCTCCCGCATCAGCATTTTGATGGCTTTTTCGTATTTCACTTCATCGCCCTTACGATATCCAAGATGGAGTAAACGTTGATTGCCGTCACGATCAATGATTACCGTGGTGGGCATGGCATTGACGTCATATAGCTGACTAACGTTACCATCAGTGTCGTAAAGCACGGGGAATGACACTTCTATGTCATCGAGTAAAACATTTGCCTTATCAGGATGGTCATCTACATTTACGGCTAATATTTCAAAGCCTAAATCTCGATACTCTTGATAAATTTCTTCCATTTCAGGCAGCTCTTCTCGACATGGACCGCACCAAGAGGCCCAGAAATTGACCATTACAATGTTGCCGCGCTGTTCCGAAAGGCGAATGTTGCCGCTCTCTTTACTCTTTAAGGTAAAGTCAGGAGCCAGCGCTGGTTCACTGGCCAACGCGCTTGAGCTTGACAAAATAAGCGCTAACAGCACGCTGCAGGCGCTAATGCTTTGAGCGAATTTGCTGACATTTTGAAGCTTGAGATACTGCATATTTTTCATAAAAACTCTCTCTTATTAACGGTGTATGTGCCCTATGTATTTGCGTGGTATTTAAAACCGCCAAGTAATTATCTAAGGCCCTTAATCTAAAAGAAAAAAGATGTGGATATGGTATAAGTTAAATTTTGTACGTTCTTTTCGGCGCCAATTATATCGCTGTTGAAAATGTGGTCGCGAACGTCTAAGCGCACCGCAAAAAAATCGGTCAATAGGAGTCGGTAGCCGGCACCCGCTGACAGCGTGAAACGTTCGTCTCCTCCAAATTCGGTGCTGCCTGCACCTAACGTTAGGTACAAATCAGTGTTAAGCACCAAGTTATCCGTGACAAATAGCTCACCATTAAAGTTGTAGCCCAAAGACACATCGTAGTAGCTATAATCTCGCTGTGCTTCGGTTAAAAACGGGGCGCCGCCTGAAAGCACTTCAAAGCTTGTCTCACCTGCAGTGGTGGCTCCATAAGTGCCTTCGATAAACAGGTTTTCGTTGACGTGGTAGGCAATCCGCGCGCCATAAATCACATTGGATTCAAAATCTTCGATACTGATCACGCCGGCAAAGGCCGTTACTTCGATATTTTCAGAGTCAATATCAAACTCTTTGATGTCTCGACGCTCAATATTTGGGTCAATATCTGGGCTTTGTGCATTGCTCGAGGCCTGAGCTTGGGCATTTGATACCACTGATAAACTTAAGGCCATCGCTACCAATAATGCCGTCAACGTTAGACTTGCCGAAACCATAACGCGCGGCGCGGTGAGGGTATTTGTTTTGCTAAAAGCTGAAATGATTCGATGCATTTGCAATGTCCTAATATTAAAAAAACACGCTGGCACCCAGCATCCACTGGTCCAGTCGTTCTTGTTCGTCGCGGTCGGTCAAAGCCAATAAAGAACGGTACTCTGCTCTTAGAAGCACGCTTCTGGTCAGGTAATAACGAACGCCAGCAGCCACTTCATAATGACTCGACTTTCTTATTTCATTGCCGCTTTGCACCAGGTTTGCACGAGGCTGCGTGCGAATTTCACCCGTGCCTATGGCTAAATATGGGCTGATCTTCCAGCCCGGAAACAGGGTGTGACGCATGCGTATCGACCATATTTTGTTATCTGAGAAATCCCCTAAGGCTTGGGTATAACTTGCATCAACGCTCAAGTTACGGGTCCATACCCATGTGCCCACCAGCGTCATTGCCGAAATATTGTCTAGTACACCGCCGGCGATACTGATTTCCCAATCGCGGGTTTGATAATCATCAAAGGTTCCTGACGATGCCATCAAGCCACTGCCATCTGGCAAGGCCGTCTCAAGCAAGCTTTCTTGTCTAATCCAGCCCTCAAGGGTTTTCTCGCCGCGGCCATCGATACGCACTTTGTACCATCCAGTACGCGACATCAAAATCTCGACGTTTTCACCCTTGCTTACCACATGAAAAACGGGGTATTCACTCGCAGGACCAGTATGAACGTCAATAAATGGACTGGTCACTACCACATTCAGTTCGTCTGCATGCCCTTGCATATGAAGCGCAAAAATAATAAAAATTAAGCTGGCTCGCCACCGAGCAAACACGCAAGATCCCATGTGTTAATTAGTCCTCGGGTGCATCAAAAGGATTGTTATAATACTGTCCACCTATATCCAACCACTCTGCAATTAATCTAAGTTCTGACGGTGATAACCATCCTTGATGGCTGCCACTTTCAAACATTGCAAAAAACGTACCGCTTGCCAATGCCCCTTGAGTATTCATACTTGCTCTTACCCCAACCGTCTGAGTTATGGGAATTGGGTTGCCTTCAGGGTCTAAAATTAATTCGCCGTCTTCGTCTACCAGAAATACTGGGTCGCCATTTTGGTCAAGCACCGGCACTAGCCTGTCTAGCAACGCGCCTTCCACAATTTCGACTTGATTGTCATTGAACATCAGTTCGCGGTAGCTAGTAAGCAAATCAGGGTCATCGCTTGACGGTGTATTGCTTAAATCTAGCTGGGCGAGCGGTACTTGAAGCAGACCTTCAGAGTCAGCGGGCGAATGACATGAACTGCAGGTATTATCTTGCAGCACATTGCCTAACTCATCAGCTACAATGCGCGGCAAATCGATGATCGGTGCGATACTGTCAGGGTAATTAATCACCGAGCGGCAAATTGGCGTCCAATTTTGCGCGCAGGCGGCAGTTACTGGCAATGCGGTTTGCAAATCAGCGTAAGCATAGGTAAATGACTCAGCCGGCGTCTGCGAAGTAGGATCTGCCCAGATATCTTCGAAAGAAATATCCGGTGAGAGCGTCTGCAGGCCACGCACTCGCGTGAGGGTTTGTGCCATGGTTTCGCCTAAATCTGCAAACAACTCTGGGTTAGTATTTGGGAAAGGCACGCCAGTATTAGGTGCCCCAGCATTTATTGACATTGGCTGTGCGTCAATTCGACCGTGGGGCGCAACGCTGTTGCTAGTATGGCAACCTATACAGCTTTTTTGCTCACCGGGCATAAGCTGTAGCCAGTTTTGGTGGCGCTGAGAAATTCGTTTACCGCTCGCATTAACCACTGAAATACTAAAGGGGATATTTGCAGGGATGGCGACTTCTACTGAGCCGTCAGGTTGAATCGGCGTGTATCCAACAATTTCGCGCATCAGTTGATCGCGAGAGCGGCCAAAGGCGCTATTGTCAAAATCCAATACCTCTTCGTCTGGAATAGACACGCTTTTAACCACTCTTAAAAATCGAGCAGGTCGTTGGCTCGCTGGTGTTTGCAGAGGATCACTCATTGCCACTAGGCCAGCAGCGGTGGTATCGCTGCCGTCTATGTCATATACGCTTTGAATATGCAGCACACCTAACCCGCCATCTATCAAGGCTAAGTTGCTGCGGTCAATAGTGCTGTCTGGATTAGCGGGAAACGGTCGACTCTCCATGGCAACCACTTCGCTAATTGCGGTAAGCTCTTGTGCAATGGTCAGCGGAAGCTGCGTACTTTGGCTGTTTTGTCCTGCTTCTTCAGCACCGGGGTCAAACATCCACAGTCCGTATACAGATGGGGCTACTTCAAACTCAGGATTTGCCAGATTATCATCCGAACACGGCGCAATAGTGCGGGCAGCACTGGCATCAGCGCCTTCTGGAAGGGGCTGATAGAGCAGGCACTGCGACCAGCTAAATATGATCCTGCCACTGCCATCCCAAAGCGGGTAAAGCGCATTAATGTAACCTCCAGGTGAAATATCTGCCGCTAAATCAATGCTATCAAACAGAATATTGGCTTGGGCTGGTCCGCTAAGGCTCTGCATACTGTCAATGGGACGCATGTTGTCTACAAAGCCATCAATGTCAATACTGATGTACTGGGTACCAAATAATGGCGTCGAAAACGAGTTGATACCCATTAACACTTTGCCCTCAGGGGTCACGCTTGTGTTGGCATATTGCACATCATTAAGACCGGGTACAGAGCCATGACTGTGACGACCATACATTAAGGTTAAGTCACTGCCATCAGCGTTCATTTGATACAGATTAAAGCCTTTATTTGAACCGGCTTGGTCCCACCGGCTAAATAGTATTTTTCCGTTCGGCAAAACGCTTGGATCGAGATCATGGCTTTGATTGAACGAGATTTGCGAGATGTTGCTGCCATCGCTTTCCATAATATGAAGCACCGACGCGGGCACATCCAAGCCTTCTTCTAGGCCAGCATATTGAGGCTTACCCTCATCTAACAGCCGAGCCTGATTACCACGTTGACGGGTTGAGCTGAAGACTATCCGTCCATCGGCAAGGTAAACCGGTCCGGTATCGTCTCCTGCCTCAGCTAATCTGTCGGAGGCAATCGGCCTAGATAAAGTGTCAGTGCCAAGCTCGTATTCGTATATATTCCAGCTGGGTAGTTCATCCATGCCGTTTAACTCAGGCCCTCTTGCGGCAAAGATTAAACGTGTGCCGGTGTAATCGCGCTCTAAGTCTTTGATATCGACTTGCAGTGGGTCGCCATTTTGATCCGTAGGGGTGGCGTCATCGCCAATGATTAATGTAAGTAACCGTGGAGTAAGATCTATGATGGCAGCCGAAGCGCTTGCCCTCTCCTTGATAATCAGCGATGCACCCGGAATGAATTCAGCCGGCTGAGTTAAATCGCGAGCCGGCTCGCCCTCTGAGACTGAAAGCTGGCGTTCAATATACGCAATAGGTATATCGACAACAATGGGATCTGGCTCTTGTTCCTCGTTAGACACAACGGAGCCGCCGCAGGCCCATAGCAGGGTAAGCAAGCTGAGTGTTATGACCAATCGAAAAATATTTTTCATAGAGCGACCTTTAAATGCAATGTGTGTTCGCTTAGCCATGTAAAAGAACATCACTATAAGGATAACGGCAGCAACTTGAATTTTGCTAGTGTCGCGATTCAACGACGAGCGGCGAATACTAAGCTGATTTTGAAATTATATAGCAGCTCTATTCAGCAGCATGACAGCCAATTTTGATCCAAACAATTTGAGTTATTGCTTGGAGTACATTGACAGCGTTGAGGTCATGGCACAATTTCGCCATTTATATTTAGGCATGTAATTTGATAACTAAGTGAGATAAGCGCAACCCCGCAAAAGGGTTATTAAAAACATTTGATTATATTTATTAGTTATAAAACTTTTATCATTTAGCAGACGCGGGTGTTAAGCGTCACCTCAATCAAAAAGACTCTAAAAAAACATAAACTATTGAAATATATAAATTTTATATTCAAAACTTCTTTAAAAACCATCGTTTAGCCCTTTCTATGTGGAATATTTGCGACTGATCTTTAGGATTTTCTTGGATACAACATCATGCTCACATAAATAATACTCATAAAATCAATATCTTAAATAAAGGGCACGTTTCTTGTAAAGGCAGCAACAGACCGCGTCAGTACCCAAAAAGCGCAAATACAAAAACATGCAGAAATAAAAAGTCGTGCACAAAGCACATTAAGGCGATAAAGACTTGTAAGACGCAAAAAGCGTGTTATCGAGATGGTTATCAAAAAGTACACCCTACGCCTCAACGCGATAACTAAATGAATGCTTAATGTGTGTATAAATGAGGAAAAGAGGAGTTAGTCATGCAAAATTTTATTGTTACTCAACATACCAACAGATCTCTGAAAAAGAGGTACGGCAAAAGAGTAGCGGCTGCAGGACTTAGTGCAATGTTAGCATTTAGTGCCAACGTCCATGCTGACTCGCTCACTCAGGCAAAGCGGATGCACGACCGTTTGGCAGGTGTTCCCGGCACGCAGCTTACCTTAGAAGAAATGGCCGATTTAATTACCCAAGGCAATCCCGAACAGGCCGCCTACCTTGCCATGCAATCACCTTCTTTTTACAACGTCACCTTAAAAAACTGGGTCACGCCATGGACTAACGAAGAAGCCGATGTATTTGCGCCATTGAATGATTACACCGCTACGGTGATTGGGATCGTGCGTGACGACATCGACTTTCGCGAAATTTTAATGGGTGACATTGTATATGTAGCGCAAGGCGTTTCTGGCATACCTGCCTACAGTTTAAATAATAACGACCACTATGAGAGTTTAGAGAATAACGGCATCGACTTGTCTAGCGCATTAGTGCAAAACACCCAGTCTGCCGTAAGCGGATTGCCTCCACAAGCAACTGCCGGCGTGATGACCACTCGCGGCGCCGCCAAGTCATTTTTTAAAGACGGCACCAACCGTGCAATGCTGCGCTTTACGCTGATGAACCACTTGTGCACAGACTTAGAGCAGCTTAAAGATACCAGTTTACCCCCTGACCGCATTCGACAAGATTTAAGCCGCAGTCCTGGTGGTGATAGCCGCATTTTTGCAAACTCCTGCGCGGGTTGCCATAACGGTATGGATCCTCTTGCCCAAGCCTTTGCTTACTATGAATACGAGTACAATGTAGGCTCCGACCCTGAGGGCGAAAATGGCCGTATTATCTACAACAGCGAAGGGCAAAACGACCCGCAGACCAACTCTCGCGTAACCGCTAAACACCGTATTAACAGTAATAATTTTCCATTTGGCTTTGTCATTGGCGATGATCGCTGGGACAACTATTGGCGCGAGGGTATCAATCAAACTCTTGGCTGGTCTGAGCAACTTAGCGGCTTTGGCTATGGCGCTAAAAGCATGGGTGAAGAGCTCGCAAATAGCAAAAAATTTGCCTCATGCCAAGTCACTAAAGTATTTGAAAACGTGTGTTTAAGACGCCCGCAAAACGCTGCCGACAGAGCGCTTATCGCGTCTGCCACCAATGACTTTATGAGCTCAGGATATCGCGTCAAAGAAGTCTTTGCACAAACCGCCACTTATTGCGCAGGAGAATAGCCATGAGACCGATTATTTCAGCTTTTGCCCTGTGCACCAGTATTCTATTGATCACCGCATGCGGTGGTGGCGGTGACACCCAGGTTCAAGAAACGCCTGTTCCACCGCCAACGAATGAGCCGGTTAGCAACTATAACGGCCCCGCATCAGCCACTACCGATGTGCAAAACTTTAAAATCAATGTATGGGATAACCTAGCCACAAAAAGCACCTGTGGCTCATGTCATGTGCAAGGCGAACAGTCACCATTCTTTGCTCGCAACGATGATGTGAATGAAGCCTACGCCATCGTAAACACATTAGTTAACAAAGGCTCTGTACCCGATTCACTATTGGTGACAAAAGTCGCCGGTGGTCACAACTGCTGGCTTACCAGCAACAACGCCTGCAGAGACATTATGATCAACTGGCTCGATGCTTGGATTGAAACCGATGAATCTGCCACCACCATTACCCTAGAAGCACCTGAAGCTAGAACCGTTGGCGCCAACAAAAATTTCCCTGCGTCCCCAGCGCTGTTTGCAAGCAACGTATACCCGTTACTGGAAACCTATTGTAGCGAATGTCATCAGTCAAGCGCATCTATACCTATTTCTCCTTTCATCGGCTCTAGCGATGTAACCGAAGCCTATTTGGCCGCGATTTCTAAACTCAATCTTGATGTACCCGCTGAAAGCCGTTTAGTTGCCAGAGTACGGGACGAGTTTCATAACTGCTGGGACGATTGTGCAGCAGACAGTCTTACACTCACAAACGCCATTGCCACTATGGCAGATGCCATTGAAGTGACTGAGCTTGACAGCAACTTGGTTTCTTCAAACGCGGTTGGTTTATTTGAAGGCACATTAGCTAGCGGTGGCGGTCGTTTTGAATCAAACCTGATTGCAAAATGGGAATTTAAAACTGGCTTTGGCAATACCGCATTTGATACCAGCGGCGTTTCACCGGCAATCGACTTAACACTATCAGGAAATTATGATTGGGTAGGCGGTTGGGGCATCCAGCTTAATGGCGGTAAGGCGCAAGGTTCCACCGCTAATAGTAAAAAATTACATGACCTAATTGTTGCCACCGGAGAATTTGCCATTGAAGCATGGGTGGCACCAGCGAATGTGATTCAAGAAGGGCCTGCTCGAATTATTAGTTACTCAGGTGGCGATGACAGACGTAACTTTATGTTAGGGCAAACCCTTTATAACTATAACGCGTTGGTTCGCAACGATAATACCGACAGCAATGGCGAGCCCGCCCTAAATACCGCAAATGCTGACGAGGACTTACAGGCAGCGCTTCAGCACGTGGTAGTTAACTACGATGGAAACGGTGGACGCAAAATATTTGTGAACGGCGAAGAAACCGGCGATAACGACCGTATCGAAGGAAGCGTGTTAAATACTTGGGACGATACCTTTGCTTTTGTAATTGGCAGTGAAGTCAGTGGCCGCTCTCCTTTCGCTGGCACCGTACGCATGGTTGCCATGCATAATCGCATATTAACCAGCGAGCAAGTTGCAAGTAATTTTGACGCGGGTATCGGTCAGAAATTCTATGTGATGTTTGGCATTAGTGAAGTCGTTAATGTGGCTGAAAGCTATGTGGTATTTGAAGTCAGTCAATTTGACAGCTTTAGCTATTTGTTTACTGAACCCTTCATGGTCAGTCTAGATGAAAATGCCAACTTAGACGGTATCACCCTTACCGGAATGCGGATTGGCATCAATGGTCGTGAAGAAAAAACCGGTCAGGTGTTTGCAACCCTAAATCTGAGTGTGGACGCAAGCAGTTCTAATGAGCTAGGTGGCAAGCCGATATCATCACAGGGAACCATTATACCACTGCAAAAAGGCCCTGAGCTTGATGAGTTCTTTTTGACCTTTGAGGTACTTGGCGACGCGCAGTCACAGAGGACAGCGGCGCAAGTCCCCATTGCCACAGAGGCGCAAGATATCGACGCTCAATCGGTCATAGGGGTTCGGAACTTTGACGAAATTTATGCCAGTATGTCGGCGCTCACAACCGTTAGCATCAACAATCCTGAGGTTCGCGCAACCTATACTCAACTTCGCCAGCAATTGCCGAGCGTCAGCAGTCTAGACAGTTTTTTGACCTCTAACCAAATGGCCATTACACAGCTGTCAATTAAGTACTGCGATGCTTTAGTCGAAGACACCTCGCTGCGAGCCAGTTATTTCCCAGACATGAATTTTAACGCCAATGCCAATAACGGTTTTTCAGGCGCGATGAAAGACGCGATTATTAACCCACTTAATCAGCGTATGTTGGGGGCCGGAATAAGCACTCAACCAGAACAAGACGATGTATATAACGAGGTCAGTAATTTAATTGACAGGCTCAGCGTATGCGCTAATCAAAATTCATGTAACGCCGAGACAACGAAAACCGTGGTAAAAGCCAGCTGCGCAGCGCTGTTAGGCAGTGCCGTAGTGGTCTTACAATAGGAATTATGTCATGAAAAAAACCTATAGCTTTACCTCAAAAAAGACTGCGTCAGTCGCCAGAGCCGTGCAAAAGGCACACGGTAAAGACGAAGCGCTTTACCATAACGACCATGCAAAACCTGTCACCCGCAGAGAGTTTATATCACAGGGCTTTTGTGCCGGAGCAGGGCTACTGGCAGGAGCATCGGTGCTAAGCATGTTTGCCAATCCTCGTCAGGCTAATGCGTCTTTATCATCAGATTTAGAGGCACTTAAACAAAGCTGCGGTATCGCCGCACAAGGTGCCGGTAAAATACCCTTTATTGTGTTTGATTTAGCCGGTGGTGCAAACATAGCCGGCTCAAATGTGTTGATTGGTGGCCGCGGCGGTCAACTGGACTTTTTAAGCACTCAAGGCTATTCCCGACAGGGGTTACCCGGCGACATGGTGCCTTCTATTGCCAACCCAGACAGTGGCTTATCTGATTTTATTAATACAGAACTTGGCTTAGCATTTCATGCTGACTCGGGCTTTTTACGAGGCATTCAAGACAAACTGTCAGTCATGAACCGAGCAAATGTAAATGGTGCGGTGATCCCCGCCCGCTCAGAAAATGATACTGGCAACAATCCACATAACCCGATGTACGGCATTAACAAAGCCGGAGCAGATGGTTCGTTGCTAACCTTAATCGGTTCGCGCAACTCAGACTCTGGTGGCAACTCTGTTGCACCCTTGAATTTAATGGACCCATCTAAACGCCCGACCAAGGTAGACCGTCCTTCTGACGTTACCGGGCTAGTTGATACCGGAGATTTGGTAGGACTATTAAGTCAAGATGATTCGGTAGCTGTAATGGAATCGATTCAGCGCATATCAGATATGAAACTAAACAAAGTCAGCACACAAATAACCAACGATGAAGTAATCAAAGACCTTGTACGCTGTGGCTACGTAAAGAGCGCGGATATTACCGACAGATTTGGCGATCCCAATACATTAAACCCTGCCGCAGACCCATTAATTGTTGGCGAGGGCGGCATATTTAGCGCAGACGAGTTTGCCTCTGATCGCGAGTTTCAAAAGACGGCCTCAGTGATGAAATTGGTTATGAATGGCTTTGCGGGCGCCGGCACGATCACCATGGGTGGCTACGATTACCATGTGGGCAATCGCGCCACCGGCGAAGTGCGTGATTTACGTGCAGGGCGCTGTATGGGTGCTGTGTTGGAATACGCGGCGCGGCTCGGCATGCCATTGATGATGTACGTATGCAGTGACGGCTCAGTATTCAGCAACGGCATGATAGATGACTCTGTAGACGGACGCGGCAAAGGCGTTTGGACCGGTGACAACTCATCTACCGCGGGTTCATTCTTTTTGGTCTATAACCCCAACGGCACGCCACAGCTAATAGGCGCAAATGAAGCACAGCAAGCCATGCATCAACAGCTGGGCTTTATGCGCCGCGACGGTAGCGTAGAAACCGCCGCCACTCCTGCAGCCAATAATGTTAATCTTTTGGTGGAAACCGTAGTGCTTAACTACCTTGCACTGCATGGTGAACAGGGGCGAATGTCAGAAGTCCTGCCGAACAACGGCTTAGGGAATGCTAATTTGATGGATTCACTTACCGCCTTCGCTCCGATAGTTAACGGCACCATTAGCTGAGCGAAGACACAACTTCATATCAAAATAAGGTGCGTCAGCCTGTTCAATGCGCACCTTATTTCTTGCAAATAAATGTAACTCCTGCGACCCATAAGCCTTGCTAAAAAAGCACCTAAACCTAGAATTTAATAAATAACTAGAACTCTGTATAAATAGGTGCTTTACCTTTATACCTATATATGTGATATTCCACATATGTTATTTATCACATGTGTACATTATGAACCCATGTACGTTCTTCAAGTGTCTTGCTGACGACACACGGCTCAAGTCACTTCTATTGATTGCAAAGACAAACGAAGCCTGCGTGTGCGACTTAATGGAAGCACTCCAACTTGACCAACCCAAAACATCTCGTCATTTAGCACAACTGCGTAAATGCGGCATTGTTGTGGATGAAAGGCGGGGTAAATGGGTATTTTATAAACTGCATCCAGAGCTTCCTGTATGGGCGCATGAGGTTATTTTAAGTGCTGCTAAGCACAACGATAGCTATTTTGGTGATGCGCTAAAAAAGTTAGTTTCATCGCGATCTTTAACCTTCTCTTGCTGTTAAGCTAAGGCCAACAACAATGAAAATTCTTTATATTTGCACGCATAACCGGTGCCGAAGTATCTTATCTGAAGCCATCACCAACCAAATTGCTGGAGATATTATTCAGGCAAAAAGTGCAGGTAGCCAACCTGTGGGTGAAGTACATCCTTTATCGCTAAAGTATCTAACACAAACTGGTTATGCGATTAACGGTTTACAAAGCCAGTCGTGGGATGACTTTGAAGATTTTCAGCCTGATGTGGTGATAACGGTATGCGATTCTGCGGCAGACGAAGCGTGTCCATTATATTTTGGCAATAGCCTAAAAGTGCATTGGGGCTTGAGCGACCCATCTAAAATCGAGGGTGATGAGGCACAAGTTGAACAAGGGTTTATAGCCTGCATTGATGAAATCGCAGAGCGAGTGCAAAAGCTCAAACGTATCGCTACCCAAGATTTAGATAAAGATGCACTTAAATCAGCGCTAGCTGAGATAGGTGTGCACCTATGAGAATGCAAGATACATCTATGCCTAATATTGAAAAGCGTCTTTTTGATACTCCTAGCATCAATAAAATGAGGTAATTATGGGCTTGTTTGAACGTTTCTTATCGGTATGGGTTGGCCTTGCCATCATTGTCGGCATTATTGCTGGGACCACCGTGCCAGACGCTTTTGCGGTAATTGCTAACTTTGAGTTTGCGCATGTAAATGTTGTCATTGCAGTACTCATTTGGTTAATGATTTACCCAATGATGGTGCAAGTCGACTTTTCATCCATCAAAGATGTGGGTAAAAAGCCCAAAGGTTTAGCATTGACCCTGGTAATTAACTGGTTAATCAAACCCTTCACTATGGCCTTTCTTGGCTGGCTATTTTTCAAAGTGTTGTTTGCCGACTGGGTTGATCCGGCAACCGCGACTGAATATATCGCGGGTATGATTTTACTCGGTGTTGCCCCTTGTACTGCCATGGTATTCGTATGGAGTGAAATGACCAAAGGTGATGCTAATTACACCTTAGTACAAGTATCAATTAATGACATCATTATGATTTTTGCCTTCGCACCCATTGCAGGTTTACTGCTTGGAGTGACCGATATTACCGTGCCGTGGGATACCTTGATATTGTCGGTAATGCTATATGTACTGGTTCCTTTGATCGCAGGAGCGCTTACTCGTAAAAAGTTAGATAACGGTAATGACCATTCAAAAATAAACTCGTTTCTAGCAAAGATGAAGCCTTGGTCGATTATTGGTTTACTGGCTACCGTGGCATTGTTATTCGGTTTTCAGGCGCAGACAATTTTATCAAAGCCAGAAGCCATCGTGTTAATTGCCATTCCCTTGCTGATTCAAACCTATGGTATTTTTGCGATTGCCTACTACATGGCAAAGCGCTTGAAGCTGCCTCACAATGTGGCGGCCCCCGCCGGTATGATTGGCACCTCTAACTTCTTTGAGCTCGCAGTGGCAGTGGCTATTTCAGTGTTTGGTCTGCATTCAGGAGCAGCGCTTGCAACCGTTGTTGGTGTGTTGGTGGAAGTGCCCGTGATGCTCTCGCTGGTCTGGTTTGCAAACCGCACTAGGCATTGGTTTACGTAATAAGCCTTAGGTAAAGCTGCGACAGCACTCAATAATTGCTTGCCATTGTTATACGCTAAGGCGTATATTTTAAAAAAACTCTTTGATACTGGGCAATTCATAAGGCATTCCCTCGATGATTGAAACCTGCAAAGCGCAGCAGACAGATGTGATATTTTCAGAATTCCACGATGCGGTGTTTTATCGGATCATTGATACCTTAGCACCTCTTATTGGTGATGTTGAGGGCGAAGAGGTTGCTCAAGAGGCACTGCTTAAAGTGTTTCTTCTTATCCAAAAAAACAATAGTTTTGATAACTTTCGTGAAAGCCTATTTGCAATGAAACCACTGGCCTTTGTAATTGCCAAAAACATGGCCTTGTCGCGTATTCGTCATAAAAAAGTAAGAGAAAAGTTTCACGAAATAGAACGGCTAAAGCAAGCTAACGCGAGCATCAAAAGTATCGAGTCTACAGTGATAAATGACCATCAAACACAATTGATGCTAGAAGCCGTCAATCATCTCCCGCCTATCTGCCGACAGGTGTTTATTCACCGTAAACTGTACGGAAAAAGTCATACAGACATTGCACAAATGCTCAGCATTTCAACTAAAACCGTCGAGAATCATTTAGCAAAAGGGCTAAAGCTATGTCGCCAATACATCGTTAAACAGCATATCAAAGCCTCATCAATGGAAAAGAAACGAGCGTAAATGCAATGAATATTGACGATTGGACCGGCACCGAAATTAGCGATGACGTTATCGACCAAGCCGCTTTTTGGGTAGCAGCACTAGACGCAGATGATACGCAAGCCGTCGATTATCGGCCATCAACCCCGTTACTGGAGACCCAACTGGGCTTTTATGCTTGGTTAGACAAAGATCCCGTGCACCAAATGGCTTTCGCACAAGTGTCCGAATTATGGGCCAAAACATCCTGCTTAAAACACGCCGAACACATGCTAGAACCTTCTAAAATCTTGCCATTTCCGAAGCGCGCTGCCAAAAAGTCGAGGAATGATGGACCTTTATTACAAGATCAGCGTGTTGAAGTAGCCGCTCCTGAATGGGCGTACAATTTAGTTATCGGTATCATTTCGCTTGGTTTTGTTCTGTCTTTTGTGCCTTTACAGATAGTTTAAGACACTGTCAGAATCATTATGATCAGCTACTAACCGTCGATACGTCATATGCTTCCTTGCAAGAAGGTGTATTAGCCATATTTCCTTTTCAAATAAGCAATTTGACAGCATACAACACAGCACATCAAAGACCTCAAATAATTACATTTTACGAGGTAATTTATACGCACTAATTTTGTCAATATCCCAATGTGTAAATTAATTGTAAATTTTTATAGGGGTTTTTCTGTTATGGTGCGTTTATATATTAAATAGCTTCACATACACAAAACACACTCAAAAAAATAATAGGTAACTAGATGAACACATTCAAATTGAATACCTTGCGCAAAACAAAAACACTTAGCAAAATTTCCTTAGCGGTCGCACTTGCCGTTTCAGCCGGCGCATATGCACAAGATGCTCCTCCACCAGACGGTGAAGAAGTCGAAAAAATCAGCGTAGTTGGTTCAAACCTTAGAGGCGGACCAGTAGCCGATACATTGGCAGTCTCGGTAATTGGCGCTGAAGAAATTGGTCAGCTAGGCATTGACTCTATAGATGACCTGCTCCAACTGATTCCAGAAAATGGCCAAAACTTTTTTAACGAAGCAGAAAACATTGGCGGTGGCGTCAATGCCGCCCGCGGTGATGTTGGTACCTATAACCTGCGCAACTTAGGCACAGGTAATACCCTCGTGCTGCTAAACGGTCGCAGAATGGTCAACTCTGCCGCATATCAAACTGAAGAAGTCGGCGGTAGTTTTGTACCGGTTAGCTCGGTTAACGTCAACACCATACCGGTGCATGGTCTTAACCGCGTGGAAGTGCTTCGCGATGGCGCGTCGGCGATCTATGGCGCAGATGCGGTAGCCGGCGTAGTTAACCATGTCTTAAAATCTGACTTTGTGGGATTTAATATCACAGGCCGCCTAGCTGGGTACGACAATATTCCGCGCGAAACGCAGACCTTAACGGTAGAGTGGGGTAAAGATTTCAACGGCGGGCGCACTAACATCAGCATGTTTGGTAGTTACTTCAGTCGTGACCGAGTTAATTCACAAGACGACCCGCGCTGGGCAGATTCAGATTTCCGCAGTCGCATTCCAGAGGGCTCACTATGGGAAGGCGATATACGCTTTAGAAACGATACCGCCAATTCACTATTTGGCCAATTTGACCTTGTCAGCAGCGCCTCTGCTGCTGGTTTAAATTCGATGTTTACCGATAACGCAGGCGAATTTGAAACCTATCCTATTGGCGATGAGAGATGCCAATACAATATTAACGCCACCACCTGTGGCGCCAGAGATGGCCAAGGAACCTTCAGACTCAACCTGAATGCAGACCGTGATCTAAGCTCTGAGTTAGAGCGGACCAACTTTTTCTTATTTTTAAATCATGAGTTCAAAAATGGCGTAGAGAGCTTTACTGAGTTTTCTTTATACCAAGCCAAAACCAATTTAAGACGCCATGCCACGGCGCCATTTACCTCATCTAGATTGAGAGTGGGTGCAGAAAACTATTACAACCCCTTTGGCCCCTGTGGGTCACCTAACCGCTTGGACGCCAGCCTCATTCCTAATGTGCCTTGCGAAGGTTTAGAACTGGTCATAGACAACTATCGCTTTGCCGAGTTACCGCGTATTGTCGATAATGACGGTGAGTCATTTAGATTCTTACAAGGCTTTAGAGGCACAACGGGTGAATGGGATTGGGAAGGTGCTTTTACTTACTCCAAAGCGACCAAAGAAGATTTAACTCGCAACCGCGTTTCAAATTTGCTGATCACCGAAGCACTATTTGACTCGACGCCTGCAGCTTATAACCCCTTTAGCGGCGGAGTTGATTCGAATATCGAGCGCGCTCTTGTGGATGTTGTTCGAAACAACGAAACTGAACTCACAACGGTCGATTTTAAAATGGCCAATATGGAAATTTATACGCTTCCTGCCGGACCGGTGGGTTTTGTAGCGGGTATGGAATATCGTGAAGAGTCATTCATCGATGATAGAGATGACCGCTTAGACGGAACCATCGCCTTTACCGATTTTGAAGGTGATACCTACCCCTTCGTATCTGACGTAGTCAACTCAAGCCCTACTCCAGACAGCAGTGGTGAGCGCAGCGTCATATCATTCTTTGCTGAAATGCAAATTCCTGTATTAGAGAACTTAGATGTGCAAGCGGCGATTCGCTATGAAGATTTCTCTGATGTAGGCGACACCACCGTAGGAAAGCTAGCCTTTGGGTGGAAGCCAACCGACTACTTTATGCTGCGAGGCTCATGGTCAACCGCATTTCGAGCACCGAACCTGATTACCATTAACGAAAGTATTGTTGCTCGAAATAACACGCGTACTGATTTTGCCTGCTTATACGCAGCAGAATTTGGCGGTGATCCAAACCAAGACACCTTAGATTGTGTTAATTCAATACAGCGTATTGCTCAAGGCTCAGAAAATCTAGAGCCCGAAGAGTCTGTTAATACTAACCTAGGCATTGTATTGACCCCTGTTGAAGACCTTACGATCACCTTAGATTATTGGTCGATAGAAAAAGAAAATACCATTGGTCTGTTTGGTGAAGAAAACCACACCTTATTAGATCTACTGTTACGCTTAGAAAATGGCGGCACAAACTGTGGTAGCGCCACCTTTAACCCAGCGGTGACACGTCAATCAGCGGACGCCGGTGAAAGTGCCATATATACGGCTGCTGGCATCTGCCCTGCTGGCGATATTCAATTCATAGACGACCAATACGCGAACCTTGATACGCGCACGCTGGCTGGTTTTGACTTGGGTATTTACTATAACTTAGATACTGATTTAGGTAGATTCAGATTCAGCTATAACGGTTCGTTTTTAGAAGAATTTGAACAAGAAGCGGGTGGTGATTCAGCACGTATAGTAGCAGCCCAAGAAAGCGGCGCAATCCCGGCTAGCTTCCCAGTAGACGGATTTGCCGATTTGATTGGTCGTGATGGGAATCAAGAGCAGCGTCATTCAGCAAGGGTATCGTGGCGTAAAAGCGGATTTGGTGCTTCTTTGAGCGGTAACCGTATTGGTAGTTTTTATCAAAGTTCATTGACTCTTGATGACGGGACTCAATACATCATTCCAGCTATGACGACTTATAATGCTACCTTCGACTATAATTTCGATATAAGTGAAGTCGATACTAGAGTACGATTAGGCGTAAGAAACTTAACCGACGAGCGTGCGCCACTGGCTGACCGTTTCTTTGGTTTCTTTTCAGACGCGCATAGAGACTATGGCCGCAGTTACTATCTTGATGTGAGAGCGCGCTTCTAGGGCCCTATAAGCATTCAAGGAAAATTTAAGGTGAAAGCAGATGGCAGACCTTGGCATCTGCTTTTCACTTTGAGCTTGTTGGAAGTAACTGAGGAGTAACAATGGAATCTGCTGAAGTCAGCGACCATGCGCGCGCGCGATATCAAGATATAGGGCTGATTTTAGGTCCGTTATTATTCGCATTCATGATGCTGTTTGATGCATCACAAACCACTATGGAGCCGGCCGCGTGGCGGGTGGCAGCGGTGGGCATTTGGATGGCAACTTGGTGGGCAACCGAAGCGGTTTCAGTTCCCGTTACCGCATTTTTACCCATCGTTACCTTTCCATTTTTAACTATCTCTAGCATGGCGGAAACCACTTCTCACTATGCGAACCCAATTATTTATCTTTTTTTAGGCGCTTTTATACTGGCACTTGCCGTAGAAAAATGGATGTTGCACAAGCGTATAGCGTTAGCCATTTTAACGGTCACCGGGACCGATGGGCGACGCCTGATTGGCGGCTTTATGCTGGTTGCTGCGCTACTTTCAATGTGGATGACCAACACCTCCACCACCATGATGCTGATGCCCATCGCGTTATCGGTCGCAAAAGTCATCGCTGACAACAACACGCATTTATCACCTAAACAAACCAAAGCATTTCAAGTTGCCATGCTGCTTGGGCTTGCATATGCTGCAACGATAGGAGGGCTGGCTACCTTAGTTGGCACGCCGCCAAACGCTTTATTAGCAGCTTTTTTAAGCGACAACTATGGCATTAAAATCACCTTTGCCAGTTGGATGCTAGTAGGTGTCCCGGTAATGTTAGTAATGCTGCCGCTAGCCTGGCTGTCTCTTACTCGCTTTACCTTTAAAATCGATATTCCTGCAAACCCGGCCGTAAATGCATACTTAATCAAGCTAAGAAATGAACTCGGCCCAATGTCAGTTGCTGAAAAGCGGGTTGCCACCGTATTTGCCTTAGTCGTGATATTTTGGATATTGCGTCGCCCTATTTCGGCATGGTTAGGTATCGACTTTTTAAGCGACACCGGCATTGTTATGGCTGCAGCACTATTGCTGTTTCTGTTGCCCAGCGGCAATCCACAACAACCACAAATTATGGTGTGGGAAAATGTACATCGCTTGCCGTGGGGAGTACTAATATTGTTTGGTGGCGGATTGAGTTTAGCAGCTGCTGTATCAGGCTCAGGACTGGCTACTTATTTAGGTTCAAGTTTGACGCCATTAGGCGGTTTAGGCATATTTGTGTTAGTGGTCGCTGCTACCGGTTTAGTGATTTTTTTGACCGAATTGACCAGTAATGTGGCCACCGCCGCGACCTTTTTACCCGTAGTTGCTGCAGTGGCACTAGAATTAGGCGTTTCACCACTGCTGTTGTGTATTCCCATTACATTAGCCGCAAGTTGTGCATTTATGCTGCCGGTTGCCACCCCTCCAAACGCTATTGTATTTGCCTCGGGCGTTTTGACCATTCCACAGATGGTAAAAGCAGGTGCTATTCTTAATATTATTGGTATGATTCTGCTCTCGATAGTCTCTATTTGGCTTGCACCATGGGTATTCTTGTAATGATTTTAAAGCATCCTACCGCACAAAGATTAGCTTATCTGCTTTGCAGTGTGTTCTTACTGTTAGCAAGCACAGCATTTAGCGTCATTGCATCAGAACAGGCACCTGAGGAAAAGCAAACCCTAGATAAAGTCCTGTTTGTTGGCAATAGCTTTAGCTTTTATAACAACGGTATCCATAATCATTTAGGTAGCTTAATCCGAGCTGAGGGAAATTGGCAGCGTGGAAAAAATCGATTACGACTGCAAACCCTGTCCGGTGGCCACATCCATGAGCAGCTAGAAGGATTGCAGGCAACATTAAGCAATGACCGACTAGGATGGCAGGCGGTGGTTTTGCAAGCTCACAGCAATGAAGCGGTGCTAAAAAGCAAACAGGCTCGCTTTACAAGCTCCCTCAAGCAAGCTATTGATATTGTCAGAGGCCATCGGTTAGAGCCTATTTTATTTATGACATGGGGCTACAAAGACGACCCAAAAATGTCGCAAGCATTAGCAGAGGCTTATATTGAGCAAGCTGAAAAGCATAATGTGCATCTTGTTCCGGTAGGCTTAGCCTTTGCTCAAGCTGCTAAAGCCTTGCCTAATGTGGAATTGTTTGTGCCAGATGTATTGGGAATAGAAGACACTGCTGCGGGCAACATAATTACTTATCGCGAAGAGTGGAAGCACCCAAGTGTTGCTGGCACGTATCTCGCTGCCTGCGTTTTTTACGCCAGTCTTTATCAAAAATCACCTTTGGGTAATCCTTTTACAGCAGGCCTAGATCCAGATGTTGCGAGCGCTCTGCAGTCACTGAGTTGGCAAATTGTTTCCGACTTTCAAAGTCGGTCTTAAATCATAGGATAAGTAAATGAATATACCTAATTTGACAGCCTTTCAGGATACCCTGCGACGTCGAAGCTACGCGCCTTTGCTTCTAATTATTTTTACAACCTTTTGTCTAACTGGGTTTTCTGCTCAAGCTTGTGATTTTGAGCGTGTTAAATTTGACGCTCAATTTGATGCCGGGCGATTAGATGCCTGCGAAATGGTGACCACCGGCGCTATAGAAGAAACACATCAAACGCATTTTATACTGTCGGTAAATCCCGAAAACACCCCAATTAATCCTAGCCCTTGGTATGCCTTTTCGGCAGTCGCAAAAGGTGCTGATCATACGATTTCGGTCAGTATAGTCGCAAGCGACGCCAAGCCTCGATATACCCCGAAAGTCAGTACTGACAAGCAACATTGGACGCCTATAGACTTTCATGTCGATTCTGAAGGTTTACATTTTGAGCTGGCATTGAGCAGCGAACCAATTTATGTTGCCGCCCAAGAAATTATCGTTAATGACGACTATCAAGCATGGATGCAAAAAGACGCCATCCAATCTCTATTTACCATTGAGCAGGTTGGCACTTCAGTGCAAGAAAGACCAATTTATGGAATGGTAGCAACACAGGAACAAAATAAAGAGTGGTTGTTGATAGTGGGTCGCCAACATCCTCCAGAAATTACCGGTGCGATTGCTTTGTTTGCATTTGTCGAAAAAATGAGTGCTAACTCCGAACTTCAACAGGCATTTTTTAAGCGCTTTAATGTGCTAGTAGTGCCAATGATAAACCCAGATGGCGTTGTTGCCGGAAACTGGCGTCACAATATAAATGGCGTTGACCTGAATCGAGACTGGGGGAAATTTACCCAGCCTGAGACAACGACTACTTTCAATTATTTTCGGTCGCGTTTGAAACAAGACCATCGGCTCGTTTTCGCATTAGATTTTCACTCAACCCAGCAAGATATTTTTTATACGATGCCTGAAGAATATGGCCTTGTTCCGGCTGATTTTGCGCAGCGCTGGATCGAGCAGTTAAAAGAACAACGACTTGGATCGTTCACAGTAAGGGAGCGGCCCGGCTCAAGCCCAGGTAGAGGGGTATTCAAGCAGTTTATTGCAGACAATTTTAGGGTGCATTCGGTTACCTATGAAATGGGCGATAACACTGAGCGTCCGCTGATTAAACACATAGCGCACAAGAGCGCAGAAATAATGATGCAGCAAATGTTGGCAACACCAGCCGAAGCTTTCATTCCTAAAGCCATCGACGAGTCAGTAGATTAATCTGGCTCGCTTATCGTAACCGGCATCCATGTTTTATCCCAACGGGCTTTTTTATCTTTTGGAGATAAAGACTGAATAGACACTGGCGTGGCAACCGAAAGAAGGTCAGCATCATATAAGCAATCAGAGTTAACAGAGCCGATAAGAACGCCGTCAACTTCGGTCGTGACCGCTACAATTTGCTCACAATTCATGCACTTCAAAAACTCAGCTTGTCGCGAACCTTGTGTGATATGTTCGAGGCTAATGGTGCTGACAAGCTCTAAAGATCCGCTTGGATCCGATAAAAATACAAGGTCGTTGTCAGAGCAAAAATCACAATCGCAAGCCCTCGGTGAATAGCTTGATAAAGGTTCTGGTAGCCTTACATAGAGCTCGATTTGGTTACAGTCACAAGTACCAGAATGAAAAACAGACAATCAACATAATCCAACGGAAATCAGACTTTAAAGGGTACCATCTGTTTGCGTATGGACTAAATGCGAAAATCTCTGTGTATTGAAGTCGACTCTTCGTTTTTTATGTATTGTTAGTTTTTTTGGAGTGTTTCTGTGTGCTTTACCTGTGCTTACCGCCCAAGACCATTTGAATAATGCATGCGGCGATGGTTATCCATCACAATGGCTTCAAATTCGGGCAAGCTATTAATCAAGCCGATACCGTTCTCAAGACCCATCACAAAGACTGCTGTAGATAGGGCGTCGTTGTAAACCGACTCAGGTCCAATTATCGAAACCGATTGCACTTCATAACTAGAGCGCCCGGTTTTAGGTGACAAAATATGGTGGTAACGTTGACCATCTTCTTCAAAGTAGCGCTCATAGTCTCCGGAAGTAGACATTGCCGAATCTTCTAAGGGGATCACAACCGCTTGTTTGTTGGCGTCGCGAGGATCGCGAATGCCTACTATCCATGGTTTACCCATACGATCACCGAGCAATCGAGTATCACCTCCTGCGCTTACTAATGCATGCTCAATGCCCATGGCTTTCAGTGCCCGAATAGCGTTATCTACTGCATAACCTTTTGCGATTCCGCCTAAATCTATCTTAACATCAGGGTGTGCAAAATAGACGCTTTGACTAGCGTCATCGAGGACGATGTGTCGGTAGTCTATTGCTTCTATTAATGCATCGATAGATTCATCGTTCGGGCGCTTTTTTTCTCGGTAATCATACAAATAACCAACACTCGCGAAGGTAATGTCAAACGCACCATTAGTGAGCTCAGATAGCTCTCTAGACAATGACAACACTTTGAACATTTCATCACTCACTTCCATAGGCGCATTCGACGCTCTAAGATTGAGTTGTGACAGCTCACTGCTCTGTATATATGGGCTCATTAACTGATTAATATGCTCCATTTCTATCATTACTTGATCTAGCGCTTTTTGACGAAGGTCTGGGTCAATATGGAACACCTCAGCTCGAATATTTGTGCCCATGATGCCGGCGGTTTGCTCTTGCCACTGCGCAACACAAACAAAAGGTGTCAACAAGATACAAAACGCCATGAGCCCAGTTAGAACTCTCATAACACCCACATACTCATGACTAAGGTGCTGGCCAATAACGCGAGTCCAGAAAATACATATTTTGCTGGATATCGCGTGCGCTGCCAGTTCAACAAACAATAGAGAGTGGTTAAGGGCATAAATATAATGCAGGCTATAGCAAACACTGTGTTGTTATTTGCAAAAGCTGCTGCGATAGTGATCAAGCTACCCACAAAAAACAGTGTGATCCCAATCGCGCCCGACATGGTTACGGCGATCACGAGATACATATTGGCATCGGTAAAATTCATAATAAATTCGGCTTTTTGGCGAATATAGGTTGCATATTAAGAGTGTAGCGCGATTCAAACACGACTGATATCGACTTTGCTAAAATATGAGTTATGGGTAATAGACTCCATGCTTTCAATACCAATCAGAGCAATTTTGATTGGGTCATGATCTCTCTCAAGTAAAATAGCCTCTTGATTGTCAACGGTGCGAGTTGTATCAAGTGCAAGACCCTCGATAAGGTCGCCATTAAGCATATATAAACGCACGCGTAAACGATACATACAGGCAATTTCGAGGTAATCATGCGCCTTACACGTAATCATTTTGATTTATGCGCAAGCGTATAAGCATTGTTTTCCCAGTTCTGCCCATCAAAGTCAGCTATTTTTACTGTCGCAGGCAAACTGTCTAGGCAGTGTAAATTGACGCTCACCCCATCTGGATTAGAGCGCGGGGTATAAAAAGGCTTTATCCCACAGACCCTACAAAAAGTATGCTTGGCAATCTTGGTGTTAAAGGTATAAGTGGTCAAATATTCTTCGCCTTTGACCAATATAAAATCCCGAAGCGGCACAATTACATGGATAAGACCGCTCTTGTGACATATTGAACAGTTGCATCTGTCAGATTCTACAACATCGGGCAAATTAACCTTAAACGTGACTGCTTGGCAATGACAACTCCCCGAGTATTGACGCATGTTTTTTATTCTCTATATACTGACGTTTAAAGTGAACCTAGTATTATGCAAGAAACAAGGTGAATGCAAGAATAAGGGGAACAACGAGCGTTACTAAAACATTTAAGCCTAAAATAGGCAGTATCGCTTGTACATTATTTGGTTCAAATTGCTTGGCCTTAATTGCTATCAATATACTAACGGGAAGCCCTATTAAGCTGAGTAAGCTCAAATCTGGCAGTAGCGAGGCAAATACCGATATCAGCACACTCATGTATGCCAACATCGCCAACACAAAATAGCTGAGGGCCGCGCTTTGATAACCGTAACGAATCACAAAATGATCGCGCCCGACACTTTTATCAACAATAGCGTCTGGGAACTGATTAAGAAGTAATAAGTTATTTACTAAACAAAAAACCGGTAAGCTGATGCAAACAATTAAGGGGTCGACTCTGCCGGTTAGCGCGGCATATGTTCCGATCACCATAAGCAAACCAAAACCTAAGCCCGGTGCAAACAAACACAGCCAAGGATTTCGGTTAAGCCAAGGTGTATATGTGAGCACCACCAAAATGCCAATTAGGCCGATAACACTCATCACAACGTGCACTTGTGATATCACATATATGCCCAGCAGGGTCAAAGCAAAAAGACTTAGTAAACCAAAGCCCTTAACCGCTTTTAATGCAGATGGGTTATCTTGCAAGGCACCGCTGCCACCGCTAAACGGTGTTTTTTCAGTGCGTTCATCTAAACCACTTGTTGCATCATGATATTCATTCAACAAATTCACGCTGATATGCCCCAAAGTAGCAATACCGAAACAAGACATCACTAACGCCACATTAATTTGGGCCTGCGCATACACTGATGCAGCGACTCCCACCAACACACAAACAGGCGCTAAAATAATGAATTTAGGACGGCTTGCTTTTACAATAGTAGCGAATGTTGACTGCATATCTGACCACTTAGCGCTTTGCTAGATCTCTAAGTACGTAATGCAAAATCCCGCCGTGCTGATAGTATTCCCACTCACTGTTGGTATCGATGCGCACTTTTGCTTCAAAATCAACGATACTGCCATCTGGACGCTTAGCGCTGACCTTAATCACCTCTGGTTTACTTTCCAAGCTAGAAAAACTAAAACTTTCTTCGCCGCTTAGCTGATGAGTATCGGCGCTTTCTTGCGGCATAAATTCAAGCGGTAAGACACCAAAACCCACCAAATTCGAGCGATGAATACGTTCGTAGCTAGCTGCAATGACGACTTCAATGCCCAATAGTTTAGTGCCTTTCGCTGCCCAATCGCGAGATGAGCCTGTACCGTACTCTTTGCCTGCCAACACAACTAAGGGAGTCTTAGTTGCCTTGTACTTCATCGCTGCATCGTAAATACTGCATATTTTTTGATCGGGGAAATAGCAGGTGAACCCTCCTTCTGTTCCGGGTGCCAGTAAATTTTTTAATCTTACATTAGCGAAGGTTCCCCGCATCATTACTTCGTGATTACCACGTCGAGACCCTAGGCTATTGAAATCTTTAGCATCCACTTGTTGCGCTAATAAATATTTACCCGCTGGCGTGTCTTGCGCGATAGCGCCTGCAGGAGAGATGTGGTCAGTCGTAATAGAATCTCCGACTTTTACTAAGCATCGGGCGTTTTGCACACTGGGGATCGCATCGACCTGATTAGACATAGTGTCAAAGTAAGGAGGGTTTTTTACATAGGTAGAATCGGGCCAGCTGTAGGTTTCACCTTCTGGTACAGGCAATGACTTCCACTGTTCAGTGCCCTCAAATACATCTTGATAGCGGCTTTGATACATTTGTGCCGATAATGAGGAAGCCACTAAATCACTAATTTCTGATTGCGTGGGCCAAATGTCTTTTAAAAATACCGCTTGGTTTTGTTCGTCATAGCCGAGGGGATCTTTGTATATATCTATCGTCATACTACCTGCAATTGCATAAGCCACAACTAATGGCGGCGACGCTAAATAGTTTGCTCTGACATCCTGATGTATTCTTCCTTCAAAGTTACGGTTGCCAGATAGCACCGAGCAAGCAGTTAACTTACCTTTTTGAATGGCATCGCTAACTGCATCGGGGAGTGGCCCAGAGTTACCAATGCATGTAGTGCAGCCAAATCCCACTACATCAAAGCCCAACGCTTTCAGCGGAGCCATAACGCCGGCTTGTTCAAGATACGCCGGCACGACTTGTGAGCCTGGCGCTAAGGAAGTTTTTACCCAAGGTTTCGGTTTTAAACCTCTGGCCAATGCTTTTTGAGCAACCAACCCTGCTGCCAACATAACCGCAGGGTTAGAGGTGTTGGTACAAGAAGTGATAGCGGCGATGACGATATCGCCATGTTTTAATGAGCTTTGTTCGCCTTCTATCTTAATATCTACGGCATCTGAAACTTGGGTTTTGCCTACGGCATTTGCCCCTCCCTCGTCGGCAAAACGCGATAGAGTTTGATCCGCTAACTCAATGCCTAAAATTTGCATATGTTTAACGAACTCACTTTTAGCCTCACTTAGCGAAATTCTGTCTTGTGGTCGCTTAGGTCCGGCAATACTGGGCACGACTTCTTGCATATTTAGCGACAGGCTGTCGCTGTAATTCGCGCTTGGACTGCCGTCTTCTCGCCACATGCCTTGCGCCTTTGCATACGCTTCTACTATATCTATCTGGCCTTGCTCTCGTCCGCTCAGTTTCATGTAGCTTAGGGTTTCGTTATCGATAGGAAAAATACCGCACGTTGCACCGTATTCTGGCGCCATATTGGCAATCGTGGCTCTATCGGCCAGTGGTAAATTGCTTAAACCATCGCCATAAAACTCGACGAATTTGCCTACGACTCCTTTTTTCCTCAACATTTGCGTGACGGTTAATACAAGATCGGTTGCGGTAGCGCCTTCTGGCAGTTTCCCAGAAAGTTCGAAACCAATAACCTGTGGTAATAACATACTGATAGGCTGCCCGAGCATAGCGGCTTCGGCTTCAATGCCGCCTACCCCCCAACCAAGCACTCCTAGACCATTAATCATGGTGGTATGCGAATCAGTGCCAACTAAAGTATCAGGGTAGAGCAGTTTTTCATGATCACGCTCACCTTGCATAATCACACTGGCTAAGTACTCCAGATTAACTTGATGCACAATGCCGGTGCCCGGCGGCACGACTCTGAAATTTGAAAAAGCTTTTTGACCCCAGCGTAAAAATTGGTAGCGCTCTTTATTGCGCTCAAACTCAATTTTTGTATTCTTTACAAGCGAATCTTCAGTGCCAAAAAAATCCACCATAACTGAGTGATCTATGACCAAATCGACGGGTACCAGCGGATTTATAGACTTAGCGTTGCCGCCCAACTTTACAACGGCATCGCGCATTGCGGCCAAATCAACAATAGCGGGGACCCCAGTAAAGTCTTG
This sequence comes from Glaciecola sp. SC05, assembly GCF_041380235.1. Lineage (NCBI taxonomy): Bacteria > Pseudomonadati > Pseudomonadota > Gammaproteobacteria > Alteromonadales > Alteromonadaceae > Glaciecola > Glaciecola sp. SC05. Next base: position 56,650 of record NZ_JBGIYY010000015.1, read on the forward strand.
CAATACTACTCTAGCGGGCGTAAATGCAACTTGTTCTAGGGGGGTGGCTGATGCGTCCCAATCACAAATAGATACGATATCTTGTGCACTAACATGCAGACTGTCTTCGTTGCGCAGTAAATTCTCAAGCAACACCTTCATGGCAAAGGGCAGTCGTGATATCGCGTCTTGCTTAGGCAAACGAGTGATGTCGAAGATATGGTATTGCTCGCCACCAATCTTTATGTGCCTTTTGGTATGAAAACTATTATTGCTCATAGATTCTCCTTGGTTTCATTCTTATCGATGGCTGCTAAATTGCGTAGCTTCTGGCAGTTACTGCTTATCAGGAAGCGCGCGGGTTCAGCAAACAAAGCCTTAAGACCTGTCTCAAATTAGTATAGCTAGAATTTTATAGCAAGCTTAAGTAAGTAGTGTGAGAATTGGACGAATAGGATTAGTTTCACCCGAAATGGGCTTTTACATATTTGGTAGTAGATGTAAGCCTTACTAGATCTTTAAGATTAAAAATATCCTTTACACATATAAAGAGCACGTCAATCAGTGGGTATTGACTGACAAGTACCCGGCATTAGGAGACATAGGATAGTTGTGGGAGTTCAACTTTTGACTCTTGAGGTAATCGATTTCATTAAAAATTATTGAGCACTTTTGAATGGACAGGTATCAAGAAGTTCGCTACCCACGGCACCATCAGAATTGAAAATATCGGCATAAATTAGCCATTCACCAGTTTCCTGTTTTTTTCGAATTTCCATAAATTTCCCTACATCTATCCCAAAACCACCCTTACCGTCAGGGATAGAGACGCAAGATCGACCTCTAACGTAAGCAATATGATTGCTACCAGATATTTCTTGAATCTCAAAAGCTATACGAAATCCACTTTCATTCTTTTCTTGCCATGATGCAATGTCCTGCCGACCAACTATGGCAACGCTGTTAGGAGGCATCATTGTAGCGTTTAATGCAAATAAATCAGCAAGTCCGGACCAGTCGTTTTGATTATATGCGTTTACCCACTCTTTTGACGACGCTTTGATATCATTTAGATCCTGTGCTGATAACTCAGCTGAGCTTGATTGAAAAGCTATAATGAACGACAAAATTATCATTAGTATTGAAGCCTTCATTAGAAATTCCTTTTTTTCTGCAAAGTAAGTGATGTGTGAGTATGCTTAGATTAAAAATCTGTAGCAACTGATTAATTCAGAAGTATTGGCCATAAGTCATTGTGGTTCGCGTTATTCTGAAATTTAGAAGTTCTCAAACCGCATGCTTTTGCAGCCTAACCATCGATATGATGTATTCAGTTTGGTCATCAAGAATCGCTTGAACAAGATTAATTTACCGAAAACCGGCACGCCTCCTTACTTACATTTTCTCTTGATCAACTTGGACTCAAATACGGCAATTGCGGACGTACGAGCATGATTATATCAAATGAGCGATTAGTGCCAGGAGCCGACATATCACCGTCCGATAATACGAATCAAAAATTGATAGCGGACATTTAAATTTTGCCACTTGACTGTCTCTTTTGAGAGCGAAAGCGGAAGTACAAACACCCGTCATGACGTCGAAGGACGGCATCTTTTAAACCTACCTCTGAAAGTCAGTAGTGAGAGCGAAAAGGGGCGTTGGTTATAGCCTTGATGTTTGATTGGACAGAGAATAGTATAAATCTATAGTGTCGCGTGCGTGTCGCCCTAGTTTCGTCACCGACAAATAAAGTTTTTAGTTAGAGTTTGTTATCTCAAACACTAGGAGTGATAAATGATTATAAAAAAATTGCGAGAAAAGAAAAACTGGTCTCAAGAGCAATTGGCTATTATGTGTGGTTTAAGCACACGTACAATTCAACGTATTGAGTCTGGTAATAACGCTAGTATTGAATCTTTAAAATCACTTTCCGCTGTTTTTGAGGTAGATATTCAAACTTTAACAAAGGAAATTACTGTGATAGATAAAGAATCAGCAGCTTGGAAAGCTGAGCCTCTATGGTTTCGATATCAGTTTTTTGGAATCAAAACTAAGCGCCATGCTCAAATAGGCGAATTTGTATTGATAGCATTGGGGTTATATTTGGCCTATTTCAGCACAACTCATCACATTGCGTGGGTTGCATTTGCTGGCGCTTATATTTTTAGCAAATTATTCCATAGAATGGATATTAAGAACTTATGGTAAGCATTAAAAAGCCTGTAGAACAAAACTAATATCTGTAAACGGCTCTGGTGCTAGCCGAGCCGTTTTTTTCTAAAAAATCCATGATAGTTTCGTAAGTTAACAGCTATTTTTTGCAATAAAAACAGTAAGGAAAAAGAGTCGAATTCGTTATATATTCTGAACAGATTAGTCTGAACATCTCCAATGGAAGCGCTGCCGAAAATCAAGCTGCATGCGTAAGATCAACGTTAAGTACTTTCATCACTTTTTTGACCGTATCCCAGCGTGGACTAACTTTACCGTTAAATGATTTATATAGACTCTCACGATTAACACCAATTGTTTCGGCAATATCAGCTACGCCATGTTTTTTAACTAAGTGATTAAGTGCGCCAATAAATACTTTAGGATCATCATCATTGAAACACTCAATTAAAAATTCATTAATTTCTTCTTGAGTTTCCATGTAATCAAATGGGTTAAATGGTTTTGTTTTCATAAACTATACCTCGACTTGCTCATTAATAGACTTTGCATGCTTAATATCTGACGCTTGCGTGTCTTTGTTACCACCACTCAAAAGTAAAATTAGCTTTCCATTTCTTATAGAAAAGTAAACGCGATAGCCCTTTCCGATAAAAATCCGCATTTCACTTACACCAGCGCCAACGGCCTTTATATCGCCAAGATTCCCCGCTTCAGCTCTCAATATTCGTTTGCTAATCGAGTTCACTGCTTGCTTGTCTTTCAGCTTTAATAGCCATCGATCAAAGTGCTCTGTAGTGATGATTTCATATTTCATTACTACATTGTAGCTTAAAAGCTACTTTGGTCAAGATTTGATTTTGTCCATGTTAAAGGACAGAGTTATTGTTTTGGACAATGCTTAATTATTTATAAACAAGCTACGTCCGCAAAGGAGGTGCAGCCGACTGTCAGCAGAAAACCTTCAATGGCGGCTTTAGGGAATTGAAGTTAGAAATTCCAATATGGCCGTTATTCGTAGGCATTGCGGTCATTTTCAGTAAAAACTCAATGGCGGCAATCTGCCCAAAACGGTCTGTCATAGATTGGGTTTTTAATTGCAAAAACCCTCCCAATCTTGAGCCAAAATGTGAACCGGCTACAGCTGCTTTTTGTCTCACAACGGCCAAACTAAAAATCGTTTTCCAAGCAGTGCTAGGTTTATCGATGCAAATCAGAAAGAGCACTTTGTAACCTCACAATGCAAATAGCCCTTATTTTTGACTTAAAGATCTCAAGTTATATAGCGATTTAAAACCTATTTACTAAGGTCTTGATCGAATAAAACACTGGGAAGACTGCTGCACCAAGGACTATTTTAATCAAAGCACCGAGCACAAATGGGTATAGGCCATAAGTTAAAGCCTGATTAATCCCTATAGAGACGCTCAAATGCACAACGCCGAAAAGCAAAATAGTGATCGTACCGACGGTCATAGCGATAATTGCGTTAAATATTCCTCTTTGCGGATATTGTCTACCTATATAGGAGATTAGCCCCGCACCAATTACGAAACCATATAAGTATCCGCCAGTATTACCAATCAGCACTGAAAAACCGCTACTACCCTCTGCAAAAACCGGTAGACCCAGTATTCCTAGCAATAAATATAATACGACGGCTAAAATTGCAACAACAGGCCGATTTGCATAAGCGAACACCAACACCGCAAAGGTTTGCCAAGTTCCGGGAATATCTGTGTCGAGTAGGGGCACTTGAAGCGGCAGCTGTGCCGAAAGAGCAATTACTGCTGCGCCTGCTGTTATTAGAAGCGAACTGCTGCTAATGGTTTGTGATTGCTGCGATGTATTACTCTTGTTCTGCATTTGGATATTCAATACCTATTAGAACCGATTGTGACTTTAGCGCTTCGACAATCTGTCGTTTGTTAATAACATTATAAAGACCGAATCATACCTTCATCTATGCTCTTATAAGGCACCAATAATTGTAACGTCTAATCTATATGGGAAATTTTTAAGAAAAAAAATCCGACAGACGCCGGATTTCTTTATTTGTTATTAAGGTATAGCGCTTATTTACGGATTTTTTTAATCAAACGCAGCTGTGCAATAGCCTCAGCAAGTTCAATAGCCGCTTCTGCGTAATCAAAATCACCGCCAGAATTTGCCATTTTTTCTTCTGCATGCTTTTTCGCTTCAGCGGCTGCAGCTTCATCCAAGTCTTCTGCACGTATCGCGGTATCAGCCAATACAGTAAAGGTACCTGGCTGAACTTCTAATATACCGCCAGCAACATAGATAATTTCTTCGGCTCCATGTTGCTTTACAATACGAACCATACCTGGCTGTATACCTGTGATAAGAGGGGCATGTCCGGGATAAATCCCTAACTCACCTTCTGTACCAGTTACTTGAATGCGTTCTACTAATCCAGAAAATATTTCTGTCTCAGCGCTTACAACATCCAAATGTGCGGTCATTGCCATTTTCGGACTCCTCTATTGCAGCATTACCTGCAATACCTAATTCGATAATTACTTCTTCGCTTTACTTGCTTTTTCAGCAGCTTCTTCAATGGAGCCAACCATATAGAAAGCTTGCTCTGGAAGGTGATCGTACTCGCCTTCGAGAATGCCTTTAAAGCCTGAAATCGTATCTTTTAGGGATACATATTTACCGGGAGACCCAGTGAATACTTCTGCTACGAAGAATGGCTGTGATAAGAAGCGCTGAATCTTGCGAGCGCGAGATACCACCAGTTTATCTTCTTCAGATAGTTCATCCATACCTAGAATGGCAATGATATCTTTCAATTCTTTATAACGCTGTAATACTGACTGAACGCCACGAGCAGCATCATAATGCTCTTGACCAATTACTAATGGGTCAAGTTGACGTGAAGTAGAATCAAGTGGATCAACCGCTGGGTAAATACCGAGCGAAGCAATGTCGCGAGACAATACAACTGTTGCATCTAAGTGAGCAAAGGTAGTAGCCGGAGACGGATCTGTCAAATCATCTGCTGGTACGTATACCGCTTGGATAGACGTGATTGAACCTGTCTTAGTTGAAGTAATACGCTCTTGTAATACACCCATTTCTTCCGCTAGGGTTGGCTGATAGCCTACCGCTGATGGCATACGACCAAGTAGTGCCGATACTTCCGTTCCAGCTAGTGTGTAACGATAGATGTTATCAACAAAAAACAATACGTCACGACCTTCATCACGGAATTTTTCAGCCATGGTTAAACCAGTTAATGCAACGCGCAGTCTGTTTCCTGGTGGTTCGTTCATCTGACCGTAAACAAGGGATACTTTATCTAGTACGTTTGATTCGTTCATTTCGTGGTAGAAATCATTACCTTCACGAGTACGCTCACCAACGCCAGCAAAAACTGAGTAACCACTGTGTTCGATAGCGATGTTACGAATAAGCTCCATCATATTTACGGTTTTGCCTACACCAGCACCACCAAATAAACCCACCTTACCACCCTTCGCGAATGGACAAACTAAGTCGATAACTTTGATACCAGTTTCAAGCAATTCGACAGAACTTGATTGGTCTTCGTAGCTAGGCGCCTCACGGTGAATAGACATACGCTCTTCTTCACCAATTGGGCCTGCTTCATCGATAGGGTTACCCAACACGTCCATAATACGGCCAAGCGTTGCTGTGCCGACCGGAACTTGAATTGGAGCGCCTGTATTTTCTACCATTAGATTGCGACGTAAGCCATCAGTGGTTCCCATTGCGATAGTTCGCACAACGCCGCCACCAAGCTGCTGCTGTACTTCTAACACTAGGCCTACTAAGTCACCTTCGGTCACTTTTAGTGCGTCATATACACGTGGTACGGAATCTTGTGGATACTCAATATCCACAACCGCGCCAATGATTTGGACGACCTTACCTTGACTCATAATTTGTCCTCTTAAACTTAATAATTCTTTACTTAATGGCTCGCACAACGGGGTTTAATCTATTTAAACCGCTGCTGCACCACTTACAATTTCACTAATTTCTTGCGTGATCGCCGCTTGGCGAGCCTTGTTATATATCAGTTGCAAGTCATCGATGAGGTTACCCGCGTTATCGGTTGCTGCTTTCATAGCGACCATTCGCGCAGCTTGTTCAGATGCTACATTTTCTACAACAGCCTGATACACTACAGTTTCAATGTATCTGGCAAGTAAGGCGTCCAGAATTTCATCCGCATCAGGCTCATAAATATAATCCCAACTATGAGCTCTGTTTGCCTCTTCATCTTTAGGAAGTGGAAGCAATTGGTTAATCACTGGCTCTTGAGTCATTGTATTAACAAAGTGATTGTTGACCAGATAGATTTTGTCCAATTCACCGTTTTCATATGCATCAAGCATTACTCGCACGGTACCTATCACTGAACTCAAACTTGGCTTATCACCGAGTCCTGATTCTGCTGCCATAACTTTGCCACCAAATCGAGAGAAAAAACTCACTGCTTTTGCACCTAACGCTGCAAAATAAAGTCCTTTTTCTTGTTTTTGATAATGACGAATGCGCTCACTTACTGCTTTAAATTCATTGGTGTTTAAACCACCACACAGACCACGATCCGTTGATATAACGATAAAACCAACGTTCTTAACCTCGCGCTCTTCTAAGAACGGGTGTTTATAATCTAGGTTACCGTTTGCAATATGCCCAATGACGGTCTTCATACTTTTTGCATACGGGCGACCAGAAGCCATACGTTCCTGCGCTCTTTTCATTTTAGAGGCAGCAACCATCTCCATTGCGCTGGTAATTTTTTGGGTATTTTTAATACTCCCAATTTTACCTTTAATCTCTTTTCCGCTTGCCATAACCTTCTCCGATTACTCTACGACAAGCCCTAATGCATGCATTAGGGCTTCGTGATTACCAGGTTTGAGTTGCCTTGAAAGTATCAAAGGCTTCTTTCAACTGACTTTCAATATCGTCGTTGTAGTTACCGCTTTGGTTGATAGAGTCCATCAGCTCTTTTTTCTCACTTGTCATGTATGAGTGAAGTGCTGATTCAAAATCAAGAACTTTATTAAGCTCAACATCTTGTAAGAAACCCTTTTCAGCCGCAAATAACGATACCGCCATTTCCGCTACTGACAATGGAGCATATTGATTTTGCTTCATTAATTCAGTTACACGTTGACCGTGCTCTAACTGCGCTCGAGTCGCTTCATCGAGGTCAGATGCAAACTGCGAGAATGCGGCTAATTCGCGATACTGAGCCAAAGCTAGACGAATACCGCCACCAAGTTTCTTGATAATTTTGGTTTGTGCAGCACCACCAACCCGAGATACTGAAATACCAGCGTTAACCGCAGGACGAATACCAGCGTTGAACAAATCAGTTTCAAGAAAGATTTGACCATCGGTAATTGAAATTACGTTGGTCGGTACGAATGCAGAAACGTCACCAGCTTGGGTTTCAATAATAGGTAATGCGGTTAATGAGCCGGTTTTACCTTTTACTTCACCATTAGTGTATTTCTCAACGTAATTGGAATTTACGCGAGCGGCGCGCTCTAGTAGGCGTGAGTGCAAATAGAAAACGTCACCAGGGTAGGCTTCACGGCCCGGAGGACGACGTAATAATAGCGACACCTGACGATATGCAACAGCTTGCTTAGACAAATCATCATACACGATAAGTGCATCTTCACCGCGATCACGGAAATATTCACCCATGGTACAGCCTGAGTATGGTGCAAGGTATTGAAGTGCTGCTGATTCAGAGGCAGATGCTGCAACGATAATGGTGTGAGCCATTGCACCGTGTTCTTCTAATTTGCGAACCACGTTAGCAATGGTTGATGCTTTTTGGCCAATCGCGACATATACGCATTTAACGCCTGTGCCCTTTTGGTTGATGATAGCGTCAATGGCTAATGCAGTCTTACCTGTTTGACGGTCACCGATAATCAATTCACGCTGACCACGACCAACAGGAATCATAGCATCTACTGACTTATAACCTGTTTGAACGGGTTGGTCGACGGATTGACGCTCAATTACGCCTGGTGCTATTTTTTCTACCGGCTCAAACAAATCAGCCTCGATAGCGCCTTTGCCGTCAATTGCTTCACCAAGAGTGTTAACAACACGGCCTAGCAGTTGAGGACCAACCGGAACCTCAAGAATACGACCTGAAGATTTTACTTTGTCGCCTTCTTGTAAATCAGTATAAGGACCCATAACAACCGCACCAACCGAATCTCTTTCAAGGTTCAATGCGATGGCATAGCGACCACCTGGTAATTCAATCATTTCGCCCTGCATTACATCTGCAAGACCATTAATACGAATGATACCATCGGTTACACCAACAATGGTGCCTTCGTTTCTGGCTTCACTTACTACTTCAAACTGATCGATACGTTTCTTAATCAGTTCTGCAATCTCTGTAGAATTAAGTTGCATACTTATATTCCCGTTATGCTTGTAACGCGTCGTTAAGACGGTTCAACTGTGAATTTACGGAACCATCTATTACGGTATCACCGGCTTTGATAATCATGCCGGCAATAAGGCTAGGATCCACGCTACAATTAAGCTGTACTTTGCGGTCAAATCGCTTAGCTAAGGCGTCACTCAGTTTGGTTATTTGAGCGTCGCTAAGACTGGCTGCCGATACAACATCAACATTTATTTGTTTTTCATGCTCTACTTTGAGCGTGTTAAACATTTTTGATATCTCTGGCAATAATTTGAGGCGATTATTTTGCGCTAAAATTTTGATAAAGTTTTGCCCATGTTCATCGAGCTGCTCACCACAGACCTTGTTAAATACATCAGTTATTACGTCTGCTGCTATCGCGCCAGATAAGTAATGATGCATACTGTCATTTTTTGACACCTCAGCGGCAAACACTAACATTGCCTGCCAAGCGTCTATGGCCGATTTTGCAATTGCAAAATCGAAAGCGGCAGTGGCGTAGGGGCGAGCAACTGTTGTCAATTCAGACATGGCTCACTCTCCTATAGCTCTGCGACAAGTTTTTCAACAATGTCACTTTGTGCCGCTGCGTCAATTTCACGTCCAAGAATTTGCTGCGCGCCTGATATGGCAAGCAAGCCAACCTGCTTGCGCAAGTCTTCTTTAACTCGATTCTTTTCAGCTTCGACTTCAGCATAACCTTGTGCGATTATTTTCTCGCGTTCGGCATGCCCTCTTTGGGTTTCTTCTTCAACCAATTGATTCGCTCGTTTCTTGGCTAAATCGATAATTTTGCTCGCCTCATCTTTGGCTTCGCGAAGTTTATCTGTAGCGCTTGCTTGAGCTAACTCTAAGTCTTTTGACGCGCGTTCAGACGCAGCAAGACCATCGGCTATTTTTTTCTGTCTTTCTTCAATTGCTGCAATGATTGGCGGCCACACATACTTCATGCAGAACGCAACAAACACTGTAAACGCAATGAGCTGACCTATTAGAGTGGCGTTAAAATTCACGTCCGCTCCTCCTATTGGTTATTCGTTAATCTGAAGAAGCGTGTTAGTAAACACCACCTAAACCAGGAGCAACAACGAATAAGATGTAAAGGGCAATACCAACACCGATCATAGAAATAGCATCGATTAGACCTGCCAATATAAACATTTTAACTTGTAATTGTGGTGCAAGTTCAGGCTGGCGAGCAGAAGATTCTAAAAACTTTCCGCCCATGATTCCGAAACCAATTGCGGTGCCTAGTGCACCCATTCCGATGATTATAGCAACTGCGATGTAGATCATTGTTATCTCCGATTAAGGTTAAATATAAGTAAAAATTAAAGTAAAAAGTACAATCTAGTGGTCTTCACACGCCAAGCTTAAATAAACGATGGTAAGCATCATAAATATAAAGGCTTGCAGAGGAAGTACTAAAATATGGAAAACAGCCCAAGCGAAATGCAGCGGTAACTGCAGGTAACCAATGGTTGCGATTAATATAAAGATTAACTCACTGGCATACAGGTTACCGAACAAACGCAAAGAAAGTGATAAAGGACGCGCTAACAAGGTGACCGTTTCAATTACAAAGTTAAATGGAATAAAAACAGGGTGGTTCAGCGGTTGCATCGTAAGCTCTTTAGTAAATCCTTTTATGCCTTTGATTTTGAGCGAGTAGTAAATAATAAGAATAAACACGCCGATAGAGAGTGCAAAGGTAGTATTAATGTCTGTAGTCGGTACAATTTTCATGTATACGTCTTTGGGGTCCATACCAAAACCATACTGACCAATGAGTCCTGCAATCCATGGGAATAAATCGACTGGGATAAGGTCGGTCAGGTTCATCAGTAACACCCATACAAATATCGTAAGGGCCAATGGAGCGATTAGCTTACTGCTACCATGAAAAGAGCTTTTAACATTGTCATCAACAAATTCAACAATCATTTCTACCAATGCTTGCGTCTTACTGGGTACACCTGTTGTTGCTTTTTTACCGACTCGCCAAAAAAGAAACAAAAAGCTAATCCCAATAAATGCTGACCAACCGATTGTATCGACATGCCAAACCCAAAAACCAGCGTCTTCACAGGCCTTATTAAAGACAATGCCTTCCTCTGTGGAACACATCCGAGCGTTGGTCAAATGGTGATTAATGTATTCTTGCGTTGTTGCGTAAGATGCCATTGTTTAACCTAGTTTGTATAATTTAAAAATCTTTACATATGTTTCGTCAATAATCATTACGACTTTTGGCTGAAACAAAACATGGCCGCCCATTGGCTGACCATTGTTATCACGTATGCACCTAACAAAGGTAACGGGTGCGCATTAAAATGAAAAAACGCAATAACAAATAACAGTACGGTAATAATCAGTTTGAGTTTCATTCCCTGATTAAAACTTTGAGCGACGATATTATTCTTCGTCCCTCCTGCATATCGGAATACCCAATAAGCAAAAATTGTGTGCGGTACTATAAACACTATTACACCAAGAGCGGTCGACACCCATAAACTCGGGTAAACAACGACAGTTAGTATAAGCAAACACAGGCCGATTAAACCTTGGACAATCAAGCCTTTGATAGCGAGTTGTTTACCTGGCAAGGCCAAGTCAGCTTTCATATTTTTTCGTACCTGTAGGCTATGCCCAACAAAAGCGCTCGAAGTATACTTTGAATGCGAAAAAATTCAACTATAAAGGGAAACTATTAAAACTATTTTCATCATTCGTAGACTCAATAATACTAATGGTTAATATCAATTTTTTTCGATGTTTTATATTTAAGCAGATGGAAAAGCTATTTAGCTAAACAAAACTTCAGGGCTTAAATGTCTTGGTCTAATTGAATATGCGTCAAGATCCCTTCGAGTTGTTCAAGGTCCTCAAATGCTATGACTAATTTGCCTTTACCCTTTTGGTTGTGATCTATTTTTACCGAAGCGCCCAATTTTTCAGCTAGGGAGGTTTCCAATCGTTTGACGTCAGGGTCGATCGGCTTGCTGGTATTTGCCACTGTGGATGTTGCTGGCGACTCCTGAGCCTTTTTAACTAATCGCTCAGTTTCTCGAACAGTTAAGCCCTTCTCTGCAACTTGATGAGCAAGCTGTTCTTGCTCAATACCGTCTAATGCAAGTAAAGCCCTAGCATGGCCCATATCAATATCGCCATGCTCCAACAAGGTTTTTACCGAAGATTGTAAACCGTTTAAGCGTAAAATATTCGTAACGGTTGTGCGTGATTTACCTACCGCTTGCGCAACTTGTTGATGAGTAAGGTTAAACTCCACCATTAATCGATCGAGCGCTTGCGCCTCTTCCATTGCATTTAAGTCTTCTCGCTGGATGTTCTCAATCAGTGCAATAGCGACAGCCGCTTCATCAGGAATGGCTTTTACTAGGCAAGGAACGACATCTAACTTAGCAATTTGAGCTGCACGCCAGCGACGCTCACCAGCAATAATTTCATAGTGATTATCATCCAATTTGCGGACTACAATCGGTTGGATGATACCTTGTACGCGAATAGAGGCCGCCAATTCTTCTAAAGCTTGATCAGCCATATCTTTACGAGGCTGATATTTACCTGGCTGCAAAAATTCAATGGGGATCTGCTGTAGCTCATTTTGCACGACAGCGGGGTCAACAGGATTATTTTCATTGTACTTATCGGTGTAGCTTTTACTGGTCGCTAACAGCGCGTCTAAGCCTCTTCCTAAACCTTTACTTTTTGCCATTATGACCTCAATTCATCTTTTGATGCTTGCAGTGCATTTGCGTTAATCTGTTTCTGGCGGCGCAATATTTCACCCGCAAGGGCCAAATAAGCCTTTGCACCAGTAGACGATTTATCATAATACATTGCCGGTGTACCAAAACTAGGCGCCTCCGCTAATCTGACGTTACGCGGTATTACGGTGCGATACACTTGATCACCAAAATGTCTTTTTAACTGCTCACTAACATCATTTGCCAAACGATTCCGAGGATCGTACATCGTACGCAGTACACCCTCAATTTTTAAATTAGGATTAACCACTGACGCTAGCTTTTGAATGGTATCCATTAATGCAGTTAAGCCCTCTAGAGCGTAATATTCACACTGCATGGGCACTAGCACAGAATCAGAAGCGGCGAGGGCATTTACGGTAAGTTGGTTAAGTGACGGCGGGCAATCTATAAAAATATAATCATAATTGTCTTTTATAGTAGCAAGGGCATTGCGAAGTCTAAGTTCACGCGCAAACACTTCCATCAATTTTATTTCTGCAGCAGTAATGTCTGAATTTCCGGCTATTAGATGATATTTGCCGGTAGTTTCAGTAATGATGACTTGTTCCGGCGGTTTTTCTTCTATCAGCAATTCATAGCAGGTATTTTCAACATCATATTTGTCTACACCGCTGCCCATAGTAGCATTACCTTGCGGGTCTAGATCAATTAACAGCACTCGGCGCTTAGTAGCTGCCATTGAGGCCGCGACATTTACCGCAGTGGTAGTTTTACCCACACCGCCTTTTTGATTTGCAATGGAAATGACTCTCGCCAAAATCTGTCCTGCTATTGTTTATGAATACTAACTAAGTGGCGTTCGCCAATTAATGATGGTACGTAAAGCGCGGTTGTTTGTGCCACCGTAAACTGCTTTGGTACTTCGCTCAGTTCATCTTGATGCAGTTGCCCCTTTAAGGCAAGGAATTCTCCATTATTGTCGACTAAATGCTCACACCAATTAAGCATATCGCTCAACGAAGCAAAGGCTCTGCTGATAACCGTGTCAAATAAAGGATCTGACAATAGGTCTTCAACTCTCGATTGAATCGCATTAACGTTGGTAATTTTTAACTCGTAACAAGCTTGTTTAATAAAGCGTATACGTTTACCAAGAGAATCGATTAATGTGAATTGTTTTTCTGGAAATACAATAGCCAGCGGCACACCGGGTAAGCCAGGCCCTGTCCCGACATCAGCAATACGCTGTCCATTAATAAATGGAGCAACTACCAGAGCATCCATAATATGTTTGACAAGCATCTGGTCCGGTTCCCGCACCGAACTAAGATTATAGGCTTTGTTCCACTTATTCATTAGCAGCACGAAACCGATTATGGTGTCTATTTGCTGCTCGGTTACGCACAGTGTTGTCTGCGCGATTAAGTTTACTAACTGCTCTTTGAGCTGTGTTTGTGTGTTATACACTAGGCAGTCTTACGCGCTTGTTTATGCATCATGCTGTGTTTTTTCAAATACACCAGTAATAGCGAAATGGCAGCAGGCGTAATACCTGAAATACGTGAGGCCTTTCCGAGCGTTTCTGGACGTGCTTCACTTAGCTTAGCAACCACTTCATTAGATAAACCGGAAATTTTTGAATAGTCGAAATCTATTGGCAATAGTGCATTTTCATGACGTTGCGATTTTGCGATTTCATCCTGTTGACGACTAATATAGCCAGCATATTTTATTTGAATTTCAACTTGTTCAGCAGCTTTTGGATCGCTTAAGCCCGGTCCTATTGAATCAATACTCATTAGACGTTCATAGGTCATTTCAGGCCTGCGGATAATTTCCTCTAAAGAGTGTTCCTTACTCACCGGTGTTTTGAGCATAGCATTTAATTGCTCGGTAACTGGATGGCTCGGATGAATCCACTGCTGCGCTAATCGTTGTTTTTCTAAGGCAACTTGTTCCATTTTAATTTCAAAAGCAGCCCATCGTTGATCATCGACCAGTCCAATACTCCGCCCAATCTCTGTTAACCGAACATCAGCGTTATCTTCTCTGAGTAGCAAACGATATTCTGCACGACTGGTAAACATACGGTAGGGTTCTTTGGTACCCATAGTGGCTAAATCATCAATCAACACGCCCATATAAGCTTGATCGCGACCCAATTGTAAGCTGTCTTTTTGTTGTACCTGCAGGGCAGCATTTGCCCCAGCAATTAAACCTTGTGCACCAGCCTCTTCATAGCCGGTTGTGCCGTTAATTTGTCCAGCAAAAAATAACCCTTTAATGAATTTAGTCTCTAAGGTTTGTTTGAGGTCGCGAGGATCAAAAAAGTCATATTCAATCGCATAACCGGGACGAATAATATGAGCGTTTTCAAAGCCTTTTATTGACCTAACCAAGGCCATTTGAATATCAAATGGTAAGCTAGTAGAGATACCGTTTGGGTAAACTTCTATGCTATTTAAACCTTCAGGTTCAACAAATATTTGATGCGAATTTTTATCTGCAAAACGTGTTATTTTATCTTCGATAGATGGACAATACCTTGGTCCTACTCCTTCAATAACACCTGTGTACATCGGCGACCGATCTAGACCTGAACGAATGATGTCATGAGTATTTTCATTGGTATGTGTAATATAACAAGGGATCTGCTGAGGATGATCCTCAGTTTTTCCCATAAATGAAAACACCGGTAAAGGTGTATCACCTGCTTGTTTTTCCATGACTGAAAAATCTAAGGTGCGTGCATCGAGTCGGGCAGGTGTGCCGGTTTTCAGTCTATCTACTCTAAACGGCATAGCTCTTAATTTATCGGCAAGCGCGATTGAAGGTGGGTCACCAGCTCTTCCGCCTTTATAATTTTCAAGGCCGATGTGAATCGTTCCCCCTAAAAATGTGCCAACTGTTAAAACTACTGTCTTAGCACGAAACTTCAATCCCATTTGGGTAACAACACCGGTGACCGTGTCATTTTCGATAATTAAATCATCACATGACTGTTGAAATAACGTTAAGTTTTCTTGATTTTCGAGCATATTGCGGACCGCAATACGATACAAGGTCCTGTCTGCTTGTGCACGAGTTGCTCTTACTGCAGGCCCTTTTGACGAGTTAAGAGTGCGAAATTGAATACCCGCTTTGTCGATAGCGTTAGCCATGACGCCACCTAAGGCATCAATTTCTTTGACTAAATGACCTTTACCAATACCGCCAATGGCTGGGTTGCAAGACATTTGACCGAGAGTCTCTACGCTATGCGTTAGCAACAGGGTTGATGCACCCATGCGAGCAGCAGCCATCGCAGCTTCGGTGCCTGCATGCCCACCCCCTATCACAATCACATCAAAATCTTGCTGATAAAACATGTTTTCCACCGTAAACGTCTTGCTAGCTATAAGCCTTTAAAAAAGGGCGCATATTGTATATGAACTTATTCAATTTGAAAATGCTTATTAATTAAGCATTTTTTAATTCTGTGAGGCTGTTTTCGTTTTATAATCTGCAGGTAGCATACAGTAGATTTTAAATCATCAAATCTATATTTTTAAAATTGAATTTACCGATGAATGTGAGCTTTTAAGCCTGGCTAATATATATAAAGATATATACTAGAGATCTTTATTATTACTATTATTAAGGGACGTACTTTCTGTGGAAAAGGTATTTTTAGTTTTAAATATCAGTATGTTAAGTAAATTTTATCCTATGGATAAGTCGCCAATAAGTGTTCAGTAACTTGTAGGTAAATACGCACATTATCCACAGGTCAATATTTCAAAAATTCTATCCAGATCTTATCAGAACGATCTTCACATGGTTGTACAGCTTTTATCCACAGGCAAAATAATGGCATTTTTTTAATCAGAATGGATGAATAGACGAAAAAACAAACAAATTTTATTAAATTTCGTTTGGTCTGTAACCACCGCTTTGC
Source organism: Glaciecola sp. SC05 (assembly GCF_041380235.1). NCBI lineage: Bacteria > Pseudomonadati > Pseudomonadota > Gammaproteobacteria > Alteromonadales > Alteromonadaceae > Glaciecola > Glaciecola sp. SC05. Next base: position 72,938 of record NZ_JBGIYY010000015.1, read on the forward strand.
TGATTAGAAGGTTCTGCCTGTCCTTGGTTTATTGCTTCGCGTCGACTCGGTCCTTGGAACCTAACTTTATAGGTTTCATATTCTTTCATTGATTCAAAGCAGTAGCGTCCAAGGGCTTTCTCGAGCTCTGCGAGATTATGATTGGTGATTATTATGCAATTTTTATTATTGGCGGCGCGCTGCCTCAATAGATTGCCTAGCCAGCTTTGTGCGCTCTTTTTTAACACTGTTTCATTTACACAGACTTCATCTAAAATCAGTAAATCAACGTCGTGAAGCTGTTTATTAATTTCTCTAAATTGCTGAGAAGCATTGTCGTCTGCTTGATAATCGTAGGAAAAAAAGCGCATTTCTAATAAGGTTTGTAGTTGACGATAGAGTACCGTAGTTTCAAATTTTTGAATGAGTTGATGTGCAATAGCACCTGCAATATGAGATTTACCACGGCCATAATCACCGTAAAATAACATCATATGTGCATTACTTTTTCGCCACCTAGGATCTTTATGCGCAGCAATAAACGATTCGGCGATGCTAATCGCTTCAATAACATCAGGTGCATCTTTTCTCAAACTATCAAATGTCCAGTGTTTATTGAGCTCTGACTGACCATAGAGGGTCTCGACGCGCTTTTGTTTACTCTGCTGCTGTAGTTTAGTGACTTCAAGATTGGCTAAGGCGTCATACTCTGCGCGCTGTCGTTTATAATCGTAGGGCTGAGCATTCTTATTTAAGGTATCGACGTCTTTACCTAAGGCTCTGCCTATATCGTTCAATCTATCTTGTAAGCTTTTCATTATTTTTCACTGTATTTTTGGACCAATTTTTTGACATTGTCATCAAACTCAATGCCTGCTTTAGGCTCAACCCATTGGTGTCCTACTTTAGATTTGGCGCCTTGCGCGGGCGTTCTGATCCTTCGTTGTTTTAAATGTAACACAAATTTTTGTGTCCATTGATACGGTGTTTGTAGTACTTCTGGTCTTCCTAGCCAATAGGCAATAAATTCACCGAGTTCATCTGCATCAAAATATGCTTCTATGACGCCTACTAACTGGCAAACCTGGGTAAATAATGAAAGATTGGGACGCCAGTTAAGGCTCATTTTTTGATGTTGCTGATGCAGATCCACATCTTCTAGGTCAACATTGATATTACTTAATGGTAACAGTACTGCATGATTGTTTAAGCTACGATTAAAGCTGTAATCGCCTACGATATTAATTAAACCTACCTGATGAAGTTCTTCAAATAATGCACTGATTTCTCTGCCCAACTGTATGCGAGGTTGGTGGCCATTCAAAAGGGCTAATATAAGTTTATTGTTGATGTTGATACCGGTGTTACTTGCGTCAGCCAATGGACGCAGATACAAACAATACAACACGCGTGCTTCGTTAGATAGGGGCTGAGAAAGTGCGTTAATTTCAAGACTATTCACAGGACGGTAAGTACCTTATCTAAATATACTAATGCTTCATCTTCTGGCACGGGATGATGCAAAACATCAATATGAATAGGTGGATGTATTAGATTTGCGCCAACTTGAGTAAAGGTCTCCTCCATGGTTATAGCACCCTGGCAGAATGTGTCGTAGCTACTATCACCTAAGCCAATAACCATAAATTTTGTGTGGGGCAATATTTGTTTAGATAGTTCTTGTTGGAAGGTTTGAATATTATCAGGAAGATCACCGGCGCCGTGCGTGGAAGTGACAATAATAATGATATTTTCAAAATTAATATTAGTTAGTTCTGGTTGAAAGTGCACTATTGCTTCGTAGTTTTTTGCCTTTAATTTTTCTTCAACGGCTTCTGCAACATACTCACTTGCGCCTAAAACCGAACCAACAATAATTTCAAATTTCACAATAGTGTCCTATGTTTTGTTTACTAAAACGCAAAAACTTTACGGCGGCTCATTTACCAATGCAAAATGAGGAAAATATTTTACCGAGTAAGTCGTCAGAGGTAAATTCTCCGGTAATTTCATTTAAGTATTGCTGTGCTATTCGCAGCTCTTCTGCTAACAGCTCACCTGCCATATAACCCTCAAGCTGAGCTTTTCCTTGTTGTATATGTTCGTCTGCTGCTAATAGTGCAGTAATATGACGCTGTCGGGCAATAATCTGATCTTCGCCTGCTTGGTCAAATCCCATACATGCTTTTAGATGCGCTTTTAATGCTTCTATGCCCTGATGTTCTTTTGCTGATATGCGCAAAACCGGATACGTTTGTGTTTCGTCTAGGCCGGCTATCTCTTTTGTTAAGTCACATTTATTACGAATAATGGTTAAACCAATATCGCTGGGAAGTTGTGCAAAAAACTCTGGCCAGATGAGTTCGGGCTGATCAGCTGATTCAGATTGTGCATCGATCATAAAGAGTATTCGGTCAGCTCGATGTATTTCTTGCCATGCTCTTTCAATACCTATCTTTTCAACGGCATCGACACTTTCTCTTAGGCCTGCAGTATCAATAATATGGAGGGGCATGCCATCAATGTGGATATGCTCTTTAAGTACATCCCGAGTAGTGCCAGCAATATCGGTAACGATAGCCGAGTCTCTTCCAGAAAGCGCATTCATTAAACTCGATTTACCGGCATTGGGTCTGCCAACGATGACTACATGCATGCCGTCTCGAAGTAATGAGCCTTGTTTTGCTTGCTGTTTGACTTTTTCAAGTTGAGTGACAATCTCATGTAGGTAGCTTTGGACTTTACCATCGGCGAGAAAATCAATTTCTTCTTCAGGAAAATCAATAGCGGCTTCTACATACATGCGTAAGTGGATAACTTCATCTACGAGTGTGCGGATATACTTAGAAAATTCTCCCTGCAGGCTTTTGACCGCGCTTTTTGCCGCTTGTACAGAAGAAGCGTTAATTAAATCGGCGATTGCTTCAGCTTGAGTTAGATCCATCTTATCATTCAAGAATGCCTGTTCACTAAATTCACCAGGCTTAGCAAGACGAGCTAAACCCGTATTAAGACACGCTTCTAGCAACAATTGCATAACGACTTGGCCACCGTGACCCTGAAGTTCTAGAACGTCCTCTCCTGTAAAAGAGTGTGGGTTATTAAAAAATAGTGCAATACCCTCGTCGATGACTTTTTTGTCAGTGTCATTAAATGGCTGATATACGGCTTGGCGAGGTGCAGGGCATTTGCCCAAAATAATGGTTGCTATTTGTTTGGTATTTGGTCCAGATACGCGAATAATGCCAACACTGCCACGACCAGGTGAAGTGGCTTGTGCAACAATAGTGTCAGTATGTAAGGCAAAGTCAGTCATTAAATAAGCTTAATTAGTCTCGAAAGTTAGTAAATTGAATAGGCAGAGGCAAATCTTCAGCTTTTAGTAGGGCCATGGCAGCCTGCAAATCATCTCTTTTTTTACCGGTAACCCGCAATTGATCACCTTGTATAGATGCTTGGACTTTGATTTTTTTATCTTTGATCAGTTTAACCATACGTTTGCCAAGTTCTTGGTCGATACCCTGTTTAAAATCAATGACTTGACGATATGTTTTACCAGAATGTTCATATGGATTTACTTTCATTGCACGAGTATCAACGTTTCGTTTCGAACAACTGGTTCGTAATATGTCTTGGAGCTGTTGAAGTTGAAAGTCGCCTTCGGCAGACATGATCACCGTTTCGTTTTTATATTCTAATGAGGCATCTACGCCACGAAAATCAAAACGGGTTGATAATTCCCTGCTGGCATTTTCCACAGCATGTTTTACATCGACGCTATTGAGTTCAGAAACAATATCAAATGAAGGCATAATTAAACTTCCTTAAGTTGCTGCTTTAATAAATGTTAGCGGTGTGTTCACCACTTGGATATTATAAACGCAATAGGCACAAAAAAGCCCGCAAAAGCGGGCCATTTAAATAGTAATGCTGTTATGACTTTGCGCTGATACCGCGTTTTTCCATAGATGCATATATTATCTTTGCTTGAACCAAGGTAACCAAGTTGCTGATTAACCAATACAGAACTAGTCCTGCTGGGAAAAAGAAGAAGAATATAGACATTGCGACAGGCATATACTGCAAGAGTTTTTGCTGTAGCGGATCTTGAATCGTCATAGGTTGTAACTTTTGCAGTAGGAACATACTGGCGCCAGTTAATATTGGCAATACAAAGAATGGGTCGGGTACCGATAAATCAGTGATCCACAAGAAAAACTCTGCATGGCGTAATTCAACGCTTTCAAGCAATACCCAGTAAAGGGCTAAGAATATCGGCATTTGTAAAAGAAGCGGGAAACAACCGCCCATTGGGTTGACCTTTTCTTTCTTGTACATTTCCATCATGGCTTGAGACATTTTTTGACGATCATCGCCATAGCGGTCTTTTAATTGTGCCATTTTAGGCGCTAAGTTGCGCATTTTTGCCATTGACTCGTATTGTTTCTTGGTAAGCCAATACATTGCACCTTTTACAACCAGAGTAATGATGATGATGGCTAAACCCCAGTTGATTACATATGATTGGATAAGCTTAAGCAGTTCAAACAGTGGTTGAGCAATCCACCACAATATTCCATAGTCAACAGTCAAATCGAGTCCACGGGCAAGTTGCGCTAACACTTCTTGATCTTTTGGACCTACATAAAGCTGTGATGAGACAGCGCCAGTCTCGCCGCTGTTAATTACAATGCTTTGACCGGTATATCCAATGATTGCAGTATTTTGTACGATGCGAGAATAAAGCGTATTGGTCTCTTCTTGTGGAGGTACCCATGCAGAGACAAAGTAATGTTCGAGCATACCAGTCCAGCCACCAACTGTTGCGATACGCAGGCTTTCATCTTCAATATCACCGAATGGGAGTTTGTCATAAACATCGTCTTGGGTGCCAAAAGCGGCGCCCCTAAAAGTAGGCATAAACATTGAACCACCGCTCTGTTCATTAAGCGTTTGCTTAAGCTGAGCAAATTGCTGCATCTGAACGGTATTTGCGGTGTTGTTCTGGATATTGTAGTCGACACCTATAGTGTGGCTGTTGCTAGAAAAAACAAAGGTTTTTGTTACGCTTAAACCTTCAGCAGATTGCCAGGTTAGAGGTATGCTCAACTGTTGCTGGCCGCTCATTACAAATTCGCTGCTGGTTGCATTAAATTTTGGTCTGCCGCCCGATCCGTCAGGACCATCTTGTCCGATCAGACCGCTCTGCGCGATATATAAGGTTGCATCCTGTGGGCTTAGCATTTGGTAAGAATCATCGGCACCTTGAGTAACAGGAAACTGGATCAAATCAACTTGTACTACATCGCCACCAACCAAATCGATAGTGACATGAAAAGTGTCGGTTATTACATCAATGTAGCGACTGGTATTGGTGTCAGCAACTAATGGGGCAGGTGCGCTGTTGTTTTCAAGGTCTGTGGGAATATCAAGAGAAGACGAGGCATCTGCTACGATATTGTTTACAGAAGGGATACCTGCATTCGCTTGCGCATCGAGTGTTTGGGTGGTGCTCGGCGCGGCTTCAGTTGGCACAGTTTGTGGCGCGTTTGCATCTTGGTATTCTATCCAAAGTAAAAAGCTTACAAGTAATAAACCAATAATCAGGATACTTCTTTGCGATTCCATAAATCTCTCATTTATACAATATTAGTCTTTTTGTCTACGTTCAGGGACATGGTCGATGCCGCCTGGGTGCATTGGGTGACACTTACTGATGCGTTTTACTGCGAGTAAACTTCCTTTTGCCAGACCGTGGGTTTTCAAAGCTTGGTGAGCATAACACGAACAACTGGGATAAAACCTGCAATTTTGACCTAGAAATGGCGATATAAGTAACTGATAAGCGCGAATAATCCAAATTAGCGGCAACGTTAATATCGGTGTGGATTGCTTGCTGGATTCAGACGTGTTTATTGACATCTTTTTACCAACCGGCCCCAGAGTTTGTGCAGTTGCTCATGAATACTTGCATTGTCTAGTTGCCCTATACCCTGTTTTGCGACGACTATAATATCAACATTTGGTAACTGGTGCGCATATAATCGGAAGCTTTCGCGTATACAGCGTTTGATTCTATTTCTGTGCACCGCCAATTTCACTTTCTTTTTGGGAACAGTAATTCCTAAACGTGGGCTTGATGCCTCGTTAAATCTAGCAAGGATAGTAAGAGTGGGGGATACTGCAGGAATCGCTTTTTCGAAAACGAAAGTAAACTGCCGAGGAGTCAAGAGTCTTGACTCCCTCGGGAAACATTTAAGCTGCTCGCTCACGGGAGTGAGTGAACTGTTATGCTGATAAACGTTTTCTGCCTTTCGCTCTGCGGTTTGCTATTACTTTGCGACCATTTTTAGTGGCCATGCGAGCACGGAAACCGTGAGAACGCTTACGCTTTATATTACTTGGTTGAAAAGTTCTTTTCATGACCGTTTCTCATATCATTGTTTAGGGGGTATTCAGCATATCATTTTGTTAAAGTTTAAATGACGCGACCACCGGTATTTATCGGACGCGGAATACTAGTGATCTACGCATGTAAAGTCAAGGCTTAAGCGCCAAAAATAATGTGTTTTTATGCTGTTCAGGTTTTTTCGATGTGATCATTCATTTGCCTTTGGATGTTTTGGTATATCCACAGGCGCATCTAAAGTTAGTGATTTATCCACAAAGGGAATCGCAAGTAGGACGAAATAGAGCATTTTAATTTAATTATTGGTACAAAAAGTGCAGATATAATCTGATTGAAAATCAGATTATATGAAACAAAGTTACTATAACAAATTATAATATGCTTAAAATACAGTGTGTTAATATAATTATGGATACATAGAGGGCATTATAGAGGCTTTAGTTGATATTGGTTGTGGATAAAAACTAGTATTTGCCTTATATTTGCCGGCTACGTTTAGATTTATGTCTCATAATGGAAGCACGGAGTGTATTTTGGCTGTTAGCTGGGAAAAATGTTTAAGCGTGTTAAAGCACGAAATATCTAGTGAGCAGTTTAATACTTGGTTAAAACCCCTAAAGTCTCACTTCGATGGTGAGAGTCTACATTTATTTGCTGCGAATAAATTCGTATTGTCTTGGGTAAAAGATGAATATTATGTATTAATTGTAGAAACACTTACACAAATTTATGGGGCAGATGCGCCACCACTGGTTCTCGAACTGCTGGTAAAGCAGCCTGAATTACTCGAAAAGTGTACAGAGCTTCCTACATATAATCAAAACCCTGGTAATTCGCCGGCCTTATCAATACATGATTTCAGCGCTAAAGAGTTGCTTTCGCGCAACAGTAAAGCATCGTCAACGATGCCTTTGCCTAAACTGAATCAGCACAAAAGTAATGTGAAACCAGAGTATACCTTCGAAAATTTTGTAGAGGGTAAATCGAACCAATTGGCTCGGGCTGCAGCAGTGCAGGTTGCAGAAAATCCCGGTCATTCGTATAACCCATTATTTTTATACGGCGGTACTGGTCTTGGCAAAACCCACCTAATTCATGCGGTTGGAAACGGTATCGTTGCGAATAAGCCGAACGCGAAAATTGTATATATGCATTCGGAGCGGTTTGTACAAGATATGGTTAAAGCACTTCAGAACAATGCGATTGAAGATTTCAAGCGCTTTTATCGTTCGGTTGATGCCTTGCTGATTGACGATATTCAATTCTTTGCCAAAAAGGACCGCTCTCAGGAAGAGTTCTTTCATACTTTCAATGCTCTATTAGAGGGTAATCAACAGATTATATTGACCTCAGACCGGTATCCAAAAGAAATTGATGGCGTTGAAGATAGGTTAAAGTCTCGCTTTGGCTGGGGTCTGACGGTTGTGATTGAGCCGCCTGAGTTAGAAACACGCGTTGCAATTCTGATGAGAAAAGCTCATGAGAATAAAATTGACCTGCCCAACGAGGTCGCATTTTTCATCGCTAAAAGGCTGCGGTCCAATGTTAGGGAACTAGAAGGTGCGCTCAATCGTGTAATTGCTAACGCAAATTTTACTGGCAGACCAATTACTATTGATTTTGTTAGAGATGCTTTGCGAGATTTACTTGCCTTGCAAGATAAGTTAGTTACTATTGATAACATTATAAAAACAGTTGCTGATTATTATAAAATAAAAGTTTCAGATATACTGTCAAAAAGAAGAACAAGAAGTGTTGCTCGGCCTCGACAAATCGCCATGGCGCTTTCTAAAGAACTGACTAATCAAAGCTTGCCTGAGATTGGTAATGCATTTGGTGGGAAGGATCACACCACGGTGTTGCATGCAGTCAGAAAAGTCACACAGTTGAGAGCTGAAAATCACGACGTTAAGGAAGACTATAAGAACTTGATCCGAACGTTATCGTCTTAGCATCTAATTGAGAATAAAAAATGAATTTTACGATCAGCCGCGAAAGTTTTCTACAGCCCTTACAGTTAGTTTCTGGTGCGGTCGAGCGCCGTCATACATTGCCAATATTGGCGAATTTACTCTTAAAGGTAAATGAAGGTTCACTGTGGATGACAGGCACCGACTTGGAAGTCGAGCTTATTGCAAATGTTCCTTTAACGGGTGAACATTCAGATGGTCAAATTACAGTGCCTGCCAAAAAAGTATTGGATATTGTGAGAGGCTTACCAGATGACGTTAGCATTAGTTTTGAGGTTACGGAAAACAAGGCGGTACTGAAGTCTGGTCGCGCTCGCTATTCACTTTCGACATTGTCAGCAGACGACTACCCGAATTTGGAGGATTGGGAAGGTGAAAGTGAATTTGAAATTAGTCAGCATACTTTAAAGCATCTCATTGATTCAGTTCAGTTTTCTATGGCTCAGCAAGATGTTCGCTACTATTTAAACGGAATGAGTTTGGAGACCAGTGAAAATGAAATTCGTACCGTTGCAACAGATGGCCATCGTTTGGCGATGGCGGTACATGATTACTCTGGTGGTCAATTACCGGTTAAACAGGTAATCATTCCACGCAAAGGTGTGATGGAGATTTCACGTTTAATAGATGAATCTGATGCTAATATTAAAGTACAAATAGGCTCCAACCACATTCGTATCTTCAGCACATCTTATATTTTTACGAGCAAGTTAGTTGATGGACGCTTCCCTGATTACAATAGGGTTGTACCGAAAAATACTGACAAGGGCTTAGTGGTTAACCGAGAGGCAATAAAGAGTGCGTTTTCTCGAGCGATGATCTTAACCAACGAAAAATTTAAAGGCGTGAGACTGAATCTTGATCCTGGTGAATTAAAAATAACGGCGACTAATCCTGAACAAGAGCAAGCAGAAGAAATAATAGAGGTCGATTACAACGCTGAGTCTCTAGAAATCGGTTTTAATGTGGCGTATTTAATTGATGCACTTAATGCCATTGATTCACAGTCGGTTATCTTTAAGCTGTCCGATTCAAATGCAAGTGCGCTTGTTCATGGTATGAAGACAGAAAATGATCAATTGGTAGAAGATGAGTCGTCACAATATGTCATCATGCCAATGAGACTCTAGTTAACTAAACTATGCATATCACACAGTTGCGGTTAAATCATTTCCGCAACTTTTCAGAAGCTACGATAAAACCATCTGCATCGTTTAATCTTTTTTATGGATTAAACGGTGCGGGTAAGTCGAGCGTGCTCGAAGCTATTCACATATTGGGTTATGGACGTTCCTTTAGAACAAGTAAAGCTAACACCATCATTCAAAATGAATGTGAAGCAGCAACAAGCTTTTGCAAATATTCAGGGGTAGAAGGGGAGCAAGTGTTAGGTGCAACTCGTTCTAAATCGGACGGTTTCATGTTTAATGTTAATTCTGAAAAAACGAAACGTATTTCTGATCTAGCAAAAGTTCTCCCCATTCAAATATTCACTCCTCAAAGTAGTGATTTAATTTTGGGTCCTCCGATGTTGAGACGTCGATTTATTGATTGGCTTGTGTTTCACGTGGAACATTCATTTATTCATGCCAGTAAATCTTATATGAGCGCGCTAGAACAAAGAAATGCGCTATTAAAGCAGATGTACAAAAAAGGTCCAGCTGCACTTTCTGAGCAAGACGTATGGTCATCAATTATCGCTCGACACGGCGAAATTATCACGGGATTTAGGCAAAGGTATTTAAATGCCTTAAATGCTCAGTTAAAGGCCTTATATAGCGAATTTAAACCTGATGTAGAGATTGATTTAAGGTATAATCTCGGATGGGATAAAGACCTCAGTTTGCAAGATGCTCTAGGTGCCAAAACTGAAAAAGATCTAATAAGAGGCAGCACATCGTCAGGTCCTCATAAAGCTGATATTCAGTTTTTAGTAAACGGTAAGGCCGCTTCCGAATATTTGTCTCGTGGTCAGTTGCGGGTGTTAGTATCTTTGCTGTTAATTGCAGAGGTAAGATTGTTGAAAGAATATACTGGAAAAAGCTGTATTTTTTTGGTTGATGATATAGCTGCAGAGTTAGATGTCGATACAAGAGAGTTTTTTTTGGATACGGTGGTCGCGGAAGATGCCCAAGTATTTGTCACCGCAATTGAAAAAGATCAACTTTCATTTGCAGCAAAATATAACAATAAAAAAGTGTTCCACGTGAAACATAATCGCGTGCAAGAGGAGTAAAGATGTCAGAAAATAGTTATGACTCGACGAATATTAAAGTCTTAAAAGGCTTAGATGCAGTTCGAAAACGTCCAGGGATGTATATCGGTGATACCGATGATGGAACTGGTTTGCACCATATGGTGTTTGAAGTCGTTGATAATTCAATTGATGAGGCCTTAGCGGGTCATTGCAACGATATCGTTATTAAAATTCATTCTGATAACTCTGTTTCTGTTAGTGATGATGGTCGTGGAATACCAACTGACATCCACGAAGAAGAAGGTGTTTCGGCCGCAGAGGTAATCATGACCGTACTGCATGCCGGCGGAAAATTCGATGACAACTCTTATAAGGTCTCGGGTGGCTTACATGGCGTAGGTGTATCAGTCGTAAACGCCTTATCACGCAAACTAAAAATGTCCATTCGTCGCGGTGGTAAGGTATATGAGCAAGAATATTCTATGGGTGTGCCAGTTGCTCCTCTAGCCCCGGTTGGTGACACGCAAAAAACCGGTACGACCATTCGTTTTTGGCCAAGTGAAGAAACCTTTACCAACGTGGTATTCCACTTTGACTTGCTTGCCAAACGCGTTCGAGAGTTGTCGTTTCTTAATTCGGGCGTATCGATCATTCTTGAAGACGAAAGAGATGGTCGTAAAGAGCACTTTCATTATGAAGGCGGTATAAGAGCCTTTGTCGAGTACCTTAATAAAAACAAAACTACTATTCATCCAAATGCATTTTATTTCAGTGTTGATAGGGAAGATGGCATATCTATCGAAGTTGCCATGCAATGGAACGATGGATTTCAAGAAAATATTTTTTGTTTTACGAATAATATTCCTCAACGTGACGGTGGCGCTCATTTAGCAGGTTTTAGAGGCGCACTTACTCGGACCATGAACACTTACATGGAAAAAGAGGGTTATAATAAAAAGAACAAGACAAGCGCTAGCGGAGATGATGCCAGAGAAGGTTTAACCGCAATTATTTCAGTTAAAGTTCCAGATCCCAAATTTTCTTCACAAACAAAAGACAAATTAGTTTCTTCTGAAGTAAAGTCAGCGGTAGAAGGTACTATGGGTGAGGAATTTACAGACTTTTTAGCTGAAAACCCAGGTGACAGCCGCATTATTGTAAACAAGATCATAGACGCTGCTCGTGCACGAGAAGCTGCTCGTAAGGCGCGAGATATGACGCGCCGCAAAGGAGCATTAGATTTAGCCGGCTTGCCAGGCAAACTGGCCGACTGCCAAGAAAAAGACCCAGCACTTTCTGAGCTTTATATTGTGGAAGGGGACTCTGCTGGCGGTTCTGCTAAGCAAGGTCGCAATCGTAAAAACCAAGCAATTCTGCCCTTGAAAGGTAAAATTCTTAACGTTGAAAAGGCACGATTCGACAAAATGCTGTCGTCACAAGAAGTGGCAACTCTTATAACTGCTCTAGGGTGTGGCATTGGCAGGGATGAATATAATCCGGACAAACTTCGCTATCACAGTATTATTATTATGACCGATGCTGACGTTGATGGGTCGCATATTCGAACGCTTTTACTGACGTTCTTCTATCGTCAAATGCCAGAGATGATAGAGCGTGGTCACATATTTATCGCTCAACCGCCTCTATATAAAATCAAAAAAGGTAAACAAGAGCAGTATTTAAAAGATGAGCCAGCATTGACTGACCACCTTACTAATATTGCTGTGGATGGTGCAAGTTTATATGTCAGTGAAGCAGCTCCAGCGATACAAGGTATTGCTTTAGAAAACATGGTTCGTTTATATCAGTCAACATTTACGATGATTGGTAGAATGAGCCGCAGAATGCCGACCTCTATTTTAACACAGCTCGTTTATTCAGATATTCTTGATCAAGGCATGCTAGATGATAAGTCTAAGTTGACTTTATTAGGCGAGGAGCTTGTTACGAACTTAAGTAGCGCGGAAGACACTGGTCAAAGTTTCTTGTTTGAGATTAGGCTCGATGAGTCAAACAAAAACGAGCTTGTTATAATCATGAAACGGCACGGTATTGACTATGAATACTATATAAATCAAGAGTTTATGTCTTCTCCTGAATATCAAAAGATGATGTCTTTAAACCAAACGATTAATAACCTGATGGAAGAGGGTGCATATGTCAAACGTGGTGAAAAAACGCTAGCAGTGACCACCTTTGCAGAGGCACTTGATTGGCTAATGGCTGAGGCCAAACGTGGACAATATATTCAGCGCTATAAAGGCTTAGGAGAAATGAATCCTGAGCAGCTATGGGAAACGACTATGGACCCAGCTTCACGCCGAATGTTGCAGGTCACCATTGAAGACGCAATAGGAGCGGACCAACTGTTTACAACCTTAATGGGCGATCAGGTCGAACCCCGTCGTGAGTTTATCGAAACAAACGCGCTTAACGTCGAAAACTTGGACGTCTAAAAGATCATCATAAGATTAAAACAAATAAAAAAGCGGCGCTGTTAAATAGCACCGCTTTTTTATTGTTCTAGATTGTTCATATCTCTCAACACCGATGATAAACAGGATTAAGTTCTATTTTTATTTGATGGTCTATTAAATACATTTGATAACAGTGTTGCTGACGCGCCGTGTGCAAAAACGCTAATACAGATCGTTAGAACAATGATTGAGAGTGGATATTCAAAACCGACAACACCAATATCAGTTATTACGATGAGTAAGTATAATACAGACGCGATACCTCTAGGCCCAAACCAACCGATGAATAACTTGCTGTAGGTGTCCAAATCGCTTCCCATTAAACTAACAAATACCGGCAACATTCTGATAATCGTTAAACTGAACAAAGCATAGATTAGCGCCCTCACATCCCAAAACGGAAAGAAAAAGGGTACTGCGCTTACACCCAAAATAAAGAATACACCTAAAGACAGCAGCTCACTGTGTGCTTCTCCATATGCGGCGCTTCGCTGTCTTAATATTTCAAGTTTAGAACTAAACATCAGTCCCGCAAAAAAGGCCGCTATAAATCCATTCCCGCCGATTAGTTCAGCGCATGAATATCCGAGTATCGCTAGAGAGACCCCGCTTAACTGTTGAAATGTACTATTCATCCAATCTCGGCTAGCAGCCCAATCGACTAACGTACCGCCAAGCTTTCCAATTAGTGCGCCAATTAAAGGGCCTAATATCAGTTGCATTGCCATGAAGCTAAGCCAGTGCCCGCTGTTACTATCATGTGATTCACTGATACTAACTGCGGCTATGGCCATTAATATAGGTGGTAAGGCAATTCCATCATTTAAACCACTTTCTACGCCAATGGCCCTGCGAATTTTTTCTGGTACGTTGGCATTTTTGATAACAGCTTGCCCCAAGGCAGCATCGGTTGGCGACAAAATCAATGCAACTAATAACGCTAACCATATATCAAATTCTGGGAACAAGACGATAGCAGACAGCGCTCCCAAAAGCATTGTTAAGGGTAATCCGATGCCTAAGAGCCGCCCCGGAATGCCTACTAAAACTTGTTTTAAACGTCTAAAGCGAATCAATGAGGCATCGGTAAATAAAATGATGATTAGGGTAACTTCGGCTATAAACTTAACCTCTAAAGAGCTTATATGCAGCGCAACAAGGTCAGCATTAAAGTATGCGATAAATGCACCAACGAACATAAATACCATCGGTGCGGTGAAGTAGGAACGATCGGCTAACTTGGACACCAATCCGAAAAGTAAAAACAACACCGATAATACGATAAATGGTCCATGATTGTGCACCGTGGAAATATCCTCTAAGAAACTGTCATGAATGAGTGATTTCGATAAAAAACGAACACATATAATTTAACTAAGTAGCTTAATATACATACCAAATAATGGCTAATTTGCTCAACTTATTAACAAAACGACTACTACATAGCATGTTTTTAACTACAAATACCTGAATTTATTGACTATTATTGTAGGCACGAACTATGCATTATTACAAGCTATGGTCATTCGCGTGTGGGAAATTCAACTCATCGCGCTATATTAAAGGAATATTAAGGTGCCGGTAAAACTAGAAGATAGACCCATTGAAACGGTAAAAGAAGAAGTTATTGACGTCCTAGTGCACAACTATAGCCACGGCTTCATTTCAAGCGAAGCATTTGAAAGAAGACTCGATGTTGTGATTGAGACGACGTCGCACCTTGAAATGGTTAAACAGATTGAAGACTTAGATGACGCCCCCGACGCAACTATTAAGCAACATAAGGAACGGCAGTTTTCTGTGAACTATCATGATGAAGCGACAGATGAATCTGACACCATTGTGAATATCTTCGGTGGCTCCGACCGAACAGGGCATTGGACGGTCCCTAAAACAATTACAGTCATTAGTATTTTTGGTGGCGCTGACATTGATTTTACTGATGCTCGTTTTACATCCCCAAATGTCACGATTAAGATTTTAGGCATCTTTAGCGGCGATAATATTTATGTCTCCGAAAACGTTAATGTTGTCTCAAAGATATTCTGTGTCTTTGGTGGAGTCAACAATAAAGCTCCATCTATTGCTTCACGCCAAGCACCTACCATCACTATAGAAGGTTTAGCCTTGTTTACGGGTATCAATATAAAGGTTAAAACCACGATGAGAGAGAAGTTTGTGGCTTTCGCCAATCAAATGAAAACGATCTTTGATAGTCGTAAGCCAAGAGCATAAATATACAATACAAACACCTTAAGCGTCGGCCTTATCTTTACTTAATTGACTTGAGTGCTCAACACCAGGTTTAAGGATCAAGCTGATAATTCTCCAGCCAGGTTTGGGCGTAATCGTTTTATTACCTGAAAAAACACCAACTTTACGTTCAGCCAAATAAACTAGGGGTATAAGTTCGTTTTCATATTGAGCTAGATAGTTTTGATAGGTAAACTCTTCTGTGAGTGCTGTTGTTTTGACTATAGCGCCTCTTTTCATCGCACTAGCTAAATAGCTGTAGGTCACATGAGCATCAAAAAGCGCAAGCTTTTTCGCATAAGCTTCTGAGACCTGATGACTTGTCATCCCTTCACTTTCTTTGGTGTTCAGTCCTAAAATGGTCGCCTCTTTGCCTAACTCATGTTCAAGGTGCATCATCACTAACGGATTGAGCTGTCGGTAAGGAGACAGTATTAGAACTGAGCCAATTGCAGTTAAATCTAAATGGCGCTGCGCATGCTCTGACATGGGGTTACCGAAATACGTTTTAGTATTTGCCATTCGTGCTTCTTTTACCGTGTCCCAGTTCGTATCTGCAAGAATAACTGGCACATTATTCTTTTGAAGTTCAACGGCTAAAGCGCGAGAAAAATGGCTGCCACCAAACAAAAACAAACCATTGGCTTCTGGTGAGCGCAAACCAAGATACTCAGCGACTTTCGCTGATGTAAGGCTTTGTGTTACAACGGTGGCGATAATGATCAGAAATACCATGGGTACAAGCACTTCTGCCTGCGGGTAATTTTCGGCTTCTAACTTTAATGCAAAAAGAGCGCTTACTGCCGCTGCAACAATCCCGCGCGGCGCGATCCAGCTTAATAACAGTTTTTCTTTTAAGCTCAAATTAGTGCCAAGTGCAGAGGCGAAAACGGCGGCAGGGCGGGCAATGAACATTACTACGATCACTACTACAACCGCTCCCATACCAACAGCTTGAATGGCACTGAAATCCATTCTGGTCGCCAATAAAATGAACAAGCCAGAGATCAACAAAACGCTGAGAGTTTCTTTAAACTCTAGAATATCCGATACATCCACATTCTTCATATTCGCCAGGATCATGCCGGCAACGGTGACGGTTAAAAGCCCCGATTCGTGAGCCAGTGCATTAGAGAATGCAAAGCCCGCAAGCATAAGGGTCAAGGTAGCGGTATTCTGTAAATAGTGAGGAATGAGTTTATGACGCAGAGATAAGCCCAGCAGGTAGCCTGTCAGGCCGCCTATTAGCAATCCAGACAGAATAGTTTGGCCGAAAGCGAGCAGGGTGTGGGTTAAGGCATCTTGCTGCGTTAATATAAATTCAAAAACAAGGACTGCCAGTAAGGCACCAATCGGATCGATGACAATGCCTTCCCAACGCAGAATATTACCTATCTTACTCGATGGCCTCACGGTACGTAGCATCGGCACTATAACTGTTGGCCCTGTGACGGTGATAATAGCCCCTAGTAAGGCTGCCAGTCCCAACGGTATATCAAGGAAATAGTATGCGATCGGGGTAACCACTATCCACGTTACAAATACCCCTGTAGAGCACAGATTGCGAACCATATTCCCATGCCCACTAATATCGCTGAATTTGAGTGTTAATGCGCCTTCAAAAAGTATAATCGCGACGGCTAAGGAAACGATCGGGAATAACAGATCGCCAAAGAGCCCGTCTGCAGTAAAAGTGCCGGTCACAGGACCTATAATAATGCCGGCAAGTAACAAAAAAAGTATCGCAGGGAGCTTTACTTTGTGTGCAATAAACTGGCAGCTTATTGAAAGTAAACCAACAGCGACTAATGCGAGTGTTGGATCCAGCACTAGTTAATTGCCGTGACTTTTAATTCTGGGTACTGATTATTTGAGACATCTAGCTCAAATCGATAGGTAGCGGTTTCAGAGGGCGTAAATTGCAGATTTAACGAGTCACTATAACAATACAGCTCAACGTCTACGTTAATACTCATTGCAGCGCTTTGTGTGGCTAAACCACAATTAAACGCGGGCGACCAAGTATTGTCAGCGACTTTAAAGTCATAAGGTTGACCATCGGCAATAAGCTCAACGTCAACACTCAATGTATATTCATCTACTACTTTAAACTTAAAAGCGTCAGTGGCTTCCCACCAGTTAAAGACGCCGCGTAGATAGACGTTGCTATAGTTTTTTTCAGGCGTCGTTGAGAAAAGCTCAGATGTGCTTGGCACTGCGCAGCCGGTAATGGCGAATACGCTGGCAAGAAACAATATTTTGTGTGGTTTTGACATGGGCATTAACTCAACTGCGATCGCATATCTAAATATTCAATACTGAGATATCTGCCACGGATAAAAACAAACCGCGAACATTGGATATCAAACAAATTCGGTTATCTTTCACCGCTTCATCATCTGCCATTATCATAACCTTGTCAAAAAACGCATCTAATGGCTCTTTGAGCGCACTTAATTCGCTTAGTATTTGCTGATAATCGAGATTTACCGAACTTTTCGCTAAGCTTGATTTGGTGTGCAAAAATGCTTCATACAAATCGCGCTCTTCGGCTTGCGTCAGTAATGCAAGGTCAACACTCTGTTCTTGTGCAAACAAAATATCGTTTTTACTTAGGATATTCGCCACCCGCTTGTTTGCAGCAACTAAGCTGGCGGCTGCGCTGTGTTGGCTAAAGGCCGATACGGCTAAGACTCGCTTATCAATATCGCTTAATGAGCCAGTCGTATTTACCGTCATTACCGAATTAACAATATCCGCACCAATACCTTGATCACCATAAAAGGGCTTGCAGCGATCAAACAAGAAGTCGGTGACTTGCTGAGCAGTGTCTTTATTTTTTAGTAAATCACCAAATTCGGCGGTAACAGCGTTAATTAGTTCACCTATTTGTATATCTAATTTAAAGGTAACCAGCATTCTTAAAATGCCGATTGCACTTCGTCTTAAGGCAAAGGGGTCCTTGTCACCCTTAGGGATGAGGTTCACACCAAATATTCCTACTAGGGTATCGAGTTTCTCAGCCAATGAGACTAATAAGCCAACTTGGGTGGCAGGAAGTTTATCGCCAGCAAAGCGCGGTAAGTATTGTTCTTCTATAGCGACGGCTACTTCTGCTGATTCACCATCATGTTCAGCGTAGTGTCTGCCCATCACGCCTTGAACAGAGGTAAATTCCATGACCATGTTTGATACTAAATCAGCTTTGGCAAGTTCTGCAGCTCGCTTTGCATGTGCGAGCGTCGCGGTATCGGCATTGATCATGTGGCCAATGATTTGGGTAATGCTTGCGACGCGAGCGCTTTTATCGGCAACAGTCCCTAGCGATTTTTGAAACAATATATCTTGAAGTTTAGCTGCCTTGTCTGCGAGCGAGGTTTTTTTATCGCTCTCAAAGAAAAACTCGGCGTCGGATAAGCGCGGGCGGATAACCTTTTCGTTGCCCGCAATAACTTGGCTAGGATCTTTGCTTTCTATGTTAGATACAAACAAAAACGTCTCTGACAGCTGACCGTCACTGGTAAGTAAAGGCACATATTTTTGGTCGTCTTTCATGGTGTAAATGAGAGCTTCTTTAGGGACTTGTAAAAAACGCCTTTCAAATTTAGCCTGCAATACCACTGGCCACTCAACCAAAGAAGATATTTCTTCAAGTAGTGTCTGATCGTAATCGGCGACCAAACCAAGCTGGGAAGCATTACTCTGCAGTTGCTCGGCTATTGCAGCGGTTCTTGCTGCGTAATCTGCGATAACATACTGTGCTTTAAGTTGGCTTTCGTAACTATCGGCATGTTCAATTGTAAATCTATGTTCACCATGAAAGCGATGACCTGAACATTGATTCGATGAGTCAATAGTGAGTACGTTTACCGGCAACACTTCTTCACCGTACATAACGCAGAGTGTATGCACGGGTCGTATAAATTCAGCGTCAAATGCGCCCCAGCGCATAGCTTTAGGAATTGGCAACTGTTTGAGGGCTTTTTGAATAATGTCTTCTATTACGGTATCTAAACGCTGACCGGGCACTAGCGCTTTGTGAAGCAACCATTCACCCTTGTCAGTGACGAGGCGCTGGGCATCGGCCACTTCAATGCCGTTTGCTCGCGCCCAACCTGAAGCTGCTTTGGTTGGTTTTCCATCGGCATCAAAGGCTGTCGCCACTGCTGGACCGCGCTTTTCAACTTCTTTGTCGTCTTGTACGCGTTGGCAACGTGTTAGGCGAATTGCCAAGCGACGTGGCGCGCCATAGGCAAATGCTTGTTCGAAAGCGAAGCCTTGCTTTTCGAGTTCGCTGATAATGCCTTGTTCAAAGCTACTGGTAAGCTGTTTTAAAGACTTTGGTGGGAGCTCTTCAGTTCCAAGTTCAATTAAAAGAGTGTGTAATGGCATATTCATTGATTTATTTTGCTCCTACGGCAGCAGGAGTTGAATGAGATTCTTTACAAAGTGGGAAGCCAAGTGCTTCTCTTGAGTCGAAATACATCTGTGCGACTGCTTTAGAGAGCGTTCTCACTCGCAGGATATAACCTTGACGCTCGGTTACCGATATCGCATGGCGCGCATCTAACATATTAAACGCATGGGAGGCCTTCATTACTTGCTCATAGGCAGGTAAGGGCAGTTGTGCTTCAATGAGTTTTTCGCAGGCCTTCTCGCATTGCTCAAAGGTTTCAAACAAAAATGCTACATCAGCATGTTCAAAATTATAAGCGGACTGCTCTTTTTCGTTTTGTAAAAACACATCGCCATACGTTACTGTGCCAAATGGACCCTTCGTCCAAACCAAATCATATATGCTATCGACACCTTGCATGTACATTGCTAAGCGTTCTAAACCATAAGTAATTTCGCCAGTAACGGGTTTGCATTCAATCCCGCCCACTTGCTGAAAGTATGTAAATTGCGTGACTTCCATGCCGTTAAGCCAGATCTCCCAGCCTAAGCCCCAAGCGCCTAAAGTTGGTGACTCCCAGTTGTCTTCAACAAAGCGAATGTCATGAACAAGGGGATCGAATCCAAGCATCTTTAGTGAGCCAAGATAAAGTTCTTGAAAGTTCTCAGGAGAAGGTTTGAGCATGACTTGAAACTGATAGTAGTGTTGCAGTCTGTTAGGGTTCTCACCGTAACGTCCGTCTGTAGGGCGTCGGCAGGGCTGCACATAGGCACTGTTCATAGGCTCTGGGCCAAGTGAGCGTAAAAAGGTCATTGGGTGAAAAGTGCCAGCGCCAACTTCCATATCTAGTGGTTGAATAATCACGCAACCTTGTTGCGCCCAATAGTCCTGGAGGGCAAGGATTAAGCCCTGAAAAGTGTCAAGATCGAATTTCTGCATATCAGACCGCTATTAATGCTCAGTGACGTTAAAATAAAGGCCGTAGTATACATTGCTTTAATAGCAGTTGGTAATTCTTATGCCCTAGAGTTAACAACTCTAGGACATTACACATTGATGATTGGTGTGAATAAGTGGCGGCGCTTTAAATTTGCGTAGTTAAACAGTAAACGATTTGAGTTTTTCTGTCTCGTGTAAGATGGATGATTCTAGCTCGCTCTCAAACTGCCCGCGCTCTTTGTCCTGACCGCGCCGCTCAGCCTTAGATAAGGCGTTTCGCTCTTCGTGAGTTGGGTAGTTTTTTACCTTGTCGAACAAACTATGTATGGCAGGATATTCTTGTTTAAAGTCAGGTAAAGGGTCAAGTGGCATCGCTTCAAGCAAGCGGCATATGCGTATAGTACCTTCAGACAAATCGCACTGCTGTTGGTGCATTGCAAATGCGATGGTTTGAATACTTTCGGTTATATCATCGATACGCTTTTGCTTAGCCACTTGATGTCGACTTTTTTGTGCCTGTAGCAAAAAAAGCAGTCTTCCAGCATATACACTCAATACTACAATGACCACTGCGCCAACGGCTGCTAACGTCCAAACCATGTTTATCTTCTAATCTTTGAAATCATCTAGTCTTATTGCATCTAATTGCGCAAAGGGATCAATCTCTTGTTCAGATTCATCTTCTATCATGTCAATTCCGAGCATGTCACAAAGCTGCTTATGGCGCTTAAGGCTTTTGCTGACATACTCCTGTTCGGCAAGGTTGAGTTTTTTACTTTCTTGCTTTTCAAGTAAGGCTTCTAACTTAGTGTCTTTCTCGATGCTGTCTAATTCTTGTTGCGGCGTTTTAAAGCGAGACTTTTTTTCTTGTACGGGTGTGCTGGTGGATTGATATTTGTTTAAATCAATCGCCTTTTTACTACCCACACGTGGATCTTGCTTGTCTTTTTCGCCGCCATTCACAGGGCCAGTGTTTGCCACTTGTTGACGTGTACCGGCTTTATTTCCTGCAGTATTGGTCGATTTGGCTAGTTGGGTTTTTTTGACCTTTCTAGGGGCATCCGTTTTAGCAACCCCGATTCTACCGACTTTTCGAGATTTTTTTACGCGTGTCATATTATTCTCAATGTTTAATGTAGTGTCAAAACCAGCCTAAGTGCCTCGGCTGGTTTGAATTATATTGGGTATTGTACGGTGTATTGATGATTTACCGAAGATAAATATTGTAGACAAGAAAAAAGGTGATACCCGAAGATATCACCTTAATATTAATCAGTGTCTTGTGACACCTCTCCCGTTTAGCACTTCATGTGCTCACGTTATATGCTAATTTTACTTTTTCTTATTATTATCAAAACAAGCTAACTGATTTTTGGTAATCCGTTACGCTTTCTTATTATAAAATCTTAGTGCAATTGCCTAACTAGTGTTGGTCTGCTTGCTACTGGTTCGAATAATACCTACATAAAATAAATTTACAACTTATTTACAAAAGTTTTTCTATCGAATTTTTCGATTCTTAAATTTTAATACAAACCTTCAAGATAAGCTGATAGCACTTCAATGTCTTTATCTGTGAGTTTAACAGCAATATCGCGCATCATGCCATTTAGATCGTTATGACGGTCTCCTGAACGGAACATTTTAAGTTGCTGCGCAGTATATTGTGCGTGTTGACCGCTAAGAACCGGAAAACCTGCTAAATTCATGCCTTCGCCAGCGGGACCATGACACGCCATGCAAGAAGTAATTCCGCGCTCTGCGTCACCGCCTCTATATAAGGCTTCTCCAGCAGCAATTGCGTCCTCTGGGGCAGAGCCGATTTTTGTGTCTTGGCTTGAGAAATAGGCTGCTAAGTCTTTTTTATCTTGATCTGAAAGTGCCGCTACCATGCCGTTCATCACTGCATTGTTGCGCCCTTCTTTACCACCGGTTTGGCTAGCCAATTTATATTCGGTCAATTGTTTGTATATGTATCCTGCGTGTTGACCTGCAATTTTGGGATTAAGTGGAATAGCACTGTTACCATCTGAACCATGACACGCTGCACATGTAACAGATTTGGTTTTTCCTGCTTCTGGGTCACCATCGATAGCAACGGTTGTTGCGCTTACAAGGATTAGCCCTAGAAGCAAACATAATTTTTTCATACTTAATCTCTCTTAAGATACGGTTTAACAAATCACCATACTGTGATGGCGTGATATTTTACACAAATACACCATTAAAAAAACTCTTACCTAGCAATACTATCGATTTAAATGCATGATCGGTAAATCATTTCATACACTTTTAGTCTGTTTTTTAACGATTTTGGTAACTTATGTCATATTTTACAAAAGCAAAATTTCTCACCAGTGCCCCTGACATCGGGCATCTAGAGCCATTTGACGGCATCGAAATCGCATTCGCCGGACGATCGAACGCTGGGAAGTCTAGCGCACTGAACAAAATTACTCGACAAAATAGTTTGGCTCGTACGAGTAAAACACCGGGTCGAACTCAGTTAATCAACCTTTTTGAGCTTGACGATAAGCGTCGCCTGGTCGATTTACCTGGGTATGGCTATGCAAAAGTCCCTATCGCAATGAAGCTGAAATGGCAGAAGGCCTTAGGAGAGTATCTGCAAAAACGAAATTGTCTGAAGGGCTTAGTCGTGCTGATGGACATCAGGCATCCATTGAAAGACCTTGATCAAGATCTGATATTTTGGGCTGTTAGTGCAAAAATTCCGGTATTGTTGCTACTAACTAAGGCAGATAAATTAAAAGCAGGTAAGCGTAAGCAGCAGGTGCTGATGGTGCGCGAAGCTTCGCTAGCATTTATGGGCGATGTAAAAGTGCAGGCTTTTTCATCGTTAACCGGCGTTGGTTTAGGTGAAGCAGAGGGGATTTTATTAGATTGGTTAGGGGTAGAAAAACCTGAACCCAAAGCTGCGCAGTAAAAAAATTCTATCGAGCAAAAAAAAGAAAGCCCCGAAAAGATTCGGGGCAAACCACTTAGGGAGAACAACACATTCGCTATATATGAGTGGTCGAAATAAAGTTAGTTCAAATATTTCTTTAAAAAATCTAATTTATTTTTACAGCCTCAGTTAGTGCGCCTCATCCCAGTTTTTACCGACCCCAGCTTCAACTACTAAAGGCACATCAATTTTTACGCAGTCCTGCATGACTTTGCATATTTTTGGCACAAAAGTGTCTAACTTATCTTCGCGAATTTCAAACACCAGTTCATCGTGTACTTGCATGATCATAATAATGTCTTTTGTATCCCCTAAACTATCCATCCAAGCCGCCACGTCAATCATCGCTTTTTTAATAATATCAGCCGCGGTTCCTTGCATCGGCGCATTGATTGCTGCACGCTCAGCGCCTTTGCGTCTAGCGCCATTGCTAGCGTTGATTTCAGGCAAATATAGGCGACGTCCAAAGACGGTTGATACATAGCCAGTTTGTTTGGCTCCTTCGCGAGTCGATTCCATATATTTAAGGACACCTGGGTAACGCTCAAAGTAAGTATCCATATACATCTGTGCGTCGTGTCTTGAGATATTTAACTGCTTGGATAAGCCAAAGGCACTCATACCGTAGATCAGACCAAAGTTAATGGCTTTTGCACTACGCCGGTGTTCGGTGGTGACCTCGTTAAGTGGCACCGAAAATACTTCAGAAGCGGTTGCACTATGAATATCTTTACCTTCGCTAAAGGCTTTTAGTAAGCCTTCGTCTTTGCTTAAATGCGCCATGATCCGTAGTTCAATTTGAGAATAATCTGCAGCCACCATTTTAAAACCCGGTTGCGGTATAAAAGCTTGGCGAACTTGACGACCCTCTACAGTTCGAATTGGAATGTTCTGCAAATTCGGATCGCTCGAAGATAGCCTGCCTGTTGCAGCAATAGCCTGATGATATGAAGTATGGACACGATTGGTGCGGTGATGAATCATCTTTGGTAGCTTGTCGGTGTAGGTGTTCTTAAGTTTGGATAAACCCCGATACTGCATAATAAGGGCCGGCAGTTCGTATTCGGCAGCTAATTCTTGCAGCACATCTTCAGAGGTTGACGGCGCGCCTTTAGGGGTTTTCTTCACGACGGGCAAAGACATTTTTTCGAATAAGACGTGCTGAAGTTGCTTGGTAGACCCTAAATTAAAGGGTTCGCCGGCAAGCTCATGGACTTGTGCCTCAAGCTCTATGATCCGCTTGGCTAAGTCTTGGCTTTGTTGCGCAAGCATTTGTGAATCAATAAGCACACCGGTTTGTTCCATTTTTGCCAGTATAGAAGATAAGGGCACTTCTATCTCGTTTAACACGCTACTTAAGCCTTGTTGCGCGCTGAGCAGGACGTTTAGTGCTTCGTAAAGACGTAAAGTAACGTCAGCGTCTTCTGCCGCATAGCGACTGGCAATTTCCAGTTCTAGTTGATTGAAAGTGAGTTGTTTTACACCTTTACCGGCTATTTCTTCAAAGCCGATGCATTTATGACCTAAATATTTTAACGCCAAACTATCCATGTTGTGCTTTGTCGCCACGCTGTTTAAGACATAAGAAGCGAGCATCGTGTCGGACAATATGCCGTTTAACTGTATATCGTAATTGGCTAAAACATTTTTATCATACTTAATGTGCTGACCAATCTTTTTTTGGTCGTCAGCTTCAAGCAATGGCTTTAATTCTGCTAACACCCAGTCGCGGTCAAGCTGCTCTGGTGCTCCAGGGTAATCATGGGCAACAGGGATGTAATAAGCATCATTTGGTGCCAATGCGAAACTAATGCCCACGAGTTCGGCCTGCATGTAATCGAGGCTGGTAGTTTCGGTATCTACGGCATAGTATACCGCCTGCTCTAGTTTTGCTTTCAGGGATGCAAAGGCGCCTTGATCAAGCACTGTAATATAAGCGTCGATATCAAAGTTGGCGCTTGCAACGGTGCTTATTTCAGGTGTTGATGTGTCGGGCGCACTGTTGTTTTCGAGAGCTTCTGCATAGTTGCTTGCGCCGTCACTGACTTCGCTCAGCCACTTTTTAAATTCGAGCTCTGCAAATAAGGTTTTTAACTGGGCCTTATCCATTTCACCCATTTGCAAACTTGTTGGCACATATTCAAGTTTGAGGTCGCAGGCAATGGTAGCGAGTTCGTATGACAGCATGGCTTGTTCTTTATACTCGGCCATTTTACTGGCCATTGTTTTCGCTCCCCGAAAATCTAAATCGGCGATTTTGTCTAGGTTTTCATAGATAGCGTGGACTCCTCCGATGCCGTTTAACATGGCAACAGCACTTTTATCGCCAACACCCGGCACGCCGGGGATGTTGTCGACTTTATCGCCTTTTAATGCAAGAAAATCGATGATCAGTTCAGCCGGGACACCAAATTTTTCGACGACGCCGTCCAAGTCCATCGTGGTGCGGGTCATCGTATTGATGAGCGTCACATGCTCACTGACTAACTGTGCCATGTCTTTGTCGCCGGTGCTGATGACGCATTCGATGCCTTGTTCGGTAGCCTGTTTTGCAAGTGTGCCAATGACATCATCGGCTTCTACGCCCGGCTCGACTATGATCGGGAAACCCATGGCCTTCACGATAGTATGCAGTGGCTCTATTTGACCGCGAAGCTCATCGGGCATTGGCGGGCGGTTGGCTTTGTATTGATCATAAATATCGTCGCGAAAGGTCTTTCCTTTGGCATCAAATATCACCGCCATGTGAGTCGGTGCATAATCTTTTACTAAGCTGCGAAGCATATTTACCACGCCGTAAATGGCACCAGTATCTTGCCCCTTGCTATTGGTGAGAGGAGGCATGCCGTGAAACGCTCTGAACAGATATGATGAGCCATCAACAAGAACTAAAGGTGGCGTGTTATGTTTGTGCATAATTCGTTTACTCTTTTCTCGTTATCGCCGTAAGGGTTTGAATTTACGGGAGTATTTTTATGGTTAATAATTAGTCACTTGTGGATAACTCTGTTAGTAAGTAAAAATAACACAGCAAAAACCTACCTTTTCTCTAAAAGAAAAAGTACGCAATAAATTGGTTTAGGAAAACTACGAAGGCGACAGCCGAACATCCTTTACTATTTTTATTTTTTGATACTTCCTGCTATAACAGCAACAAAGAAATGCGCTGTAACGAGGTTAAAGTTAGCACAAAAATTTAAGTTGCCAAGTAATAAATTTGCTTAATTTTTTTATCTATGAGGTTCAATAAGTTACAAACTAAAATAAATTATTGGCATTGTGTTTGAGTTTTTATTGTTAAAGGCACACAATGCATACAGACAGGTGATATCACCTTTTGAATTAGTAAAGTGACATTTCTAACAAGGCAAATCGACATTGCAATACCGCGCCATTATAAGAATTTTGGGCCTGCTCGTAGCGTTATTTAGCGTTACCATGTTACCGCCTGCGCTTATATCTGTCATCTATCAAGATGGTGGTGGCCTAGCATTCTTGGTTGCGTTTTTTCTGAGTCTGGTGACCGGTTTAATGTTCTGGTACCCCAATAGACGAAACAAAAGTGACTTAAGAGCAAAAGAAGGTTTTCTGATTGTTGTATTGTTCTGGACGGTACTAGCAACCTTTGGTGCTTTACCTTTTGCACTCCTAGATCAACCACAGATGACCATTACCGACGCCATTTTTGAGTCGTTTTCAGGCCTAACCACTACCGGCGCCACGGTTATAGAGGGTATTGAATTTCTGCCCAAAGCGGTACAGTATTATCGACAGCAACTGCAATGGTTAGGCGGTATGGGGATCATTGTTCTGGCCGTCGCTGTGCTACCTATCTTAGGGGTGGGCGGTATGCAGCTCTATCGGGCAGAAACACCTGGGCCAGTAAAAGACTCAAAAATGACGCCACGTATCGCCGATACCGCCAAGCACCTGTGGTACATCTACTTATCCCTGACCATTGCTTGCTCATTCGCTTATTGGCTCGCTGGTATGAATCTTTTTGATGCGGTTTGCCATGCATTTTCTACCATCGCTATCGGTGGATTTTCAACTTATGACGCCAGCCTTGGATATTTTAACAGTGTCGCGGTCAATGTGGTTTGCGTAATATTTTTATGGATTGCGGCGCTAAATTTCTCTCTGCATTATTCGGCGGTAAGCGGTCGAAATATAAAAAATTACTTTAAAGATCCAGAGTGCAAGACCTTCTTTACTATTCAATTTGTGTTAATTACGGTCTGTTTTTTAGTGCTGGTAAATTATTCGGTGTACGACTCAGCGGAAATGGCCCTTGATCAAGCGCTTATCCAAGCTGTTTCAATTAGTACTACGGCGGGTTTTGCAACAACCGATTTTTCTTCATGGCCAGCGTTTTTGCCAATTTTATTGATATTCTCTAGCTTTATTGGCGGCTGCGCAGGCTCAACTGGCGGCGGTTTGAAAGTGATCAGAGTGCTTTTGCTGTTTTTGCAAGGCAAACGCGAAGTTGACAGGTTGATTCATCCAAAAGCAGTTTATGCAGTAAAGCTTGGGGATAGGGCGATGCCATCAAGAGTTGTCGAGGCTGTTTGGGGATTCTTTGCGGCATATGCCATCGTTTTTGTGGTGATCATGATTGGCCTTATCGCCAGTGGACTTGATAATATCACGGCATTTTCAGCCACCGCTGCCACACTAAATAACTTAGGCCCCGGTCTTGGTTCAGTAGCAGGTACATATGCTGAAGTGTCTGACAGTGGTAAGTGGCTACTTGTTTCAGCCATGCTTTTCGGTCGGCTTGAAGTATTCTCTCTGTTGGTATTATTATCGCCTACATTTTGGCGAAGTTAAGGGCACAAAAGCTCCGTTTATCCAAAAAATAGAGCGCTAGGTTGAAACAGTTTTTCGACGTCCCAAATAAACTTTTTGTCGACTAAGAACAAAATTACATGGTCATTCGCCTGAATAACAGTATCGCTGTGGGCTATGATGACCTCGTCCTTGCGCACAATCGCTCCGATGGTCGTGCCCGGCGGTAGTTTAATATCTTGTATTTGTTTGCCTACGACTTTCGATGTTGACTCGTCGCCATGAGCAATTGCTTCAATTGCTTCTGCTGCTCCTCTGCGAAGTGAGTGAACGTTCACTATATCTCCACGCCTTACATGAGTAAGCAGTGCTGAGATGGTTGCCTGCTGTGGCGAAAATGCAATATCAATATCTCCGCCTTGTACAAGGTCGACATAAGCGCTGCGCTGGATCAACACCATGGCTTTTTGCGCGCCCATGCGTTTAGCTAACATTGCTGACATAATATTGGCTTCGTCGTCATTGGTGACGGCGATAAATGCATCTACTTGCTCAACATTTTCTTCAGACAATAAAGAGGCATCAGATGCGTCACCTTGAAATACAATTGCTTTGTCTAACACGGTAGATAAGTATTGTGCTCGTTCGGCGTTGTACTCAATCAGTTTGACATTATGTTTATGTTCAAGTCGTTTGGCCAAGCCAGCGCCTATCAGTCCGCCGCCAGCAATCATAATGCGTTTGTAGCTAGATTCGAGTTTTTGCAGCTCACTCATAACCGCGCGGATATGCTTGGTATCAGCAATAAAGAATACTTCATCGTCAGCTTCGATAACGGTCGACCCCAGCGGCCGAATTGGTCGTCCGCGACGATATATCGCGGCTACTCGGGTATCTACATTGGGCATGTGCTCTTTCAATGCAGATAGGGCATGACCAACCAATAAACCCCCGTAGTAAGCCTTCACTGCCACCAAACTAGCCTTTCCGTCAGCAAATTCAACGACCTGCAGTGCACCGGGATAATCAATTAAGCGTTTAATTGCGGTGGTAACCAGTTGTTCAGGCGCAATAAGGTGGTCTACTGGAATATCTTGATGTTTGTAAAGCTGCTCTTGATAAATAATATATTGTTCTGAGCGTACTCGAGCGATTTTGGTGGGCGTCTTAAATAAACTATAGGCGACCTGACAGGCCATCATATTGCTTTCGTCGCTATTGGTTACAGCGATCAGCATGTCGGCATCTTCCGCACCAGCTTTTTTCAAAATGTCGGGGTGTGAGCCAATGCCGCAAACCACTTGCAGGTCAAGGCGGTTCTGCAAAGCTTCTAATATTGTTAAATCAGAATCGATAACGGTGATTTCGTTTTTTTCACCAACAAGGTTCTCAGCGAGAGTGCCGCCAACCTGTCCTGCGCCTATGATAATGATTTTCATCGTGTTGCTCTTTATTATTCCGCTAATCTTAGCTTACGTTGACTTTAGCAGTCTCGCGTAAAAGAAACCATCCATGTTTTGTTCTCCAGGTAATATTTGCCAGCCCTGTAGGTAGTCTTTGTCACCATGTTCAATGGGTATAAGTTTCGCCTCAGGATGCGCCGCCAAAAACCTAAGAATTTGCTCGGTATTTTCTTGAGGCAAAATAGAGCATGTCGCATATAGCAACAGGCCCCCGGGCTTTAACGCTCCCCAAGTAGATTCTAATATTTGCGATTGCAGCTGGGTTAGGACCTCAATGTCTTTCGCTTTACGATGCCACTTTATGTCGGGATGTCGTCTTATTACGCCGGTGGCTGAGCATGGCGCATCTAACAAAATTTTGTCAAATTGAGGGAGCGTTTTAAAGCTGAGTGGGTTGCTTGCATCGGCGTTGATGATCTGTAGTTTGTCGCCTAAACGCTGACTATGTCCAAGGCGTGCTAAGTTTTCGTAAGTGCGGGCGTTTCGCTGCTCAGCGCTATCCATTGCGAAAATCGCCTCAAGATCTGGGCAAGCTTCAATAATCGCTGCGGTTTTGCCGCCTGGCGCTGCACATGCGTCTAACACTATGTCATTTGCCTGTAAGTTTAATAAGCCTGCAGCGTGCTGCGCCGCAAGGTCTTGTACAGAAAACCCACCTTCGTCAAAAAGAGGCAGACCCGTGACATCAGCATATCGCTCTAATTTAACTGCAAACGGAGGATAGGTTTGATGGGCAATTTGTTGCTCTGTTAGCACTTCGCTATAGTCTAAGAGGCTTATAACAAAAGGATTTACTCGCAACCATAACGGTGGTTTGTTTTGCATCGCATCGCAAATTGATGTGAGCTGTTCAGGGTATGCAATGACTAGTTGTTTATAGAGCCATTTAGGCAAGTTTGCAATAACGTGTGGCTCGCTTGATGTCTGTTCAACAAGTTTTTCGCGGTCGAAGTTTCTTAGCACTGCATTGACTAATCCGCTTAACTGCGGCTGCTTCAGTATTTTGCTGGCATTTACCGTCTCGGATACAGCTGCATGAGAAGATGTTCGCATGAATGCTTGTTGAAATAAGCCAATCATGATCACGTGCTCAATGATTTTTTGTTGTTTCTTTAAGGGTGATTTTAATAGATGGCGAAGCCAGCTTTGTAACGTGGGTAGCACTCTTAGGACCCCAAATACGGTTTCTTGCAGCCAGGCTCGGTCTTGAGCTTTGTGATGACGTTCAAATATCATTGGCATGACTTCTCTTGATGATAATCCGAGTTCCAATATTTGCATGAGCGCCCAGGCCGCATCGGCTCTTAATTGCGGTGGATGTCTCAATACCAATTTAACTTGAGCAGAAGATTGTAGATTGTGTGAAGGCATCTAAAGCTCGCTGCCAGAAACAAATTGATTTGGATTACCGTTCACGAGTTGATTGATTGCTTGTGCTTTTTTGCCAGGCATTTGCAAACTGGTGATACGTAATATGCCGTCAGTACACGCTACATCTAGGCCTTCTTTGTCGTATCTAACAATCGTCCCGGCTACTATATTGTGAGCTTGCTCAATTGCCATTGCCTGATGAATTTTGATGTTCTTGTGCTCTGATTCAAACCATGCCATTGGCCATGGGTTAAATGCTCGTACATTTCGGGCGAGTTGATGACAGCTTAACGACCAGTCGCACTTGGCTTCTTCTTTTGATAGTTTTTTAGCATAAGTTGCCGCTGCATCGTCTTGTTTGACAGGCCTTAGGGTCTTGATCTTGCTCAAGCATTCTAAAAGTGTTGCTGGACCAAGTGTCGCAAGCCGCTCGTAGAGGTCTGCAGAAGTTTCCGTATGCAGAATGTCTGTAGATTTCATTAGTAACATCGGGCCGGTGTCTAAACCTTCGTCCATCTGCATAATAGTGACGCCAGTGCTTTTATCGCCCGCCCAAATCGCTCGCTGAATAGGGGCTGCCCCTCGCCATTTTGGCAAGAGTGAACCGTGTACATTAATGCATCCTAATTGAGGAGTATCTAACACTGCTTTTGGAAGTAACAAACCATATGCGACTACCACCATTAGGTCGGCATGATAGTTTTGCAGTTGTCGCAGTGCATCGTCAGATTTTAGGCTTGGCGGTTGCTCTACAGGAATATCGTGTTTTAGGGCTAATAGTTTCACCGCGCTAGGAGTAAGTTTATTGCCACGCCCAGATGGCCTGTCTGGTTGGGTATAAACTGCGATAATATTGTGACCTGCGTGAATCAAAGCCTGCAGATGTGCGGCTGCGAATTCGGGTGTGCCAGCAAAAATTATTTTCATGCTAGCGCTCCAGTCATCAGTAGTCTAGCTCTCACGAGCGGCCAGGCGGGCTTCTTTTTCAAGTTTTTTGCGGATTCTCTCTCTTTTCATCGCCGATAAATAATCTACAAATAATTTACCTTCTAAATGATCAAGTTCATGCTGAATACATATCGCGAGCAAACCGTCTGCTTCAAGTTCAAATGGTTTACCGGTTTTATCCAATGCTTTTACTACAATGTGCTCAGCGCGATCAATTTTTGCGTAATTGTTAGGAACCGATAAGCATCCCTCTTCGCTCACCGTTGTGCCATCTTTGTGGGTAATTTCAGGATTAATGAATACAAGAGGTTCGTTCTGATCTTCGGATACATCCATCACTACAACTCGCTTGTGCACATTCACTTGGGTTGCGGCAAGACCGATACCTTTTTCATCTCGCATCGTCTCAAACATGTCTGCGACGAGGGTTTTAATATCGTTGTTAACTTCCTTAACGGGCTTAGCGACGGTTCGCAAGCGCTCATCTGGAAAGGTTAGTACTTCTAATACAGCCATAAAAACTACTCTTTTAGTCAGTATGTTTATTCATACGGATAACGCACAATGCGTGTTTAATTTCATCGAAAACTTCGTAAGATGCGACGTTACCAGAGATATTATCGCCTCTTAATTACTATTTAAGGTTAATTTTATCAAATTCAAACCGATAACGAATTATACAACAGTCACTTTATTAATAAACTGATATTCGTACAGGAATAGAATCATGCGTCTAAAAAGCCTCATTACGTGCACTCTAGCCATCATCTTGGTGGGCTTAAGTGTTTTCAATTTTGCGCATGCAGATGTGGTAAACATCAGAAACGATGCACCGCAAACTTATGTTGTTAAAAAAGGCGATACGCTTTGGGACATTTCCAGCCTGTTTTTAAATCAGCCCTGGCGATGGCCAGAGCTATGGCGCAATAACACGCAGATTGCCAACCCGCATTTAATATACCCAGGCGATATGTTGCGTTTACGGTGGGAAAACGGCGTACCGATTTTAGAAGTTGTGCGCGACAAACCTTTAATTACCCTAACACCAGAAAGCCGTCGAATTGAAAAACCTTCGCCGATAAATGTGTTGCCGTGGGAAAAAATACAGATGTATATTAACAACGATAGCATCATGTCTGTAGATGATTTTTATGCCTTACCTGCGGTGCTAACCGATCGCGAAGGAAGCTCTCGTTTTGTTGACGAAGACTACATATTAACAAAAGCGATAGCGAATGCTGAAGCCGCTAACTTTGACTCGTTTGAAATTGTTCGCAAAGAGCGCGAAGTCTATGACAGCTTGGGTGCCTTACTAGGAATACAGGTGATTCAGCTTAGCGATGCCGCTTTCTCTACTGATCTTGACAGCACCTATGTCGTCAAAGTGGCACAAAGTATTCGCGAAGTTAAGAAAGGCGATAAACTTCGTCCAGCGATGACATTCAATAACAATGATTTATCTCTGAAAGCGGCAACTCGAGAAAAAGGGGAGTTGGTGTCTAATATTAATGGGAACAACATTATCTCAAAGCACGACGTTGTAATTATTAATATCGGTGCTCGTAAGGTAGACCCAGGCACCGTGTTTGGCATTTATAAGCAAGGCCCAGATGTGCATTATAAAGCTGAGCCAACACGCAGCTCTGATGAAAGTGGCATTAGCTCATTTTTCAATTTTGGGGAGACTATCTCGCAACCGGCGTACAAGGTAGGCGAACTTGTTGTAATACGTGGATTTGAGCATGCTAGCTATGCTTGGGTAACAAAGGCAACTACGCATCTTACTGGCGGTGAAATTATTGCTAGCCCAACGCCTCCAGAAAACTAACATTATGTAAAAGGAACTAATCAATGACCAAGGATTCGGTCTTTCGCAATATTTCATGTACTAATATCAATCAATATTTGCTGCTCGATAGTATCCCCAAAATGGGAATATCGGGCTT
This sequence comes from Glaciecola sp. SC05, assembly GCF_041380235.1. Lineage (NCBI taxonomy): Bacteria > Pseudomonadati > Pseudomonadota > Gammaproteobacteria > Alteromonadales > Alteromonadaceae > Glaciecola > Glaciecola sp. SC05. The sequence goes on from NZ_JBGIYY010000015.1 coordinate 107,039, forward strand.
GATGCAGACCGCTAGTTTGTATCAATGCGATTTGCTGCAAATACCTCTGTTAAGCAATCAAGATCTCGCTAACGCCGCTTGGAAAAGTGAGCAAATAAGCGCATTGCGTTCACCTCAAGCAAGCTATTTTAAAACAAAGCGCTTAGTCCATGATTGGTTAGACTTATCTGATCAGCATCATTTTGTTACCTTAGATGACGCGCGTTTTCCGCCACTATTAACTGAGCTAAGCCGCCCGCCACTTTTTCTTTTTGTGGCAGGTCAATTGGACATTCTCTTACAGCCTCAGCTTGCTATGATCGGCACTCGAAACCCTAGCCAGTATGCAAAAGAAGTTGTGGATGACTTGGTTAGAGGGATTAGTCAAGAATTGGATGTTGCTATTACCAGTGGTATGGCGCTTGGCATAGATGGCTTAAGTCACCGCGCTAGTTTGCATTATGAGGTTCCCACTATCGCAGTCCTCGGCTGCGGAATCGATAGGGCTTATCCGGCTCGCCATCGGCAGCTGTATTGCGACATTCAACAACATGGTGCGGTTGTCAGCGAGTTTGCGCCGGGCACTGCTCCTCATGCTAGCTTGTTTCCAAGGCGAAATAGAATCATTAGCGGCTTATCCTTAGGCGTATTGGTGGTAGAAGCGAAAATAAAAAGTGGTACGCTCGTTACTACCCGCTATGCATTAGAGCAAAACAAAGAAGTATTTGCGGTACCCAGCGCAATTTACAATCCCAATGCTCAAGGTTGTCACTTCCTTATTAAGTCGGGAGCAAAATTGATTGAAAATGCGGCTGATATTATTGATGAACTGCCTTTTCTGGCAAAACCGGTAAAAACTTCTGATAAAGACCAAAATATTCGCAATCAAGACTTGGCATCTGATCCATTGTTAGATAGTGTTACTTACAGCGCTCAATCAGTTGATCTGATTGCAAAACGCACCGGCATGGCAGTTTCAGAAGTGCTGATAAAATTATTACAATATGAGTTGCGTGGCATTGTAGCCTCAACACCTGAAGGCTACGTTAAATTGAGGGGCTAAACATGTTTGATATCCTCATGTATCTATTTGAAAACTTAGTGCAGAATGAATCAGATATTATGGTTGACCAAGACGAACTAACGGAAGAGTTAATTCGCGCAGGTTTTCACCATGGTGAAATTTATAAAGCATTAGCATGGCTTGAAAAGTTATGCGAATTGCAAACAACAGACGCAAACCCGTACCTGCAATACACTAGCCAGCTTAGCACCACAACGCGGGTTTTTACTTTCGAAGAACAACAGAGGCTAGATACAGAGTCTAGAGGGTTTTTGATGTTCCTAGAGCAGATCAACGTGCTTGACGCTACAACCCGTGAAATGGTCATCGACAGAGTCATGGAGATTGAAGTAAATGAGTTTTGTGTAGTCGATCTAAAATGGGTTGTGCTGATGGTATTGTTTAATGTTCCAGGTAAAGAGCTGGCCTATGAACAAATGGAAGAGTTACTGTTTGAGGCTCCAGAAGGATTATTGCACTAGCTTGGTATGGTTAAAATTAATAACGAGTTATTTGTATCAGCCCATGGTGCAAATCAACTGGCTTATGGTGACTGCCCTAAGTGCCAAGCGCATTTAGCCGTAAAACATGTCGGCAAATCAACGTTTTTAGGTTGCACAGCTTACCCTAACTGTGATTATACCCAATCACTCAGTACTAACGATGTTGCGGTAGTCAAAGAAATGCCCGACAGCCAATGCCCTCAGTGCAGTGCAGCGTTAGCGGTAAAGAAAGGCCGATACGGAATGTTTATTGGTTGTACAAACTTTCCAAGTTGTCACTTTATTTCGAATAATCATTCAGCTAAAAAAACGGCACAATACACCCCGGTTTCTTGTCCTTCCTGTAATAAAGGAACGATTAATAAGAAACAAAACCGGTTTGGAAAGTTTTTTTATGCGTGTGATAATTATCCAAGTTGTAAATTCGTGCTCAATTTAATGCCGATAACGCGACTTTGTGAAAAATGCAATTCAACCATAATGCTTGTTCATGCCAAAGACAAACTTCAGCTAAGCTGCGCTAACGACAAGTGTGACCATCAGCTTACGCTTGAAAAATAGAGACATTATCCACCATGCAATTTGCACCCATTCAGTTTAGGCAAGACTTTGCACAAGGCAAAGTATTTGCGTACCCAACAGAGGCGGTTTTCGGCTTAGGCTGTGATCCCTTAAACGAAGCCGCTGTTTTCGAAATATTAAGATTAAAACAACGACCTGTAGAAAAAGGCATGATTTTAATTGCTCAGAGTATCGAGCAGATTCTGCCTTTTGTCGATTTTGCGAAGCTACAAGAAAGCACTCAACAGAAAGTGATTGATAGTTGGCCTGGCCCGGTCACATGGTTATTGCCTAAATCTCCCCATACACCAAATTTTATTAGTGGTGATTCTAATATGGTCGCGGTTAGGGTAACTAATCACCCATTGGTTCAGCAAATGTGCTGGGCAATTAACGGGCCGCTCGTCTCTACCAGTGCCAACCCCGCCACTGCAGAGCCGGCTAGAAGCGCCGCTCAAGTAACACAGTATTTTGGTGAGCAAGTTGTATTAATTGAAGGGGATTTAGGGCAGCAGAAAACGCCCAGTAAAATCATTCATAGTTTAACCATGGAAACTATCCGCGTATGACAAGTAGCAGTGTGACAGACGTTCAAATCAATACAGTGAAAGCATTTTTACTGCAGTTACAAGACAATATCTGTCAAGCGCTGGCCCTTGCCGACGGTGAGGGTAAATTTACAGAAGATTCTTGGGTGCGCGAAGAAGGCGGAGGGGGTCGCTCTCGAGTGATGAGTAAAGGAGCTGTGATTGAGCAAGGAGGCGTGAATTTTTCGCATGTGTTCGGCTCACAAATGCCGCCTTCCGCAACTGCTGCTAGACCAGAGCTCGCCGGCAGAAACTTTCAAGCAATGGGGGTCTCGCTGGTGATTCACCCTCACTCACCGCTGATTCCAACCTCACATGCCAATGTCCGTTTTTTTATTGCTGAAAAAGAAGGCGAGGAGCCTATTTGGTGGTTTGGAGGTGGGTTTGATTTAACACCTACTTATGTTTTTAAAGAAGACGCTAAACACTGGCATCAAGTCGCTAAGGATTTATGTTTGCCATTTGGTGAGCAAGTGTATGCGAAATATAAAAAATGGTGTGACGAATATTTTTACCTGAAGCACAGAAATGAAACCCGTGGCATTGGTGGTTTGTTTTTCGATGATTTAAACGAATGGGGTTTTGACCAGTCTTTTGCCTTTATGCAGGCTGTTGGTAACGGGTTTATAGATGGGTATGTGCCAATAATAGAAAAGCGTAAAGCTTTGCCGTTTACTGAGCGAGAACGACAATTTCAATTATATCGGCGCGGGCGCTATGTAGAGTTCAATCTTGTTTATGATCGAGGCACATTATTTGGCTTGCAAACAGGCGGGCGCACAGAGTCAATCTTGATGTCGATGCCACCTTTAGCAAGATGGGAGTATGACTATCAGCCCCCGCCAGACTCCCCTGAGGGTAATTTGTATCAATATTTACGGGCGATTGATTGGGTAGGTATCGACTAAAGCTCTACCTTGCGCTTTTTCACATTTGCTATGAGCTGCTTTGCGTTGTGCTCGCTATAAATCAGGTTTTTCCGAGTAATTCACTATATACATTTAGAATATTCGAAATAGCTTGATTTAGATCAACGGTTTAAACGACTAAAATCAAGCATTTATCTAAACTTAATCTAGATCAATATTTTCATTTCTGCGTATCTTACTCTATTGCACAATGTATTTCGTCCAATTTAACTTTAACCAAAATAGTGAGTTCGCAATGAAAAAAACAATACTTTCAACTGCTCTAGTTTCTGCCTTAGCTTTGTCTAGCGTCAATGTATCAGCATTTGAAGCTGGAGATATCGTCGTAAGAGGCGGTTTGACCATGGTTGCCCCTGATGCAAGCAGCACAAACATCTTGGTTGGTGGCGCAAACTTTGCTCTACCTGAAGTTGGTGTGGTTGGTGGTGTAGATGTTGATAATAATACGCAAATCGGTTTGACGGTTTCGTATTTTTTAACAGATAACTGGAACATCGAAGTTCTAGCCGCAACACCGTTCTCTCACGATATCGAGATTTTAGGTGGAACTAAGCTTGCATCTACTAAGCACTTACCTCCTACGGTTACTGCCAACTACTTTTTTGCGGATTCTGATGCAAAATTCCAGCCTTACGTTGGTGTTGGCGTAAACTATACAGTTTTCTTTGATGAAGAATTTGACGATGCAGCAGTAGGTCTTATTCAAGGTTTAGCCGAGGGCGCGACGGTTTCTGATCTTAGCTTAGATGGTTCTTTTGGCCTTGCAGCTCAAGTAGGTGCTGATTTTGAAATATCAGACGGCATGTATTTAAACGCATCCGTTCGATACATTAACATCGAAACCGAAGCAAGCTTCCAAGTAAATGGAGCTGACCTTGGTTCAATTGATACAGTGAAAATTAACCCTTGGGTTTACACTATTTCACTTGGCTACAAATTCTAAAATAAGCTTTTATTTGTATAAACCCTCCGCGAGTTGCAAGCTTGCGGAGGGTTTTTTGTTTACCAGTCAAGCGATCTTAAAAATTTCTGTTCATGCATTACGTGAAAAGCTGCGGTAACATTGTAGCCTGATGTATTTTTTTAAGGTTTCTGTATTGTCCTCTGAGCACCATCAGTCTGCTATTTTACGTGATGCACATGTCGCTTGTGTTTTCGGCAACCCGATTGAACAAAGCAAGTCGCCTATCATTCACGAGCTGTTTGCTAAACAATTTGATATTGCCTTGAACTATCAAAAGCGCTTAGCGGATGTAGATGCCTTTTCTTTATCGGCAGACGCTTTCTTTGCTAATCCTTTAGCAATTGGTGCAAATGTCACTATGCCCTTTAAAGATGACGCACTGAAATGGGTAGATACTCTTTCAAAACAGGCTCGCCGAGCCGGAGCTGTGAATACAATAATTCGAAGTGAGGCAGGTTTCATTGGCGATAATTCAGACGGAATTGGCCTCACTAACGATCTGCGAAATCATAAGGTTGAGCTGTTAGGTGCTAATTTGTTAGTTATAGGCGCTGGTGGCGCAGCAAAAGGCGCATTGCCTGCGCTAATTGATGCCGGTGTTGCTGGTATTAGTTTGTATAACCGCAGTCAAAGCAAAGCGCTTGAACTAATAGAACATAGCAATGGCTATTCGTTTGGTTTAGTAAAGCCATACAAGGCAGGCAAAGAGGTGTTTGATTTGGTTATTAATGCCACTTCATTAAGCTTAAGTGACCAGTTGCCCGAGATACCCGACACGGTTTTCTATGGCAACCCATCTGTTTATGACATGGTGTACAAAAACCAAGAAACGGTATTCTTGCAACATGCTAGGAGTCTGGGATGTGTTAATAGCATAGACGGTTTAGGTATGTTGATTGAGCAAGCTGCACACAGTTTTTACTTGTGGTTTGGATTAAAGCCAAACACAGCGCCGGTATTCAAATATTTACGGGGCGCGATGTAAGTTATGCCTTGCTGATCTTAAATATAGTTGATGTTTTTACTTAACATTCCTGTTCGTTTTGTAAATAGGTGTTTTTTAAAATCACATAATTTTTGGCAGATTGCGCTAAAAATGTAATTTCGTGTGGATGTAATTTTCGTTTCTGTGTGGCGGGGTTGCCTACATACAAAAAGCCGCTCTTTAAGGTTTTGTTCGGTGTGATAAGTGAACCAGCTCCAATCATCACATCGTCTTCGACTATTGCACCATCCATCACAATTGCTCCCATCCCCACAAGTATTCGATTGCCAATTGTGCAACCGTGCAACATACACTTGTGACCTATAGTGACATCATCACCAATGAGCAAAGGAAAACCATCGGGCTTGTTAGCGCTGGGTCGGCTAACATGCAATACGCTGCCGTCTTGAATATTGGTTCTTTTACCAATCCTAATTATATTAACATCACCTCTAGCCGCTACTATTGGCCAAATGCTGCTATCGGTCCCTATTTGAATATCTCCGACCATTACCGCTGAGTCATCTATATAAACAGTTTCATCAAAGCTTGGGTGAATGTTATTAAATGATTTTATTGGCATGCAGTGCATCCTAGTTCTGTTTAGTTACAGCCAAAGCTGCTTGAAATGAAGAGCATAGACGATTATGCAATGGCTAACCAGATACCAACAAAAACAAGTAAGCTTCCGCCAATTCGATTAATCCACTGAGCCTTGTCGCCTTTATTTAATAGCCTGCTTAGTGCCTTCCCGCCGTTCGCGTAGATTAACATGCATACTAACTCACTTAGCATTATTAGTATCACTAACACTGACATTTGAGGTACTAATGCTTTTTCAATATCGAGAAAAGGTGGCAGTAAAGTGATCATAAATGCCCATCCTTTTGGGTTGCCTACCGCGGTTACAAATCCCTTGCTAATTAACAAATGCTTGGCAGGTATATTTGAAAAGCTGTGTGACTCAGAGCTTATTTGAACCTTTGTGAAATAAAGCTGGATACCAAGGTACAATAGGTATAAGCCTCCGAGCCATTTGAAGATGAGAAATACCTTTGGATACTGAAGCATCATGCTAGCAATGCCAATTACAGCCAAAATTGCTACTAAGGCTACACCAATGATCTCCCCTAGCATCATCCACAGTGTTTTTCTAACCCCAATGGTCATGCCTAAGGTCATCGCTAGAGACATGCACAAACCTGGGCTGATAGAGATAAAAAAGAACGTGGGGATAAATATAGCTAGTACAGATAGTTCGGGCATGATGTTGTTTAACTAATTAAGCGTTTAGCGTTGATTCCAATAAGCGAAGTATACTTGTTCATCTCGTAAAATACTCTGTGTATATCTTTGGCATCATTAATCTCTTTTGATAGCCTCGTCATTTTTGTGGCTAGATTTTGCACATATTGATGTAAAAATAAACGTTTAAAATTTTTAAGTATCGTTTTAATTAGAATTTGTCAGCAAGCACTTGATATTGGAACTTTACTGTGTAAAATCCGCCTGCGCTCAAACATGTGCCAACACGAGGATTAATATTAGACAGTGTTGCAAGGTTGAGTGCAGGGGGTGCAAATTAGTTTCTTAGTTTTTGTCACAAAAAACATTTTAAATGTGTTGACAATGAAACTGAAAAGCGTAGTATTCGCATCCCGCTTGAGAGGCAACTC
>NZ_JBGIYY010000016.1:0-109544 GCF_041380235.1 Glaciecola sp. SC05
CCTCTCAAGCGGGATGCGAATTCTACTCAATTCGCTTCAGGTGTCAACACTTTTCACATAATTATTTGATAATAATTATCGTCGGGTTTGATACACTGGATAACGCAAGCTTTTATGATACTTAGGCGTACAAAGTTTGTACTATTGTTCTCAATAAAGTCGACATCATAACGAACTACATAATTACTAGTAGTCTCTACGACAGCGAGCGCGCATTCTACATTCAAACAATATTCGATCAAGTATATATCGAAGAAAATTTGCAAAAACGTAGGTTTTGGCTAAAATTCAGCCTAAATAAGCCAAAAGTCATATTAGATCGGTTTATTTTTTGTTTACTTTAGAGGTATTTCCATTTTATTTTAAATGAATGCCATTTTTAATTACTCACATTAGGACTAGTCATGATATCGATTCGACTTCCTCTCGCCTTAATCATCACAGTAATTCTCAGTGTTGCTGCATATTTTATCGATCAAGCATTTTTACAATCTTCATTTTCATCTTTTATTCCCTCAATATTTGTCGTTATAACGGTTCTACTTTTGTCTATACCAACATTGTTATCGACCAGCGCTAGTAGTAACACTTCTGCGCCAATCGCAAATGTCACACCAGCTCCACGAAGACCCGTAAACACAGATGCTAGCATCACTACTTTATACGTCGGTAATCTGCCTTATAAAGCAAATGAAATAAGCATCAAATCACTTTTCGAAGAAATTGGGACAGTTACGTCGGTTAGATTAATGAAAGATCGTAAAACTGGTCGCCGCAAGGGTTTTGGGTTTGTTGAAGTAGAAGCATCAAAACAAGATATTTACATTGAAAAACTTAACGACTCAGAGTACATGGACCGTACAATAAAGGTTAGACCTGCTAAAGATAAAACTGAATAAATCCTCAGCAGTGTCCGCTGATGGTAAATCCATCAGCGGCTATGTGTTTTTACTCAACCGTTACAAATTTCGAATTGAAGGCATGGAACCTATTTATCGCTTGAAGTAAATCAGGCACCTGTACGTCCTTCATCTGGTTCACTAGTCCATTAATAACTTGATTATAGTCTTGTTCAGACGCAAGTTCACGCTCAGACGTTTCCATTACATTCATTAAACGTGCGATATATTCTGCCACCGCTTTTGGAGATGCTAAATCTTCTAGTTTTGAATTTTCATTGAGATGTTTTATATTTTCATAAGCATTCGTAAGACTCTTTTTGTCTGCGACATTACGCTGCATAGACAAATTTAGTAGTCCGCTATCATCATAACCAAGACCAACAGCTTTACTATATACACCTTCCATGTTCTTACGGTAAAAAGTGTTCGCTAAGTCGTCTACACGGTTAGCTAGATCCGCAAAAGCTATTGCTTCATCACTATTTAACTCACCCATTACGCTAAATGACAAATTAGATGCTTGCGTTGTAAACATCTGCTTTTGAAATTTATCAGAAGGGTCATTCAAAAACGCTTTAGGGCCGAAGCTTATATCAATTGGTTTCCCTGAGTTCGTTCGGATAGTAAAATCGTTTAATGCGTCATTAGCAGTTTCTTTAACGCTTTTGAGATATTTCGCTGGTTCAACAGGCATGCTATCAATACCAACGATTATTCTCGTGCGGCTGTCCTCTATACTTTTGCTGAGTTTTTCATCGCTGACATTTGCCAACTCTTCTTTCGCTTGATCAACACCGTAGTTGACACCATCGACAGCCTGCTGTTTAAAATATGCTATGTCATCTGAATTCGCACCATTTTTTGACAGTTCGGTAAGCGCCGCGTTAACGAAACCTAAAACATTATCCACGACTTTGTCGATGTTAAACACCGCTGAGCCGTCGATAACTTGAAGTTTGTTCTGCTTCTGTGAAGCGTCAATGTTTTTAAGCGCCAGCGAGCCTTCGAATCGTTGGCCGATTGAAAACGACAATACTTTTGCGGCAACTGCATCACTTGCGTTTGCTGACCTGTAGGTGTCACTTGCACCCGCGCTTCGCTCGCGTGTAATACCTTGCTGATCTTTAAATTCGAAAACATTAGCTACACGTTTCCCTGAAACATCAGGAAAAGCAGCCTTTATTTCTAAAGTGTTCATATTAGATACCTCACTATCCTCAGCATAGTTATCGGCAATTAATAATTTTCTTTAATAAAGAGTTGGTAATTTTTTTTACAAGGTTACAATTTGCGCCATGCAACTAATGAACGTTATGAGTGATATGAAAATTCTAGAGGCTGATTACAAAGCTCAACTACTTGAAAAACATAATAGATTGTCGTCTTTACTGTCGCCTTTTTTTCAAGAAAGCATCTCCACATTCGAGTCAACGCCCGAAGGTTATAGGATGCGAGCGGAATTTAGAATTTGGCACGACGGTGACGATAGTTACCACATTATGTTCGACAAAAATACCAAACTTCAATATAAGGTCGAGCGGCTTCCCGCGGCTTGTGCACTTATAAATGATGCGATGCAAAGCACAATTGAATTTGTAAAGAGACATGGAGCACTGCGCAAAAAATTATTTCAAATTGATTACCTGGCCAGTACTAATAAGCAGTTGATCGTATCACTTATTTACCACAAGCCCCTCGATGAGAGCTGGTCAGATGAAGCTGAAAGCTTGCGACTCCAATTATCACAGTTGGGCGAAGTTAATATTATCGGACGTTCGAAAAAACAAAAGCTAGTCTTAGGAAATGAATATGTCATTGAGAGACTTTCCATAAACTCACAGAGCTACAAATTTAAACAGGTTGAAAATAGCTTTACACAACCTAATGCTGAAATAAATGTGAAGATGATCGAATGGACAATAAATAATCTAGAGCATGGCACTGGGGACTTATTAGAACTCTACTGCGGGGCCGGTAACTTTTCTGTGCCCTTGTCCACAATCTTTCATAAAGTATTAGCGACTGAAATATCAAAGACATCGGTTGCCGCAGCTCAATATAACATCAGCGAAAACAACATAGACAATCTCACCATTGCCCGTTTGAGTAGCGAGGAGTTTACTCAGGCATACAATAAGACCAGAGAATTCTATCGCCTTAGGGATGTCAACTTAAGCGAATACGAATTCACAACGGTCTTAGTTGACCCGCCTCGGGCGGGCTTAGATAACGACACCATTAATCTTATTAGTCGCTTTGAGACGATCGTTTATATTTCATGCAATCCTGATACTCTGGCCGAAAATTTAAAGGCGCTAGCAGTGAGTCACCAACTCACGCATGTTGCCTTATTCGACCAATTTCCGTTTACCGAACATATAGAAACTGGCGTCATTCTTCGGCGCATCGCTAACTGAGCCTTTTTCCATACTGACTGGCACCTACTTGGACGAATCTCAATTGTGCAATGACACGCTCTGCAATATTGGAAACTTCTCTTGGATCTGCGTCTAATGCCTCTGCTCCTGCACTAAACACAAGTCTGACCATTGCTTCAGCCTGCAGACGCGCAACCTTTGGCGGAAGCTTTAAATGTGAAACAATATAATCTGACAATTCTTCGGTAAAATATTGAATCTCTCGCATTACCGCCGCTCTAAATGCTGACGAGGTTCCAGTATGCTCTCGCAGCAATAATCTAAACACATTTTTGTTTTGGGTGATAAATTCCATAAACGTCGTGACTGAAATATTAATCACACTGCCGCCTTTTTGGATGCGTTGGCGCGCTTTTCGCATAAGTTGCCTTAACGCGAGTCCAGACTCATCCACTAAAGTTAGACCTAGTTCATTGATGTCTGAGAAATGCCGATAGAAAGATGTAGGCGCAATACCGGCCTCCCGAGCAACTTCACGAAGACTGATAGCGGTAAAGCTCTTATTTTCATCTAAGAGAATGAAAGCAGCATCAACGATTTTTTGACGCGTTTGTAGTTTTTGTTGTTGTCGATTCATTCGGATATGTTTACATCAGGACGGCAGTTTTATCAATATAAAACTTGCCAAAGAGCACCCGAAACGTTAAATTAAGCGCACAGTTGTACGCTGAATATATAGGTGAATTTTTTAGTGAAAAAACCCCCAATCATCCCTCTCAATATAGCCGTTTTTGTTGTAACCACATTAATTGCTGTTATCGGCGCTCCTTTATGGATTGCTCATAGTGGTGTAGACCGTTTTGAAGTCATCGTGGCAGTGGTATTGTTCTTTTTTACCGGCATGTCGATTACTGCAGGATATCATCGCCTCTGGTCTCACAAAGCGTACAGCGCTCACCCGATTGTCAAAGCAGTATTAGCGGTAGGCGGCGCAATGGCTCTGCAAAACAGTATCCTGCACTGGTGCTCTGATCATCGCGTTCATCATAGACACGTCGACGTTAATGATAAAGACCCCTACTCCGCAAAGAAAGGATTTTGGTTCTCTCATATAGGATGGATGTTAAGAGAATATCAATCAGAGACATATAGCGATTATTCAAATTGTCGCGACTTACAAAAAGATAAAGTCGTCATGTGGCAGCATAAGTATTACTTGCCAATCGTGCTGATTGCTAATTTCGGAATCACTGGTCTATTAGGCTGGTTAAATGGCGATATATTAGGAATGATATTAATCGCTGGGGTCGCTCGACTGGTGATTGTTCATCATGTTACGTTTTTTATAAACTCGCTTGCTCACATATGGGGATCACGTCCATATACTGATTCGAACACCGCAAGAGATAATGGCGTATTAGCATTTTTTACATTCGGTGAAGGCTACCATAATTTTCATCATATTTTTGAATACGATTACCGTAATGGAATTCATTGGTGGCAGTTCGATCCTACTAAATGGCTAATTAAATCACTCTCATGGTTTAAATTAACCAGCAACCTAAGAATCACTCCTGAAGAGCGAATCGAGAAAGCGAAACTACAAATGCAGCTCAAATATGCCAAGAAAAAATTAGTTAATCTACCAAACGCTGATGAGCTCGCTGCAAAAATTCAAACTGAATACGATATTTTAGTGCATAAAATGGCAGCATATTACTCCGCAAAGAAAAAGCTCATGCTCGACAAAGGTCAAGATTTAAAGCAGTCTTACGAGAAACTTGAGGTTGACTTTGCATATAAAGAACTCAAGCAATCTTTTAACTTGCAGAAGGAAAAGTGGCAATCGCTGTACGCTTACTATACTGCTGCGCCGGTTCATGCCTAGGGAAATCTTATGCGAACAAACTGCCTGATTTAGAATATGACGTAAAATATGCAATCATAAAAAAGCCTCTCAAGTGAGAGGCTTTTCAGTATAAGGTTCTATGATTTAGTTCGTATCATTTAGAAGTTTTGCCAAGAATGCATCTTTATGTGCAACCACTTCGATATTAAGTGTATCTGGCTCTATGGTAAGTGTTGCCATTGCGTGCCCAGTATTTGCACTCTGCTCAAACAACATAGTTTGTGCATTTAAAAAAGAATCGCTATTTTCAATTTTATTGCTCATGCATGATGCATTTATTTCAAATGACTCTTTGTTCATACAAGAAAAACTATTTGCAGTCTCTGTGTCAGATTGAGCAGCAGAAATACCAAAACAAACAAGCATCAATACTGACGTCGTTAGTTTCTTCATTGATTTCTCCTCACAGTTAAGTTGCATGAAAGTATATATACAAATAACAAAGACATCAATTGAATTCAGAGTTTTATTACATTTATATGACAGTCGGATGAAATAAAGATGACAAAGCCGTTGGTTTTCTATTTTATGTAAATAATTTCTCAGCAGCCCATATTTTAGTAGTGCAGAGCCTTTTAATTAACTAGTTTATTGTAAACGCTGATTCAAAATCACAAATAATTAGGTATAAAAAATTATACGAACTTTACTTTTTAAATACCTTAGTGGAAAATAAAATCTGCTTTTGGAAACTGCTATCAGTATCGCGGACTTATATACCATCTCCGTCGCCAAACTCATGCAAACCACATTCTCGTTTTAGACCAAAGAAACGAGTATCTTGCTCGCTCATACCATCTTCCAATGCCCTTGTAGTATGCCAGTCCCCTATCGAAACAAAGCCTTTTTCCCAGAGTGGATGATACGGTAGAGCGTGCTTGAGCATGTATTCATGCAACATCTTATTATTATAGTCAGCAATTGGATGCACTTTTATGTACTTACCCTGCTCCTGCAAAAAAGAGAGGTTTTCCCGAGAGTCTGACTGGCTTCGCCTCAAACCAGCGAACCATACTCTTGCGTTTAAGTCTTCTAAGGCTCGTTTCATAGGTTCGACTTTATTGAGATTATTGTATTTTGATATTCCTTCGACACCTTGCTCCCACATTTTACCAAACCGTGCTTCTTGCCATGCTGCTGTAATAGGCGCGGTATAAACATGCAAGTTAAGCTTAAGTCGTTCAGTCAATTGATCAATAAATTGATAGGTTTCTGGGAACAAATACCCTGTGTCTGTCAGCACAACTGGAATATTTGGCGCCACTTCGCTCAATAGATGTAGCATCACCGCAGATTGCGCGCCAAAACTCGAAGAAACGATTTGACCACTTGGCAAGTGCGCCAATGCCCACTCGACTCTTCGCTGCGCTGATAGATTTAATAGTGCTGCATTGCTGTTAATTAAATCTAAGGATTCAAGTCTATTCTGCTCTTTGTATTTTTCAGCTAAGTTCGTCATAAAAATCTCTTGCTGAATCTACTACAGGTTTAATAATGCCGGCTCGAATTACATAGTCGCCAAAGCTCTCATTTTCTTGTTGCGCTCTTGCCCATTGCCCAATTAAGTCATCTAAAATTGTCATAATTTCAGTATCGCTAATGTTTTCACGATAGAGCCGAGGAATACGCGTGCCCTCTCTATCGCCTCCGATGTGCAAATTGTATTTATTGGGCCCCTTACCCACTAAACCAATTTCTGCCAACATCGCTCTGCCACATCCATTAGGGCATCCAGTAATACGATAAATAATGCTTTGATTGCCAACACCATGCTTTTCAAGCATCGCTTCGATTTGGCTGACTGCATCAGGCAAGTAACGTTCAGCTTCGGCCATAGCCAGAGGACAGGTTGGAAGAGAAACACAGGCCATAGAGTCTTGACGTTGTTTCGACACACTTGCCTGCATGAGCTTATGTTTGACAGCGATATCTTCTATTACCTGCTTTTGTGAGGAGCATACTCCTGCCACAATTAGGTTTTGATTCGCGGTCAAACGAATATCGCCAGCGTGAACCTTCGCAATTTCAAGCATGCCAGTTTTCAGCGGTTTATCTGGAAAATCCAGAATCCGACCATTTTCGATGAATAAGGTTAGGTGGTGTTTGCCGTCAATCCCTTCTACCCAACCAAAGCGGTCGCCTCTTGAGGTGAATTTGTAGGGACGACTTGGTGCAAACGTAATGTCAGCGCGTTTTTCAACTTCCTTCTTAAAGGTTTCAACACCAACACGCTCTAGAGTGTATTTTGTTTTTGCATTTTTACGATTTACTCTGTTTCCCCAATCACGCTGGGTGGAAACAACTGCGGCAGCCACATCGAGTGTTTTATCTAGTGAAATAAAACCAAAGTCATCTGCCTTTCGAGGGAAAGTGCTTTTGTCGCCGTGAGTCATTGCTAAACCGCCACCCACCAGCACGTTAAAGCCAATTAGCTTATCGCCATCTGCAATTGCGACAAAATTCAAATCATTTGCATGCACATCCACATCATTATGAGGGGGGATCACCACCGTAGTTTTAAACTTTCGTGGCAAGTAGTTTTTACCTAAAATGGGTTCATCTTCTTGAGTCGAGTCGACTTTTTCACCATCGAGCCAAATTTCTGCGTAAGCATTAGTTTTGGGTAATAAGTATTCGCTTATCTTTACTGCCCAGTCCCACGCTTGTTTATGAACCGCCGATTCGATAGGGTTAGAAGTACACAATACGTTGCGATTTACATCCCCAGCTGTCGCAATAGAGTCAATACCGGTAGCATTAAGAGTTTGGTGCATCGATTTGATATGCGGTTTCAAAACGCCATGAAACTGAAAGGTTTGACGTGTGGTTAAGCGAATACTGCCGTAAATAGAATAGTCTTCCGCAAATTTATCAATCTCAATCCACTGCTTAGGTGTAATTACCCCACCCGGCAAGCGAGCTCTTAACATAACGTTATGCAGTGGCTCTAGTTTCTGCTTGGCTCGTTCAGCACGAATATCGCGGTCATCTTGTTGATACATTCCATGAAAACGGATCAACTGAAAATTATCCGCGGTAAATCCACCTGTAACGTCGTCGCTGAGATCTTGCACAATCGTACCGCGCAGTAAATTACTGTCTTTCTTAAGGCGCTCATTGTCTGATAATTTGCCTTGAACAAGATACTTTTCGTCATTGCTCATTAATAAACATCCTTTTGGTATCGTTTTGCTTTACGCATCGCTAAGAGATATTGTTTAGCTTCCTGTGCAGACTTATTTCCGTGCTTTTCTATAATCGAAAGCAAAGTAGATTCAACGTCTTTCGCCATTTTCATTGCGTCTCCACATACATAAAAATGTGCGCCGGCCTCTAACCAATCATAAAGCTCCTTGCCATGTTCCAGCATGCGATCTTGCACATAAATTTTATTCGCTTGATCTCTAGAGAACGCAAGGCTGATTTTGCTTAACAAACCACTCTTAAGATACCCTTGCCATTCAGTTTGATACAGGAAATCTTGGGTAAAGTTAGGGTTTCCAAAAAACAACCAGTTCTTACCACTCGCTGCCTGGGCGTCGCGCTCCTGCATGAAGGCCCTAAAAGGCGCAATGCCTGTACCTGGGCCTATCATAATGATATCTGTGTTAAGGTCAGCTGGTAGTCTAAAATTATCATTGCTCTCAACATATACTTTGACTTCACCGCCTTGTTCAAGGTGCGTGCACAAATAGCCTGAAGCACCTCCTTGATGCTGAAAGCCAAAGGCTTGGTAATCGATATGTGCCACCGTTAGATGCACTTCATCCTCAACTTCCGCTTGACTTGAAGCAATGGAATAAAGTCTTGGGGTGAGCGGCCTTAGCGCATCAACTAAGGACTGAGCCGGAATGTCAGCAGGAAATTGCTCAACGATATCAACAATTTGGCGCTCTTCCAAAAAACTGCGTAAGGCCTTACTATCCGCTAGTAAGGCTAACAGCGAGGTATCATCGCTAGCTTTTTGGTATGCCTTCACAAAGCCAGGATAACTCAAGGTGAGTTCGAGTTGTTCAGCCAGAGCCTGAGCCAAAGAATATTCTTGTTCCTTGATAAGCACCTTGTCATTTGCGTCATTTTGAGTAGCACGGATAATTCGCTCAATCACCGCTTGGCTGTTTAAGAAATACACCCCTAAAGCATCCCCTACTTGGTATTGAATACCTGAGTCTTGAAGCGAAATTTCGATGTGACGAATATCTTTCACTGAATCTCTGCCGCTGATCTTTAAACTTTCGCTAAGCACAGCCGAAAATGGCTTTTGCTTTGTATAAATGGCCGCATAGGCAGGGTTTTCCAATGCCGCGGGTGCCGCAATCTCTGTTGTTTGCGGCTGCATGGCTTTTGCTAAAATATCGTTAAGTGTATGAGTCCATGCAGCTAGCTCTGCCTCATACTCAACATCACAATCTAATCTTTCGATGAGCGGGCTTGCTCCTAGGGCACTCAGGCGCGTGTCAAAATCTTTACCAGTTTGACAAAAAAACTCATAGCTAGTATCCCCTAAACCTACAACAGCGTACTTAAGATGGTTTAACTTTGGCGCTTTTTTACTGCCTAAATATTCGTGTAGCTCCACCGCGTCATCGGGTGCATCGCCTTCTCCATGAGTACTAACAAATATAATTAAATGTGTTTCGTCTTTAATTTTGCGCGGCTTATAGTCAGACATACTAACTACCTTCGCCGATAGGCCTAATGTTTTTGCGGACTCGGCATAAGCCATAGCGGCATGTTTTGAGTTTCCGGTTTGTGAACCAAACAAAATAGTAACGACATTGCTAGCGGACACGGCCGAAGGCTGCGAAACCACTGCATCACTGCCGAGTTGCGATAAGCCAGCTAAATAGCCGCTCGCCCAAATAAGCTGGTCTTTATTCAAGCCGGCAACCGCTGCACTGATCTGTGAGAGCTGAGCTTGATTAATAAGAGATAATGGAACTTTGTCTTGCTGTGACGACATTAAAAAACCGCTAATATTACTTACATGGTGTAAGACTAGCGGCTTTTTGAAATAACTTGAAAGAATTAAAACTAATTTTTTATACTCTTTTATGCTGAACCTTTAAAAATGAAACTGCAAACCAACAAAAGCACCCTTAAATTCTAAGTCTGCATAAATGTCTTCTAAGTCTTCGATATCTATATTGGTAGCACGATATCCCGCTTGCAAGGTCATATCAATTGCTAGGCTTTCAACAAAGTTGTAGGTGATTGCGGCTTGAAAATCACTTACCGTGTTATCGTCGATGGACAAAAAACTGCCTTCGACATATGCGCCTAAACCTGTCAACGGCAAACCTAATGCAAATCGTGAATAAACCATCGGAATAACCACACTAAAGGACTCGAAGCTGCTCTGCTGAGTGTCTGTATCAACAACTAAAAAATCACCCTCAACTTGCTTACCGCTGATGCCAACATCAAAACTCACCACATCATTATCAAGAAGTTCGTAGTACAAAATAAAGTCATTGGTAATCAGATCGGCGGTTGTTTGCAAGCGAGAATTAACGGCATACACCTCATCTCCGAAGGTAAAGGTTCCGTCTAATTCGGTTACCCCTGAAATGTCTAGTGTTGTTCTGATCAATTTCACATTTGGCACAAATGGAATCGGATGTTCTAGAGCAGCGTAAAAACTGGTATTTGTTTTGTCTTCGAATGCAAAGGTTGCTAAGGATTCATTTTGTGCAAAGCCACCTGCTGTTTCAGTATTCCAGCCTTGAGCACCAACATATAGACCAAGCAATGTATCTGCTTGGACCGGCAGAGCCGCGGCTGCAGTTAGCGCGAAAACCGCAATAAACTTTTTCATATTCTTATCCCTGGTTCAGTAATTCAGTTAATTCTATTAATGCAGCGTTTGCTCGAGAAACATAATTAGCCATAACTAAAGAATGATTCGCTAAAAATCCAAAGCCGTCACCATTTAGTATAACGGGACTATACACAGGATCTTGAGTACCTTCTAATTCACGAATAATTTGTTGAAGGCTCACGGTTGCGTTTTTCTTGCGCAACACGTCCTCAAAATCCACCTCGATTGCCTTCAAAAAGTGCAGAAGCGCCCAGCTTGCTCCGCGTGCTTGATAGAAGTTATTGTCTAGCTGAAACCAGCTCGTCTTAGTGATAATTCTCTGCGACTGCGGAGTAGATTGACGCGCAGCAGCGTCGCCGGCAAGCTCAGTGTTAAAAGACTCTGTACCGACGCTTGCGCTCAAGCGCTGAGATAAACTGCCCAAGCGTTTTTCAACTTGCTTGAGGTAATCTCGTAAATTGTCGGCACGCGCATAAAACTGACTATTTGTTTCACTTAATCGACTTAACTCAGATCGATAAATTCGAAGTTCTTTTAGCGCTTTCTCATATTCACCTTCAGAAGACGGCAACATCCAACGCTGACTATCAATACTTAGACTTGTTTGAACCTTAATCAATTGGGGGTTTTCGAGAGATTGAGATTGTGAGCGACTTAAATCTTGACGCATGGCGAGCGCAAGGTCTCGGCTCATCTCAAGCACCCCAAACTCCCAACTTGGGATATTATCCATGAGCACACCTGGGGGCATCACGTCATTAGAAAGATAGCCACCAGATTTATTCAACATGGTATCGACGACGGAAATAAGTGCCGTTGCAGTGGTATAACCGGTAACCACACGCTCATTGTTTTGTTGAGCGACGGCCCTAGCTTTATCGTTCACATCGAAGGTATCTGGTTCAAATCCCCACCAAAACCCAACAGCACCAATGATTAGCATGATGGCAACTATGACCGCTGAAATACTTTTCGTACTTAAATTCATGACTTTTCCATTTTTATAAAGCTACTGAGGCTAGTGTACCTGTGTCTCTATCGATATCGCAATAAAAGTATCGCCAGAACATATGCTAAGGCCACAGCAAACGGCAGAATTGTAAAGGCGATGATCGCTCCAGCTCTGACTAACCATGGATTAACATCAAAGTGTTTTGCTACGCCTGAGCAAACGCCAGCAATCATTGCACTGGAGGCATCACGGAACAATCTTGCATTACTAAATACTGTTTTCATAATATTAAACCTTATTAAATTAATTTATTTATCTGTATTCAACAGCTTTAAATGGGAAAGCAGAACAACAAAAGCTGCACTCCCCAAATAAAATAGAACGGGTGATAGCGCTAAGCTGAGCAAATTCATGTGGATTAACATACAAATATTCCTCTTATGTTGGACTTATTTGATTACTCTTCGTTTGACTCGACTTTTTGCTTTGCTGGTTTGCTCGTTTCTACGTTGACAATATCCGTGATTGTAACTTCACCCTTTGCATCTTCGTTGTTTAAAGAAAGCATATTGCCGGCGGTGATAATGGTTTTATCAATTTGTATTTCAATTTCATTGGATGCCGCACTAAAAGCTTGCTTTACCATGCCGGTCAACACCTGATTGACAGCATTATCTTGAGCAAAAGCGGGTGCTGATAAAGCAGATGCCACAATTAATGTCGTTGCGATAATAGTGGATTTAATATTCATGATCATTCCTCAAAAGTTTAGTAATTGAAAAGGACTAGCCTACAAGCTACTTCCTTTGCATTGCCAAATAGTGGCGTTACTTAAGCTTTGCGAAACTTGTGCCAGTTTAATAAAATTAAAATTTATTTATATTATTCAATTACTTAAAATTTTATAAAATGACTTATGGAAATTAACAAATGTAAAATTTGTCCATAGTGGTTATTTTAACCACTATGGTTGGTTATTTTGACTAAATAAATCAGCTTTGTTTTGAGCAAGCAATACTTGCTCATAAGCATCTAGTAGCAAATTAGGGTTATTATGCTTACCAGTGCCATTTTGGCTCAGATATCTCCGCCAAATTTTTCCACCTACTTGGCCTTGAAAAAGCCCCAGAACATGCCTGGCAATGTGCCACACTCTAACACCTTGCAGATGCTGCTGATGAATGTAGCGAGTCATTTTCTCAACGATACTTTGCCGAGTTAAATCGATGTTTTGTTTACATCCAAAAATATCGTGATCCACTGTCTGCAATATATATGGATTGCTATATACCTCTCGCCCCATCATAACGCCATCAACATGAGTAAGGTGCTGCTTAGCTTCATCAATAGTATTGATGCCACCATTAATAGTTACAAACAACTCCGGAAATTGTTCTTTGAGTCTATAAACGCGAGGGTAATTTAATGGCGGAACGTCTCTATTTTCTTTTGGACTGAGCCCCTTCAGCCAAGCTTTCCTTGCGTGAACGATAAGATGATTTACGCCGACTTCTGTCAGTGGTGTAACAAAGTTTGTAAGCCCCTGATCATCGTCCATGTCATCAATACCAATCCTACACTTTACCGTGACGGGTATATCAATCTCCTTGCGCATAGCTTCAACGCATGCAGCGACTATTTGTGGTTCTGCCATCAAACATGCACCAAAACTGCCATTTTTAACTCGGTCAGACGGGCAACCTACATTAATATTGATTTCGTCAAAGCCTCTGCGTTGTGCAATTTCCGCACACTTTGCCATATCTGACGGATTGCTTCCGCCTAATTGAAGCACGAGTGGGTGCTCTGCAGCATCAAAACCTAGATAGTCACCCTTACCATAAATAATTGCACCGCTTGTCACCATCTCGGTATAGAGCATGGTTTCAGTACTTAACAATCTCAAAAAGTAACGGCAATGTCGATCTGTCCAATCCAGCATTGGGGCAACGGAGAAACGGTGATTCTTTTGAATAGTATCCACAGGCAAAGTTATGTAATGAAAAACGGCAAGATAATAGCATTGTTTTCATTCGGTTTCAGCGCCGATCCGCCGCCTTATTTTAAGTCTCTAATGGGCACTTTCTCTTTATATTTGGCAAATTATAAACATTTAACAAAGGTTTATTCTTAATTTGCACGCTAACATCTTTGAAAACCATGAAATTTGACGAAATTATCAATAATACTTATTGATTGGCATAAATCCTCGTTTACATGCATAATTATTGCGCTCCGATAAAATTAGAGTTTCTATTAGATGGTAGAGCGACCTTAATGCTTTAGAATGAACATTATTTAGTTCACGTTCTAAATATAAAAATAAAAAATTTAAGGGATAAATGAACGACAGGGACCTAACTCTAAGGCGTCGAAACTCTGCAGCAGAGACGTCTTTTTTTGCTATTCCTAACTTACTCTACGGATTTCATAGTGGTGCAATCGGTGGGGTGGTTAATGCTTTCTTAGGGATCAGCTTTTTTGGCAGCTTTACAATATACTTAGGCCAGGTATTTGTATTGTTGTGCCTGGTATTAAAAGGCATCAATGCAGCCATCATTGCAGTCGCAATATCATCAATATTTACTGCTGTGAATGCCGGTGATCCTTACTTAATCATCATCCTTGCCTTAGAAGTTATCATCGTTCACGTTTTGCTCAAGCGTGGTTTATTCTTATTGCAGTCGGTTATGCTTTATTGGGCTTGTATCGGCATACCTCTGCTTTTATTACTAAGCAGTCTTACCACGAACATCTCTGCGCAGGTGCTGTTTATAAATGGTCTCACCCTTGCGATTAATGGTCTTGTTTGTGTATCACTGGCTGCCATTGTTTGTTGGCTGTTACCTTCCGAAATCTATCGACATCAGTATGATGTCAAACCGCCTAAATTAGCCTCGGTTATTTTCTCTTTGTGTATGTTGACCGTTACATTGCCAGCGCTATTGATTTCATTATTTTTTATATATCAATCCTCGAATCAGAACGAAGCATCTATCAATCAAAATTTAAGAGCTTCTGCAGTAGAGATGTCTCAAGTTATCAACAGAACCTTAGAAGCACATATTCAGTCGCTCGCTACACTATCAAGCTTCGTTAGCAACGGGGGCAGTTTAAATGAGGCTCGACAAATTCTCGCAAGTATTCCGTCAGAGCATGTAAATTTCTCTAGTACGCTGATTTTAGATTCTGCAGAAAATGTTGTTGCGGTAGGCCCTTCTCGACTTGAACAGCGCCTAAAACTTAGCGCCCATCAATCGTTAATCCGCAATCCAAGTTTTGCCGATGCCAAACGCGATTTACAAGATACGATATACGCAAACATTTCAGTTGAATTCATTCCTGGTGATCGCGCAATTGTGATGCTTAGACCCATCGTCAATGATCAAAACTATGCTGGCATGGCAGTCGGAATTATGGCACTGCCCGACTTCGCTAGTAAAATAAAGCAGGCTTATAAATCAGCGACTGAATTTATGATAATTGATGCTGAAAAAAATGTGATCAGTAGCTCACTAGCGCATATTTTGCTGACCCAAAAGATAGACATGGATCAGCAAAATCATCCGCTGATAAAGTCCATTCCCATGCTAAGCGTAGGCGACGATCTATTTTTATATCATCAGATTGAAACCGAACAGGGCTGGAGCATCATCAGCCTTACTTCCCCATCCCAATCCACCGCGAATATGATGGACAATTTCTTTATTTTATTAATTTGCTCTACTTTCTTGTTGATCTCATTTGGCCTAATCGCCAACCAACTTTCAAGAAAAATTACGCGGCCACTAGAAGATATCGCGGAGCACTTCCCAGATAAGGCGATGCATCCAAGCCTACTGGATGATGCAAAGATAAGCATTGAACTGGTAACACTAGCAGAGCGTTTAGTATCTTCTCACGCAGTAATGAATGATTTTCATCAACAGCTATCTGAACAGGTCGATAATAAAACCCGCCAGTTAAAACAGTTAAATCGTGAACTATACTCACTGGCGCAAAAAGATAGCTTAACGCAACTTCTCAATCGAGCAGGTTTCAATAGATTTGCCCTAACGTCATATCGAAACTGTGTCCGCAATCGCATAAAAATGTCGCTTATATTAATCGACATCGATCACTTTAAAGTGATTAATGACACTCATGGGCATCCCTTTGGTGATAAGTGCATAGTTAGAGTGTCAGAAATTCTCCAAAAACACTGCAAACGTGACACTGATATTATTGGCAGGCATGGCGGCGAAGAATTTATCATTATGATTATAGGAGGCGAAACCTCCGAACATCATGAGCGCATGCAGTTGATAAAAGAAAGTATCTCGCAAGCTAGACTCAAGCATAACGAAACTGAAGTTAAAATGACTGTGAGCGCTGGCATTTTGAGCGTGGCTGCAGACTACGGGATTGATTTTGAATCAATGATTAAATTGGCCGATGACCAACTCTATTTAAGTAAACGTACGGGTAGAAATAAAATTAGTATCCTTACCCGCTGAATGCGTAGTACACTTGAATTTCTTATGATTATTTTATTAACGACACTAAAAATCAAGTTCCTAGCGTTGAAAGTGGACTTTAAATGAGCGATGCAAACCAAACAACTTTTATAGAGCATTTTCAAAGGTGTTTGTTTTTATTTGTATTGACGATCGCGTCAAATTTGTTCTTATCGGTGCCTTTAATAGGTGAAGCTGAAGTCGTTTTTGGCAGTGTTTTCGTGCTGCTCTCGTTAATCATACTCCCTTATAAATTTTTTCTTGTCGTATTCGCCGGCAGTATTTTAAGTCACTATTTGATCGGCTATGGTTGGATATTCTTACTTACCCATGCCCTCGAAGTATTAGTAATAGCGGTACTCATAAATCGCCATGTATTTATTATGATGGCTTCGATTGGCTTTTGGCTATGTATCGGCATGCCATTACTGTGGATCTTGGCCACCTACAGCCCCACTTATTTACAGGAAGTCAATCTACTCATTGCAATTCAGAAAGGCTTGATCGGTATCTTATGCGCTGCATTGGCGGCATCGATCATTGCCATTGTGCCGAATCACTATAAGCAACCACAGTTCAATACAAGAGAATACAATCTATCTATCAATATTTTTTCAATTTGCGCATCAGTGCTAGTGGTTCCGGTGCTAATTATTTCGTTTATTTTTATTTCAGTAAGTTCGCGCGAAAACGAATCACTGATGGTCGAAAAAATTGAAGCTAATACGTCTTTTGTTGCGCAACTAACAAAATCATTTATCGATGAACACAAGCTTATTATTGAGCAAGTCGCTAGTTTATTAAGTGACCAAACCCCTACGGAAAATGTTCATAGCTTCATGCTTGAATCGCAAATTAAGCATCCCTCATTTTTTAATTTAACCACCACCGATGCAGATGGGGGGCTTCTATTCTTTGCGCCAGAGAAGTTTAACGCTCAAATTGCCCGCCTACCCCCAGAACTACGCACAGTGTCCGACCGTTATTATTTTAATGCTGCACGCAACAGCGGAGAAACTTATATATCCAATACTATATTAAGCCGCGGGGTGATTGTTGCTCCAATGGTGTCTATTGCATCACCTATTATTCAAGATGATGAATTTGCCGGTATTATTTTTGGTGCCATTAATTTAGACGCAATTAAGACCTTCCGAAATCGTATAGAGCAACTTTTAGACGGCGATTTGGTAATTATTACTGATGCTTCGAATCAAACAATATACGCATCGCAACCAATAAAAATAGACCCCTTAGAAGTGTTTTTGCCGATGCCAAGCTACAACTATATTATCAGTCAATTGCCCGTCTTAACTTACGAAAATAGGCACTATGCCTATCATAAAAAACAAACTCCCTATGGTTGGAAAGTTTATGTGCTAACCGAATCGGCTTCACTTACTGAGCATATCCGCAACAACTTTGTCATTGCTGGCTTAAGTCTATTTTTGGTGATCGCTGTCTTTTTACTATTTGCCTATAAGCTATCCCGACAAATCAGTGCTCCTTTAAAGGCGCTTCTGGAATCTGAAGACAACTCTGTAGAAACAGCCTCAGCCTTTGCAAATAGCAAAGAGTTTTCAGCGGTGGCAAACAAGCTCAAACGTTCACAGTTTTTGATGAAAAACTTTGAGAACCGCTTAAAACAGCAAGTAACCGAAAAAACCGAACAATTAGAACAGCTTAATTTACAGCTTGCCGCGCAAGCTCGTGAAGATGGCATGACACACCTACTTAATCGTAGTGGATTTGATGAAATGGCTATTAACGCTATTAAAACGAGTTACCGGCTTGGCCAGCCCTTTAGCATGGCTCTGCTCGACATTGACCACTTTAAGAAAATAAACGATACCCACGGACATTTATTTGGTGATAAATGCCTACAGGCCTTCTCAGCCCTAATGCAACGTAATTGTAAGCGTGAAACAGACATTATCGGCCGTTATGGTGGTGAAGAGTTTATTATCTTTATGGCTGGTAAAAATGTGCAGGCTCACCACCAACTCATGCAAAACATTCACCAGCAGACACAAAAAATACGGCTTAAACCTGCGGATACTAGTGATAGCGTATCATTTACAGTCAGCATTGGCATTTGCAGCGTGCTAGGTAACCTTAATTTAAGCATGCAAGAGATTGTTAAGTTAGCCGATGAAGAACTCTATAAGTGCAAAGGCAGCGGCAGAGACAGAATTTCATTGGTCACAGTCGGCTATACCCACAATGACGCTTAAGCATCTGCGGCCTTAATAATTGAGCATCTACTCGTTTTCTAGGTATAATTGCAGCAATTTCAGTCAAATCAACATACTATGAAACCGTTATTCCATGCCCTTAACGGCGCAATATCTGCTAGCTTTTATTTTGTGAATACTGTTGTGCTGGTTATTCCTCTCGTCATTTTTTCGTTTTTTAAGCTCATTCCAAATACAGTTTGGCGAAAATGGATTTCAAAAGTCGTAGACGGAATTGCAACGCTTTGGATTTCAATCAACAATCTCAATCAACATGTTTTTTCTAGAGCTAAATTCACGCTTAGAGGGCAAGCTGAATTGTCTCTAGATCAATGGTATTTGGTCATCTCAAATCATCAATCTTGGGTAGATATTCTGGTCTTACAACGAGTGTTCAATTATAAAATCCCTTTCCTGAAGTTTTTTCTCAAGAAAAATTTAATTTATGTGCCATTTTTAGGGTTGGCGTGGTGGGCTTTAGATTTTCCATTCATGCAACGTTATACCAAGTCCTTTCTGCAAAAGCACCCCCACTTAAAGGGCAAAGACTTAGAAACAACCAAAAAAGCATGTGAAAAATTTGAGTTTAAACCCGTTAGCATCATGAATTTTGTTGAAGGTACCCGCTTTGAACCTAGTAAGCTTAATACCGACAGCCAATATAAGCGCTTACTTCCTCCAAGGGCAGGCGGAGTAGCGTTTGTGCTAAACGCCATGGGTGAACGCTTAACTAAACTAGTGAATGTGACCATTTATTATCCCAGCGGCATTCCTAGCTATTGGGACTTTGTTTGCGGTAAAGTAAACGAAGTAGTTATTGACGTGGACACCATCGATATAAAGACATTATTTGAAGACGGCATATACAGCCCTGAATGCTTTACTGATGAAGGAAAAAAGCAAATTTTTCAAGACTGGATGAATCAACTTTGGGCAAGCAAAGATCACAAACTCGCTACGATGGCATCGGAGTATCCTCATAAATGATGCTATTAAGAAGTTATATCATCTTTCCCATTCATTTATTTTTGCAGTTATTCAATCTTGCGGTATGGGGTCTTTTGGTTATTGCCTTTGGAATTGTCAAATTATTGCTGCCAATAAGGTCCGTCCAGCAAGTGTTATTGGGCATCATGCACCGGCTATACTTTTCGTTTGGCATTTTTAGCGTTGCCTTAATTAAAGTATTCAATCGTATCGAAATACGTATCGAAATTGACCAAGCATTATCAAAGCAAAAATGGTATTTAATCACTGCCAATCACGTAAGTTACCTCGATATTATTTTATTAGTAGACTTTTGCGCACCCCGTATTCCGCCCCCTAAGTTCTTTTTGAAAAAGCAGCTTATATGGCTGCCCTTTGTTGGTCTAGCGGCTTGGGCGCTGGATATGCCATTTATGAGAAGATACTCACAGGCATTTGTAGAGCGCCACCCACACCTGCGTGGCAAAGATATCGAAACCACCAAACGCTACTGCCAACGCTACATCGACAAACCTACAACCGTTATCAATTTTGTAGAGGGTACTCGATTCACACCGGCAAAACATTCGGCAAGAAAAAGTCCATTCTCGCATTTGATGCGTCCTAAAGCAGGCGGCATTGCCTTCACGCTTTCAGCGATGGGAGAACTCTTCAGCAATATTTTGGATATTACGATTGCCTACCCTAATTCAAAGCACCCGATGATGGACATGCTATGTGGTAGGATGACCACCATCATCATTGATGTTACAACCTTACCGGTAACACAAGAGATAATTGGTGATTACTTCGAGAACCCCGAGTTTCAAACGCGTTTTCAGACATGGCTGAATGCCCTCTGGGAAAAGAAGAATGCACGAATGCGAGCATGGATGAGTTGAAATGGATGTAATTACAAAAGCTGAACAAACTAAAGCTCATTTGAGTGAATTTATTTCAGAATTTGCCCAGTTTATTGGCTTAGAATCACAAAGCGGTGACTTACTGCATCAATGGATAGGCTTTAGTATCTTAATTGCGGCTAGCCTAACAATGTGGCTCATCGCACTATTTATATTAAAGTTCAAAATTGCAAGGTTGGTTCGTTTTTCAAAAACAGACTGGGATGATAATTTACAAAGTGCCGGTGTTTTTCGGCGATTGGCGTTAGTTGTGCCTGGACTAACCGTTTATTTTGGTACAGATTTGCTCTTGGTGCCCGACAGCAAAATGTATACCTTATCAAGCACCGTAAGTTTGCTGTACGTAATGATCGCTGTATATAGCGTGATGCAAGCCGTTTTAACCGCCACTGAGCGAATTTACAAGTCGACTCGCTTTGCAAAAAAAGCACCGATCACTGGATTTATTCAAGTAGGGCGACTGCTATTTACCCTTGCGCTGATTTTTTTGATTATTTCAGAGCTTTTAGGCAAAAGCCCGGTATATCTATTGTCAGGGCTAACGGCAATCGCTGCGGTATTGTTATTAGTGTTTAAAGACACTATTTTAGGCTTTGTCGCCGGGATCCAAATTGCAGCCAACCGAATGTTTAACACGGGTGATTGGATTGAGATGCCAAAATACAACGTGGACGGCGAGATTCTTGAAATCGGGCTTACCGTTGTCAAAGTGCAAAACTGGGATAAAACTATCTCCACCCTTCCATCTTATAGTTTAATTACAGAAGCGGTAAAAAACTGGCGAGGCATGAGCGATTCTGGCGGACGCAGAATAAAACGGTCGATTCAAATAGACATGCAAAGTCTGGACTTTGCAGACGAAGATGACTTAGTGAAATGGCAAAAAATTGCGATACTGCAACCTTATCTAGCAAGCAAGAAACTCGCCCTCGAAGAAGACAATAAAAGCCTCACTGAAAAGCAGTTAGATATTATTAACTGTCGTAAGCTCACCAACATCGGAACATTCAGAGCGTACGTACAGACATATTTGGCCCAGCACAAAGATGTTCATAAAGGCTATACCTGCATGGTCAGGCAATTACCGCCGAGTGAAGCCGGCTTGCCAATAGAGATTTATTGTTTTAGCCGGGTGCAAGATTGGGTATCTTATGAAGGCATTCAGGCCGACATATTTGATCATGTCATTTCAATGATGCCGATGTTTAATTTGCGTGCATATCAGCGTATCACCAATAGTGCCAATTCAAACGAAATGGCGGCAGAACAAAAGCGCCAGCCCTTACTATAAAAAAGGTCAGCATTAGCTGACCCTAAATATACTAACATTTCGTACTTAAAGCATCGCATAAACCATTAACAGTGCGACCACTAAGCATGACACTCCTAAAAAGCCATACTCTATGCGCTCTTGCAGCGCCTCTTTTCCTGACTTGGTTGAGATAAACGTCATAACAATGCAGCTTAAACCCAATACGAGTGCCACCATCATTAATCCAAACATAAGAGTACTGAGTAATTCGCTCATTGGTTGCCTTTGATTAAATAAAAAGAGTAAGTAAAACGGCCGACATTATGCACCACGTCAAAAAAAAGCGCTATGCTACCAAGGTCTTTTTTTAGTCTTCATGATCTGAGTCAAACTTCTTAAATTTCGGTGAGTTGCGCCAAAAATTAGTTTATTTATCACCTAAGCTGTTATGATAATCTGTAGCTTACTGTTTTTAATAATGTTTTTTATTGGCGTGAATGTTGCTGTATTAAGCTTAAATTATTGCTTCAACCCTACTTTTACAGGAAACCCATGATGTTTACTAAATCAGCGCTATTTGCTTCCGCATTTTTATTAAGTACCAGCATAAACGTTCAGGCTCATAATCTTCAAAATGATGCTTGCGACGTGAATATCAATGGCGAGATCGTACTTGCCAACAATCAAGCAACAATTACCTCTAAACAAAATGACGTTATATTGCTTACAAAGAGTGGACAAGCATCATTAAATGGCACGTTATTACAGTTAAATTCTGAACAAGAACAAACCGTGAGCAGTTACGTTGATGGTCTAGAGAAAGCAATTCCAAAGGCGATCGGTCTTGCTGCAAAGGCCATAGAAGTTACCAATTATGCGTTGACTGAAGTCTTCGTTGGAATATTGGGTGAAGATAGCCAGCTACCTAAAGTTTTGAATAAGAAATTAACTGCCTTACAACAAAAGCTTGAAAGCCATATATATCAAACTCCAGATGCAGTTACTTTCAATAGTGCGTTCTTTGGTGGCACTGACCAATCAAAAAGTGAGTTCGAGCAAGACATTGACGCTGCTGTCGAAGAAGTAATGGGCAGTGCTATGGCAGAATTATTCGTCTCTATTGGCCGCAGTATGATGAGTGGAGATGGATCTTTACAAGGCTTTGAGAAAAAAATGGAAAACTTGGGCAATAATATTGAGAGTGCCATTACCGAACGATCACAAGAGCTAAAAGATGATGCCCTTGACTTATGCGACGCACTTGAAAAATTAGATGAGCAAGAGCGTAAACTGCAGCAAATACCCGAATTAAAAGGTATTGATTTTTTAAACGTATCACCTAAACGCGCGTAATCTGTTTACATATGAAGGCACTTATTATCGGGTTTGGTTGGCTAGGTCTGCCGTTGGCAGACCACCTGATTGCAAAAGGCTACCAAGTGTCTGGCACAACCCGAAGCGTCATCAAGCAAAACAAACTTTTAGCTAAAGGCTATGATACCCATCTGTTTGACCTATTTGCATACCCATTTGCCAGTGACCTAGTCAGGCATAGTATTGAGCAGAGTAGCGTCGTAATCAACATCGCCCCTGGACGCCGAGACATCGATGCAGATACATATCAACGGGCCTTGAAAGCGCTCATCGATCACCTCGTTGCTTGCCATGCTAAACACATCACTTTTGTTAGCACTACCTCTGTATTTGGTGGGCAAAGTGGCCTCCTAAGTGAACAAAGCAAGCCTATGCCAAGCACCAATTCAGGCATAGCTCATGCGCATATTGAAGAATATTTACTCAAAGCCCTTAATGTAGATGCTTCCGTCATTCGATTAGCAGGACTTATTGGCGCAAACCAAGATGGAAGTATACGACACCCAGCTACTTCCTTAATAAAACGCAGTAATATTGAAAAAGGGTACCAACCCGTTAATTTATTGCATCAAGAAGATGCGATTGCACTTATTGCTGCCATTGTCGAGCAACAGAAAACGCATTGCATTTATCATGGATGCTCAACTGAGCACCCTAGCAGAGCAATATATTATACCTGGGCGGCTAAAAAATTAGGCTTAGGAAGTTTAGATTTCATCTCAAATAAAAGAGTTGAAGAGGAAGATGCAGGCAAGATTATTGACGCTAAACACAGTATTAAAGAGCTCAATATTCGTCTTAAGTATCCCTCTCCTTTTGATATGCTAAATAATATAGAGTGAGATTCAAAATTGTTCGAAAGGCCTGCTGAAAGTAAGCCTTTTGAACAAACATAGTAGCCTAGCCAATAAGTGCAACACCAAAATATTTCAATGCCACCGTATTGACAAAAATAACCAAGAGAATAACTGGAATGAAGGTCCCTAAAGAAAAGTTAACGTAACGCTCAAATATACTGCCTTTGAAATTCGGTGCACCACGGTCTAATTCCTCGTTAAAGTTTGCCTTCTTCCAGCGATAGATGACAAACAAGCAAATAAGTAAACCATTCAAAGGTAAAATGGTGTCGTAAAACACGTCATAGACCACATCAAAAAATGATTTAGTTGAACCGGCGTAATTAAAAAACTCTGTAAAAAATGTCACAAAACCAAAAGATAATGCACAAAATACCGAAAAAATGATGAGACCAGCACCGCAAACCATCAAACTCTTTTTGCGCTCCATACCCTTTTCACTCATCAAAGCCGCCACCGGCACTTCAAAGATAGAAACTAAGGATGTAATGGCGGCAAAGAATACTAACAAGAAAAAGATGCTGGCTATGGCGCTTGCACCAACATATCCGAAGGTGCTTTGCATTTCTAAAAAGATTTGTGGCAAATACGAGAAAATCATCGAAATTGAAGATTCACTCAACTCCTCAGGGTTCACCTCAGGGTTAAATGAGAAGATAGCAGGCAATATCATCAGACCAGCAGTAAACGCAACCGCAGTATCGGTTAAAGCAACTAGTTTTGCAGAGCCAGGTAAATCAGCACGTTTGTCGATATAGCTTCCGTAGGTGATCATGATACCCATTCCTAGCGAAAGTGAGAAAAATGCTTGAGACAGCGCGCCGTTAACTACAGAGGCGTCTATTTTGTCAAAATCAGGGACTAGATAGAAGGCAACACCAGCCATTGCGTTGTCGCGAGTTAATACAAATATTACTAGTACAAGCAACATAAAAAACAACGCTGGCATAAGAATCTTTGCAGCCTTTTCAATTCCTTTTTTCACTCCCCCCTGTAAAATGAGATAAACAATTGCAATTACGCCAGCCATATAAACAAAGAGGTTATAGCTGTTAATAAACGTGCCAAAGGTTTCTGGTTGAGCGAGCTCGTCTAGATTACCGATTACTGATTCAAATAAATAACCAAATATCCAAACGGTAATTACCAAGTAAAACACGGCAATCATAAAAGGGGTAACAATTGAAAGCCAACCTGCAAATCGCCATCCGGGATTACGGTTAGATAAATCTGTATATGCGCCCAAGGGATCTTTTTGTGCAGAGCGCCCCACGGTCATCTCGGCTATCATAACGGGTAAGCAAATAAAGAATACAAACACTGCGTACATTAATAAAAATGCACCACCGCCGTTTTTTGCGGCCCCAACAGGAAAACCTACAAGGTTTCCGATACCAACCGCAGAACCTGCAGCCGCCAATATAAACCCAAGTTTTGAGCCAAATTGTTCCCTTGAATCAGCCATTGAATATCCTTTTTTATTATTGTTGTTCTATGCTAAATGTTAACAGCCATTAACAAAAAAGTCTTTAATCTGATTCAGATTATTTATAGGGTGCACTTAGATGCATCGGAATAGACCAACTACCAGCTAATAGCTTTACCATCCCAGTCTAAATAATAAGGCGAATGCTCGGGATCAAGCGCTATAGTGTGTTTTATAAGTTGTTCAGCCGTAAAGGCTGCAGTAAACAATTTCCCTGGCTTAACATTGCTTTGAAAAGGTTTCGACAGTTGTGTATCCACCGTGCCCGGATGATAGCAAACCAACACCGTATTTGGCGCTCTGCGTTTATATTCCACCGCAGCGGTTTTTACAACCATGTTTAATGCCGCTTTTGAAGCTCGGTATCCGTACCAGCCACCCAACTGATTTTCGCTAATACTGCCCACTCGTGCACTAAAAACAGTAATCGTCGCACCTTCTTTGTTGACTAAGTTGACAGCATGTTTTATCCACATCGCCGGCACGACGGTATTCACTTTAAAATACTCTGCAAACTGCTCGCCATTCATATCTTCTAAGCGCTTTTCAGGTTTTAAAGTCATGCCGCCAGAGCTATGAAGCACGCCAGTACAACAAATAATATGCGTAAACAAACCTGCTTTTTTTTGCTCTATGGAAAACGCTTTGATCTGTGATTCATCGTTGGAATCAAGTATGTGATGACTGTGTTTGCCGGACAATGGTGAAAAGCTCTGTCTAGATACTGTTACTAAGCTCTCCACTTGGGCGTCACCATTTAATTGGCTTATTAAGGCTTGGGCAATTCCGCCGCTGGCACCGATGACTAAAACCTTTGCTAACATAACTATCCTTTTTGTGAGAAATATAAAATCAACACGATTGTATTAACAAAATCGCTAATATTTTATCTTGCAATCGTTTTCGCAAGGTTTCTTGCCCGTCAATAAATATGAGATCTTATTGCGATGTTTAGCAAAAACAAGGTAAATTTTATCTGCAAAGAAGCGGATGATGGGCCATCTTAGTGGTGCATAGAGCCAGGAATAGCCTACTAGACTCCATGCCCTGTGGGTGACATCCAAACCAATCAGCATAGTGCCGTCTTCGTCCATGCCGTGGATACGGTCATACAACGATTGCCAATTTAAGTCTGGATATTGAGAAGCAAAATCCTCTGACATAATATCGACAAACGCTAACTGACCTTCGGTGTTGCGCTTTTTTAAATGGCCCATCTCGATATCGCAGAGCGGACATTGACCGTCATAAAAAATCGTAAAAGCCACTGATACTCCTATATCCGTTGGACCTATTTAATGGATTGAATTCATCTATAATGCTTCTTACGAAATTAGTTATAGGAAAGATGACTAGATAAACAAACCTATCGCATATATCGCCCAATGAGGTGTAAATAGAGCGTAACAATGGCAAATCAAACAATCCAAAATTACGCACATCAAAATATGACGCTTGCCCAAACGCTAACTAAGCATTTACGAGATTTTGCGCGAGATATAAAATTTTAGGCGCATTCTGGCAGATGCGCGCTTAGTGCAAAAACCAACTGCTCTGAATCGGGGTAGTAAAAATAAGCGGAGACATACGTTCATAGCGTGCCTTATCTGCAGGGCAAACCACATTCTTCATGTAGTTTGCCCTCCAAGGGTCATTGACCACTACCAATGTTTCACCATCAACGGCTACGCCTTCTAACGACGCATTATTCATTTTGTGATAGCTAGGACATTCAGGTGATGCGCTAGGTGCAAAGAAACTAAGCGGAATAATTTTAGTTGGCAGCCGCTTTGCAAGATCTATAACCCAAAGCTCGTTGTCGTTGCGAGCCGCGGCAATTAAAAAACCTTCTGAGTCTGCATTCGGAAAATATATATCCATACCGTTAATAGGATGGTTCCCTTGGTCGAACTGCGGAAGCGTTAAGCCTGCATCTGCGGCACGACTAAAGGTGCCCGATTGCGCAAAAAAGTCATGGGTAATATCTACATAAAAAACTCTAGGTTGGCTATTGGCGTCTTTTTCTAAACCTAAAAACAGGCGATTATTGCGTCCAACGGCAAGGCCTTCTATGCCGTCATTAGGGGAATTACCCACTTGGTCATTAGGATCAAATTGTATTGCCCTGACTCCCGTTACTATGAGCGATTGACCATCTAACATAACTTCTACTAAGAGCGTTGGATATTCGGTTGAACCAGAATTTGCGAATATGCTTTTGCATTGATCTGTTAATGGCTCACCACGTGTGGCGTCTTCTGTTACCAAAATCCAAGCGTCACTTTTCAAGGGATGAAAGACCATTGCTTCGTAATCGGGCTTGTTTGATAAATAGCTCGCGAAACAAGTTTGTAAAACCGCTGACGACAGTTGCATGGGCCCGAACTTTTGGATCAACTGCGCGCTGCGCTTGTCCATTAGATGCAATCTTTGAATCTGACTGGCATCGGCACTGGCATCAGAAATTGTCCACCAACCCAGTTCATTGGCAATTAGACCTGAGGTTTGCGGATCTAACATGGTGCTGCCATCAGCTTCAGTTATCCATTGGCCATATAACGACAAGCTTGGCTGAATTGACAGTAAAGCCGATTCGCTGGACGTTTGAAGATTTGCGTGGCTGAGAGGATGAAAACTGTTAAGTAGTAAAATCGCTAGAATCGCCAATTTACTTTTAACATATTCGCTGAAAAACGATTGTCTTAACGATGTATTTGACATACTTCCTTGCATGAACGTAAACCTATTTTTATACAATGAATTAAGCACCTGACTTTTATCTCTTTTTTTCCGTGATATGCTACTGTGCATGATAACGATGATTTTAATAGTGTAATGATAAAAATGTCGAAAAAACAGCTTCCAGCGATTATCGCCGGCCCAATGCTGCGACACGTAGACAGCACCGTGGTCACATTGTGGCTGGTAAGCTCTCGCGCTATGGCTATTACGGCAACATTAATTGACCAAGAACAGCAACTTATAGCGATTAATACCGACAAAACAGAGCATATACAATTTTGTGTGGGGAAGCACTGTTATATTCATCTTTTAAGAGTCATTCCCAAAGATAAAATAGCAGGCAATAAGCGCTATGCATATACTTTAGACTTCGAATACGACTGCGAATTAGAATCCGATCAAAGCTCATCAAACACGCTAAAACAACTATTGCCGCAACTATTTAACGATAACGACGCATATATACCATTCTATTTTGCGACAACGCTAACTAACGTTGCACATGGAAGCTGTCGCAAAGCGCATTTTGCAGGCGCTGACGCGCTACCCGAGCTTGATAATTATATCTTACAAAGCGTGAGCGAAAATAATGAAGCAAGCATGCAATGCCCTGATTTGCTGTTACTCACAGGTGACCAAGTTTATATCGACGATGTTGCCGGGCCAATGTTGCACGCCATTCATCAAGTAGTAGACTTACTGGGTTTAAATAGCGAGTCTTTCGAAAGCAGTGTCGTCGCAAACTCTTCAGAGTTGTTCGAGCACGAATACTCATACTACCAACGGGAAAAGCTATTTCCGGAGGTTGACGCTAACGAAGACCTCACCAAAGCGTTTTTCAAAGGGAAGCGTAAACCGGTATTCACATCAGCGAATGCTCAAAATCATTTAATTGCTTTAAATGAGATGCTCGCCCTTTACTTGTTGTCGTGGTCTGGCCGTCTATGGCCCTATCTGAGCCTAGAAAAAAACAACCTTCCCTCTGAGTATGTTGATCAATATGAATCTGAAAAAGAAAAAACCCTTCAATTTGCATCAGGGCTTGGCAAAGTAGAACGGGTATTTTCTCGCATTCCAACTTATATGATTTTTGACGACCATGATGTTACCGATGATTGGAACTTAACACGCGGCTGGGAAGAGCAAGTCTATGGGAATGCATTTTCTAAACGCATCATTGGCAATGCCCTAACTGCCTATTTGTTATGCCAAGGTATCGGCAATCCAATTGCTTATGTTCGACCGTTGCTCGACAGCCTTAAACAAACATTACAAAACGATACCTTTGTTCATGACAAATTCATCGAAGAGCTGTTTGCTTTCAGCCATTGGCATTATCGACTTGATACATCACCACCAGTGCAAGTTCTCGATACGCGCACCCAACGCTGGCGAAGTGAGTCGAATAAAAATAAACCATCTGGACTAATGGATTGGGAAGCCTTATGCGAACTGCAGCAGAATATCATTGGCAAAGATTCTGTGATCATGGTGTCTGCTGCACCTGTGTATGGGGTAAAATTCATCGAAACTATCCAGCGGATCTTCACGAGTTTTGGTGGAGCCTTAATTGTCGATGCAGAAAACTGGATGGCCCACCGAGGAACTGCCAATGTGATGCTAAATATATTCAGGCATCTAAAAACACCCCCTAACTTTATAATCTTGTCGGGGGACGTACACTACTCTTTTGTTTATGACGTTACGCTCAGGTTCAAAGGTAATAGTCCTAAAATATTGCAGTTTACCTGCTCGGGAATGCACAATCAGTTTCCAGACAAACTGCTCACGTGGTTCGAAAGGTTTAACCGTTGGCTATATGGTCACCGTTCGCCTCTGAATTGGCTGACTAAACGCCGCAATATGTCAGTTAAACAACGCCATCCTGAAGGAAGTGAAAGAGATGTCGTGAACGCTTGTAGTTTTGGCCTGCTGCAGTTGGATGAAAACGGCAAAGAAACTGCCTGTAAGGTAATTTGTGCTGACGGCAGACAAGTGGTGTTCAAACCCACCAGACCCTAACTTAAAGATTGAATGAAAGAGCTTATGATAGACACAAAACGCATTGGGATTTTTTATGGTTCAACGACTTGCTACACCGAGATGGCTGGCGAAAAGATCCAAGCAGCAATGCAGCGTATAACCGGACAGACTATCGATTTGTTTGACATTAAAGATACTCCCCTTGATAAATCTGCCGAATATGATTTTATTATTTACGGAATTTCTACCTGGGACTTTGGTGAGCTGCAAGAAGACTGGGAGTCAACATGGGACGATATTTCAGCCCTTCATCTTGCCGGTAAAACCATTGCATTGTTTGGGCTGGGCGATCAGCTCGGCTATGCGGATTGGTTTCAAGATGCCTTAGGCATGCTGCACGACGAAATCATTATATTAGGCTGTGACATAGTTGGTTATTGGCCAACTACCGGATATGAATATAACGCGTCAAAAGGCGTGACGGAAGACGGCGAATACTTTGTTGGACTGAGTCTAGATGATGAGAATCAGTTTGATTTAAGCGACGATAGAATTGAGCAATGGGTACAACAAATTGTGCAAGAAGGCTTATAAAACTAAAATTTAGATACATGTAACGCTAGCTTTTCTGGCAGTTACCAAGTATTTTTATAAAAATGTTAATGAAATTTACCTTAGCCCCTATTCATTTTTATTTGAATAGATATACTATAGCGATAAGAAATTTAAAGAGAGCTGTCATAAAATGAAAAGAAAAAAGCATACCTCGGCAGATGATGACGCCCAGATCGACATGACCCCCATGCTTGATATCGTGTTTATCATGCTGATATTTTTTATTGTAACGACTACCTTTTCATCTGAGAAAGGTTTATCGGCTAACCGTCCTAAAGATAATCAGCCGCCAACGAATCAGCCCAGTAAAGCGCTATCTATTCGCATAGATGATACCGGTCAGATCATGATGGCTGGTCGTATTGTTGATATACGCAGAGTAGTTGCAAACACCCAAACATACCTTGCTGAGAACGCGACTGAAACAGCGGCGATTCAGGCACATGAAAATACTGAGCACGGAATTGTGGTTGAAGTAATGGACCAAGTGAAACTAGCCGGCATTGTGAATGTTTCGGTATTAGTCAAAAAAGACTGACACAACAATTAAACATATAAAAAGTCAGCATTTAGCTGGCTTTTTTATTGATACCGTTTAAAGATTTATTACCCTTAGTGATTAATCTTGATGTTTATCGCTTGTGGTCGCTTTTTTTTGCTTTCTATCTCTAAACAAAATATAAAAAATACTGCACAAATTAGTAATATTAAAAATTGTGCCAAATATGCTGCCGACCATGACCGCATAAACTAAACCTAAAGCTTCAGCAAATATAAACCATCGACGCACCTGTGCCGCATCATTGAACACAATAGATCCTACGGTAAATATCATTGAGGACGAATATGCAATGATAATAATCCAAGGACTGTCTAATACCCCCCACTCATACGTAAAAAATGCAATGTTCAGTACAACAAACATAGCCAGTATGGCGTTGCCACGGTAATACATGGCAATCAAATTTCGCACACAGGCTAAAGCCGTGCCAATGCCAGCGGCCAATGCGCCCAGCATAAAGAAATGGGTGCTCACGGCAGCCAAAGCTATTGCAGAGATTAAGCGGTAGCGATTGATATCTTGCTGACGATAGCCGATAAAATTAAAAACGACGGCAATCGCGCCAAAGATTTCAGCAATGATAAGCTGATTTTCCAAAGAAGCCTCGCTGATGGCGTTAAAAAGGGACGCGTATTATGCGTTTTTAACTTCAGATTACCAGTGTAAACACGAAAAAAGGCTAATTAGAAAGGGAATAGCAGTGTATTTTATTGATATTAAGTCAAATGGCTTACAGTTAGTTTAGCTTGTTTTTTGTCGCGCAAACCATTCATCGTATGAAATAGTGTAAGGCTCATCCATGCAATCTGCTGGATACGCATAGAGTCCGAATTTATCATCATCTTGATGTGTCAGCACCACGGCAAACTTTGGCATGCTGGTAAGCTCTTTGTGCATCGGGTCCCAGATCGGGATTTGATAGTTGCCTAAATTCAAAATAGGCACACTTAACCCGTTAATCTGAGCATGATGGTCGGCTACTGGATTAGGAATCACAGCATATACACAGTGAAAAGGAATATTGACCTGCACACCATCCCACCAAAATTTTTCCACTCTTATGCGGTCAAACAATGTTTTGGTAGAAACTGGAATTGCGCTGCTCATCAATATGACTCCTCATGGACGATTTTTTATTACCTTAGTATATATCCACCAAAACCCCTGATTACTTTAGCCAAAAACGTAATTTGTTTAAAATACCTGAAGTTTTATCATTTGCAGAGCAACTTGTTGGGGCCTAACCGGCCGATATTTAGCAAGTGGTCCAAGCATCAGCGGTCCAAGTAAGGAAAGTGCTCTAAGTGCAAAAGATTCCCCTACACGATAATCGGCTCGCTGCCCATCAAGCAGCGGTGGTCTTACTGCGGCAGCGTTCTTGAGCTGTGGCATCGTTAAAATGGCGTTTTCTAATTCGCCCTTGACCCGCAAATAAAAACTGTTGCTTTTAGCATTGGCATTAATTGACGAAATCCAAACAAAACTGCCAGCGCGCTGGGCCCTTGCCAATTGCGCTGCTACATGCACAAATTCAAAATCAACACGACGAAAAGCTTTTTTACTACCGGCCTGCTTAAGCGTGGTACCTAAGCAACAATAAACGTGGTCAACCGTGAAGTAACCTTGGTAGTCTTGTAAATAATCAAAGTCGATCACCAAAGGCTCCATTTTTTTCATTGGATCAAAATAATGTGCTTGTGTGAGCGGCGCTCTGACTAAGCAAGTGATTTTTTCATAGCGATCGTCTTGGCAAAGTTGGTTAACGAGTGCCCTGCCAACTAATCCGGTAGCACCTAGCACAGTAGCGGTATATTTCTTGGTCATCAACAGTTCAAATATGTTAGTCTCATTCAAAAGCAAACATAGCAACAATCCATCCACTATGCACAGAACATTCGCAGTATTTAGCTTATTTTTTTGTAATCTTAAGCGTTCACTAAAAGCACTTAAAATATCTGACAAATATATATATTTGTCCCATACTCCAGTTCAAGTCATTGACAATTTTCCAAGCTAATTGAGTAGATAGCCCGATCAAAATGCTCATGTACACTTTGAGGTTCATAGGGCCTGTCTATTAGTTTGATGCTAAAGGTACAAAAATTTATGGTAACGTTTACTGACATTAAAAAAGCGCAGGAGTTAATAGCTCCTTATATTAAGCGCACCCCGATTGTACAATCATCGCTGCTAAATAAATGGCTCGGCCACGAAATATTCTTTAAAGCCGAGTGTTTACAAACAACCGGTGCATTTAAGCTCAGAGGCGCCACGCATTTTTTAGCCCAGTTAAAAAAACAAGACATCTTACCTAAACATATCGTCGCCAATTCATCTGGTAATCACGCTCAAGCGGTTGCTTATGCAGGTGCCTTGTTTAATATTCCGGTCACTATTTACAGCGCTCAAAACATATCTGCTATAAAAGCCGCTGCGACTGAAAGCTATGGAGCTACTCTAAAACGCTTTGATACGCGCCTAGAAGCAGACGCAGAAGTGGCTATTGCTGGCCAACAGCCTGATACCGTGTGGATCCCTCCGTTTAATCATCCCTATATCATTGCTGGACAAGGTACCGCCAGTTTTGAAGCGCTCAAGCAAACCGAAGACATCGATATGATCGCAGCGCCATGCGGTGGTGGTGGTTTATTAAGCGGTACAATTATTGCCGCAAAAGCAATCAACAAACACATTCAAGTTGTTGGCGCAGAACCTTTAGCAGCGAATGACGCGGCGCGCTCACTCAGAGAGGGCAGAATAGTCACTCTGGAGCACGCTCCTATTACATTGGCCGACGGTGCCGCCACGCCAAGTATTGGTGAGCACACCTTTGAGGTGCTAAAAACGATTGACGCCTTTTATGAGGTGGATGAGCTCGATATCATCTACTGGACGCAGTGGCTTCACCATTTGTTAAAACTGCATATCGAGCCCACCTGCGCCATGACTATGCAGGCAGTTGTCAATTGGCTATCAACACAAACAACCAAAAAACGAGTCATGGTTCTGGCATCAGGTGGTAATATCAGCCAATTGAGCATGCAAAAAATATGGCATCAAGATAGACTTTCAAACATACCCAGCCTGCATTTAGCAAAGCACATATAGCACCAGTCAAAACAAGGAGCAAAAATGAACATAATAATAAAAACAATCGCACAGAAAATGTGTTTGGCATCGATTTTAGCGATGCTGGTTTCGTTTACTGTTATAGCAAACGAGCACTTTTTCACCAACGTGAACGGCTATACATTAAATGCTGAAGGGGAGCTGGTGCAGTTCTCACAATTGCATGTGGTCGACGATACAATCAAGGCAATCGGCAACGAACTTAGCAAGCCTGAACCTTTAACAGCAACCGATATGCAGCAAGCTGTCATGTTGCCGGGCATTATTGATGCCCATGGTCATATATTAGGGCTAGGCGACAACCTAATTCAGGTCGACCTGCGCGGCACAAGCAGCGAACAAGAAGCAGTCGAACGCATTAAAGCCTATGTCAGTGCAAAGACCACTAAAGGAAATGGCTGGATCATTGGCCGTGGCTGGAACCAAGTACTTTGGACGAATAAACAATTTCCAAGTAAAGCCAGTTTAGATAAGGAATTTCCTAACACCCCAGTAATGTTGAGTCGCGTAGACGGTCATGCTGATTGGGTCAACAGTAAGGCATTGGAAATAGCCGGCATAAACGCTAACACCCCTTCTCCCTCTGGCGGTGAGATTGTAAAAGATGCAAATGGCCAACCCACCGGCCTTCTAATCGACAACGCTAGTTATTTAGTGGGAAAAATGATTCCAGAAACGACAAATGAAGACCTAGCGGATCGTCTAAACCTTGCTAGTGCGCATTTACTATCACTGGGCATAACCAGTGCGCATGATGCTGGCATCAGCGAACAAGTCAAAAACTTATTTGTAGAACAAGCTAATAACAACGCACTAAAATTTAGAATATACGCCATGTTGTCGGCCACCGATCCAAACATTGAAGGCATGCTCAAACAGGGACATTATGCTGACGAGCAGGGCTTTTTGTCTATCAGAAGCGTAAAAGCTTATGGTGATGGCGCCTTAGGAAGCCGAGGTGCAGCACTGCTTGCTCCCTATTCAGACGACCCGCATAACAGCGGCCTATTAGTTACGCCAGAAGAAAGCCTACCGATGTTATTCAACACGATTATCGGCGCTAATTTTCAGCTTAATTTTCATGCCATTGGTGATAGAGCGAATCGCTTAGCGTTACAGCAATTTGCCAAAACATTTAAAAATTTCCCCCAAAATACTCAGCGCCATCGCGTCGAACATGCACAAATTGTTGCCCCTGAAGACATTCCTCTGTTCAAAGAATATGCCATCATTCCTTCAATGCAGCCTACTCATGCCACCAGCGATATGAATATGGCTGAAGACCGCATCGGCAAAGCTCGCTTAAAAGGTGCCTATGCATGGCAAACATTTTTAAAGCAAGGCTCGCCTATTGCCTTTGGCAGTGATTTTCCAGTTGAGTTAGCCAACCCTTTTCATGGTTTGCACGCAGCCATTACTCGCCAAGACGCTAATCAACAGCCTGAAAGTGGTTGGATAAGCGAAGAGTCAGTGACTCGAGAGCAAGCATTTAAAGGCTTTACCTTAGACGCCGCTTATTCGGGTTTTCAAGAGGATATGATTGGCAGTTTGGAAGTGGGTAAAAAGGCCGACTTTATTGTCGTTGATCGCGACATTTTTACCATTGAAGCTTCGCAAATACGCGACACGCAAGTACTGCAAACTTGGGTGAATGGCAAAAGAGTGTTTTAATCAAGGCGATGGTACAACGTCAATTTTTTCGAGCATTTCATAATCACGGATGGATGTAATTATGGGGCCGCCGAGAGCAAACACCTCAGATATTTAAAAAAATGACTTGAGTCTGTTGATTTGTACCTTATCTCGCCATTTACAAAAATTTGCACTATCAGCGGCGATAAATACTCGCAAAAGTGCCGCGCTCTAGACTTGTAAACCTTAGCTAAAATGAAGTCACATATCGCACTAAAAAAGGCGG
This sequence comes from Glaciecola sp. SC05, assembly GCF_041380235.1. Taxonomy (NCBI): domain Bacteria; kingdom Pseudomonadati; phylum Pseudomonadota; class Gammaproteobacteria; order Alteromonadales; family Alteromonadaceae; genus Glaciecola; species Glaciecola sp. SC05. The sequence goes on from NZ_JBGIYY010000016.1 coordinate 36,500, forward strand.
TTGATACTCGCTGCGGCAAACATATTCAAATCCTTCATCACGAAGTTCATCAATCTCACTTAGCAGAACACTATCTTCTGCGGTCTTATATAGGCGTGATAGCAAATCTTCGGCAATATCGGGTTGTGAACATCCAAATTGTCCGGCCATATGGACTCTTGCAAACTTGTCTCCCTCATTTGACGCAGCCTGTATTAGCTGCAAACCATCTGAAGAATAGCTTAGTATTCCCAAAATAAATTTAGCTCTGGCATCGTTACGATACTCAACAAGATACTTTAAGATTGTCATAGCTTTATATTCTGAGCGGGGATAGTAGCTCACCATGTATCCACGTGAGTTGTAGAGCAATCCTTTGTGATACGCATATACATTTAGCAGCGCGTCTTCGGTTGATAAGGTATCTAAATTTAATTTTGAGACATCTATCGCTTTATCGTTAAAGTCACTACTGGCGACCTCAGACGCTTCAGCTCGTTCATAATGACTGCGCATTTGTTCAAAAGTATATAAGTTAGCCAATGTTATCCAAAGCAACACGCTCATACAGATAAACAAAACGGGAAGCGAAACAAACCAGCGATTTCGCAGTTGCGTGCTGCTCCCATGAACAAGCATTTCAGTAAGTTGAAAAAATGCACGGTCTTCTTCAAATGGAATTTGAATCCTGCCTAAATAAGCTGACATCCATGCACCCGCGACGTACAAGCCTACCAGCAGCACCGCCCACGCCTGCTCACCTGGGGCAAGAATAAGACCTAATATGTAAGCTGAAGCAACGATCAAAAAGTGTGCAATAACCGCAACATAAGCAAACAGTCGAACATAGCCCTTGCCGTGAAAGCGAAGTGCTAGTCCGACAAAGATGCCGCTTACTAACAATAACATCGGCGCAGTTTGGCCATAGTTATGAAATAAATAGTACCAAGCGATCAACATCGGAATGGACCAAATCGATAAGGCTAATGCACCCTTTAAGGCATTTTGTTGTTCTAGTTTAGCGTTTACTCGAGCCAATACGTCCTTGTCGTTTTCCATAATTCCCTACAATGAGCCTTGATATATTATTTAAGTGACCGAGTTAAAATTATACACACTAGGGCATATCGAAACTAGCCACGCCCTATTGGCTTATTGCTGGCAGGACAATCAATTCATCTTTAGCATCGATGCACTGGTCTGTACAAATTGACAGCGGACTATAAGCTGTTATGGTAAAAGCCTAATTGCCAGAAGGAAATTGCTATGAGAAACACTAGAAGCAGACGTCGCGGCCGCAATCTTCGTTATCGCTCATCACTCTATTCAATCCGATTTTTAGAAGACCTTCGAGATTTTCCAAACGCACCTTCAGTGCTCAGCGAGGGTGACTCCTGGTTTGGTTATCCCTTTGGTAAAGACCTAAACGATCAAATTGCGGAGCTTGGCTCATTCAACATTCGACATTTTGAAAAAGCAGGTGATGAACTGGTTGACGATATGATGGACGGTCGACAAAAGAAGTTAATTACTAAAGCATTAAAAGAAAACCAATTTGAATTGATGCTTTACTCGGGTGGAGGCAACGACGTCGTAGCCAAAAACCTTGAAAACTATATTAGCGACGATAGCTCTGGTGTAGGCCCGCATAATCGCGTGATTAAAGCCGCTACCGAAGCCCGTGTACAAGAGCTCAAAAATAAATACATTGCGTTAATTGAATTAGTTGCAGAGCATCAACGTGCATGTCCAATTGTGGTGCACGGCTATACGGGGATCATTCCAAGTGACGAAGGCTTTGAGATTTTAGGCTTCAAATTGACCGGTCCATGGGTAAAGCCAACACTAGATAAAAAAGGTGTTCCCCCTGAACAACAAGCCGATGTTATCAACTACATCATGGATCTATTTAATCGTATGCTGCTGTCGCTCAGTGAACAATATGAAAACTTTCACTATATTGATTTGCGAGTGGAGACCCTCACAAAAAGCGAGTGGGCAAACGAAATTCACCCAAGCTCTGCGGGTTTCAAAAAGTTGGCAGTGCATTACAAAGATACACTCAAAAAACTTGTGCCCAAAGCATTTGAACCTGCTGCCAGCGTCTATCGGCCAAAATAGCTATCTAGCGCTGAAGCCTTTGAATTGCGTTTATGAACAAGCAAGCTAATTGATTATTTAGGCACAAACTGCATTAACTCGGGAATGTCTGGTAACAAAAGTGGCGACGGCAAGTCACATGCCCAGCCACGAAGATTCGCTAGCGCATGCACGACTCGGTAGCCTGAATATTGCCCCATCATTTCATATAGGGGCTGCAGCATTTTGTTCAGTTTTCGTGCTTGATTATCATCCCCCTGCTTAATCGCTGTCATTACAGGCACTAACAACTCTGGCACCGTGCCAGCTAATGTTGAATACCATGCACTGGCCCCATTGATCATTGCTTCACAGCATAGTTTATCTACCGCATAACCAGCTTGCCAATTTAATGCGCTAAGCTTGGCATGTTGCTCTTCATTATTTAGCTGAGCAAATACCTTTGCCCCCATCACATTTGGATGCTCAGAAAGGGATTTCAATAGCTCATAGCTGAGGGTTTGACCAGTGGTCATCGGATTATCGTATACGCACAAGGGCAGAGGGCTATTGTCAGCAACCTCTAAAAAGTAGGCTGTTAACTCGTTTGCACTTAGGGGTACATAAGAAAACGCATTAGCGATTACACCCTGAGCACCATATTGATGAGCGGCTTTCGCACTTCGGATGGCTTCGCGCGTGGTTGTTGCGCTAATACCGGCGATCCAAGGTGTAGACAGTTCGCTCCAGCATTCCATTACGAGCGTTCGTTCAGACTCACTGAGATAAGCAAAGCTACCGGTGCTGCCCAAGACGCCAATTGAATCTAATCCGGCTGTATCAATATGATCGCGAATTTTTTGTAATGTCGTGACATCCACTCTTCCCTTTTTTAAAGGGGTAATTGGGAAACCGCTTAGTCCTTCAAAAATCATATACATGTCCAAATAAACATTTGAGGGCAGAGTAAACTGAACGGTATTTCATTACCATACCCTGACATCAGAAGTTTTACCATTATCTTGCCAAGTGTGCATACAGATGTAAATTGAGTCTTGTTCCTTACAAGGTTCGCCTGCATACTACGGCCATATCTATCTAACAAGCTATGGGAATATTTATGAAACTATCGGCTATCGCCTTTGGCATATTAAGCACTAGTCTTTTACTAAGCAGTTCGTTTACGCACGCTGATACTGAGCAAGCAGTCACTATTTCCCATGAATTAGAACAAAAAGTGATTGAGTGGCGTCGCGATCTGCACCAACATCCTGAATTGAGTAATCGTGAGTTTCGCACCGCTAAGGTGATTGCCGCACATTTAGAAGAACTCGGTTTAGAAGTGCAAACCGGTATTGCTTATACCGGTGTCGTGGGCGTATTGCGAGGTGCAAAACCCGGCCCAACGGTCGCCCTGCGCGCAGATATGGATGCACTTCCTGTGGTCGAACAAACCGATGTTCCGTTTAAATCCACAGCTGTCTCTGAATATAGAGGTAAAGAAGTTGGGGTCATGCATGCCTGTGGTCACGATTTACACATGGCTATGTTAATGGGAGCGGCTGAAAAGCTCAGCGCTATGAAAGCAGACATCGAGGGCACCATTGTGTTTATCTTTCAGCCCGCTGAAGAAGGCGCGCCCGGAGATGAAGAAGGCGGCGCTGAACTCATGCTAAAAGAAGGCCTGTTTACCCAGCATCAGCCTGAAGCTGTATTTGGTATACATGTTTGGTCTGCTGGCACTGTGGGTCACATCGGCTACAGAGAAGGCCCACTTATGGCATCTTCTGATCAATTCTCTATTACGGTAAAAGGCACCCAAACCCATGGTTCACGACCTTGGGGAGGCGTCGATCCGATTGTTGCAGCGGGCCAAATTATAAGCAATACGCAAACCATTGTGAGTCGCCAAATTGATATTACAAAAGCCCCCGCTGTAGTGAGCTTTGGGATTGTCGAAGGCGGCGTGCGCAACAACATCATTCCAGATGAAGTCTATTTAGAAGGCACCATCCGTAATTTCGACATGGACAATCGCGCGCAAATATTTGAAAAGCTAAAAACCACTGCTGAAATGACCGCTAAAGCAACTGGGGCGCAGGCTCATGTACATATTGACGAAGGCTATCCGGTCACCGTTAACGATATTGCACTTACCCAAAAAATGCTGCCAACGATTAAACGTGTGGCCGGAGACGACAAGGTACACGTCAATGCACTGGTTACCGGCGCTGAGGACTTTTCTTTCTTTGCATTAGAAGTACCCGGACTGTTTGTATTTTTGGGGATCACACCTGAGGGGCAAGATCCTGTGACAGCGCCAAGCAATCACTCACCGTTCTTCTATGCTGATGAACAAGCGCTTAAAACAGGCACTGAGCTTTACGTCAATTGGGCAGTGGATTATGCAAAGCTATCGGCACTTTAGCAGTCCCTGCCAGTAGATGCGCCGTCGCCTTACTTTATGAATGACATTAGATGACTAGTAATCTAATGTCATAAACGTACAGTCAGGAACATAAGCAATGCCCTTTGGATACGGCGCAGGAACAAAGCCTAGATTTTCATAGCTAGTTTTCGCGCCTACATTCTCATCGTAAACAAATAAAGAGACTGACTGAATCGCATGCTGCTGTGAAGCCAGCTCCATCAAACGATTAATCAAAATATAAGATAAGCCTTTTCTACGATGTTGCGGCGCAATTATTAAGCGCCCAAGATGAGCTCGTTTTGACCAAATTTGAATTTGCCCAAAGCCAAGTAATTCCTCTTGCTGATGCACATTCTTAACGAGGGAAAATGACTCATAGTTGTTGGTGTGTAGCGATATCTCAAGCTCAGCGGGGTTTGAGGCAGGCTTTAATGATGGTCCCGCCCAATGCACAAAGTTTTCAGCTTGTCTTACCCATGAAAGTAAAGGCACATAATGATGCGCCTTACTCGGTTCTAAACGCATAGAGCCTTGGGTTTTCGAGTTTACTGGTACAGCGTTTTTATCCATCTTTCCTCTGTGATAAAGCGCCATGCCCAACTATCCCATTTCTCAGGCAAGCCAGCATCTAACACCGCTTGCTCGCTCAAGCCTGCTGCTTTTTGAGATTGCACAAAAGCATTGGTTTCTTTGATCATATCAACAAAGCGCTGTAGATCTGCTTTATTTGCTAGCACGCCGTGTCCAGGGATGACCTTTGTATCATCATCTATTTTGCCAAGCAGGGTCTCAACCGATTGAATATAGCCATTCACGCTGCCGCCCGCGCCCAAGTCAATATATGGAAACATGTTGTTAAAAAACAGGTCGCCTGTATGCAGGACATCGGGTTGCTCAAACCACACCGCACTGTCGCCATCGGTATGACCGCCAGCTAGGTGAAATACGTGGATAGTTTCATTGTTCAAATGAAACTTAACGCCGTCTTGATAAGTGACAACAGGCAGCATTGCAGGATTCACATCGTCACCAGACGCAAGGCGTATTCTGACATTTTCATGGGCAAAAATTGTCACCCCTTTGTTTTCGGCAAAAAATGCGTTTGAACCAGTGTGGTCGCCATGATAATGCGTATTGATCACAAAGCGTTTGGGCGCATCGCTCAGGGCCGTAATCGCCGTGGTGATTTTTTGTGCCAATGGTGCATATTGATCATCGATCATGAGCACACCATCATCTCCAGCAGAAACGCCGATATTGCCACCAGCACCCACTAACATATGTACTGAGCCGCCAACATGAGTGGTGCTAATTTCAACATCGTCAAATTGATTTTGGGCGGCGCTAGAAAAGGCCAGAGCAGCTAACATGCTACTCAATACTAATTTCTTCATGATTATTCCTAAGGTAAGTTGCTTTTTCTTATTGTAGCTAACATTGTTTAATCGCCTACATAGGCAAATCGCATGACTTTTTTGCTCAAATATTCAATTTCTTCAAAAAACATATCATAGGGCCTAACCCACATGTGCTGTTCACCGTCGTTATTATCGTAAAGAGGCTTGTAAAGCACCAGTTTCTCTTCAGTTTCACTGTGAAACACGACATCAAACACCTCATAGTAGGGCCCTTTATAATGCTGATATTTGCCTTTTTTGAACTGCATGTTGATTATTTATCCTTTAACTATCATCTCAAACATCTACTGCACTGACCACGAGCCAATAAATATTTAATACTTATGCGATATCACCTGCTAATAACCATAGAACACCACGTACAATAAAAACAGCCTTGGCACAAAATAATCACCCACAGCTTTGGTCAAGTTACTTCACTCTTGGCAATATATAGCTGGCCGCAAAGGCCGCCACCGCGGCAGCCGTTGGTTTGCCATGCTGCCAATCTAAGTTTTCAACTGCCGAACCGGCAATATCAACATGGGTATAGGCAATAGGTTTATCGTGTTGCGCTCCGTGTTTGTCTAGGCCTGAAGCAATGCTCAAATAAGCCATAGGAAATTGATGGCCCCTTACAGTTCCCACTGAGGGTGCATTGTTCGAAGATAGGACGTCGTCGGCTTTTGTTCGCGGTTGAATAAAATTGTAGTCTTCTCTGCGTAGCTTTGACTGCTCACAAGGATCCGACCATAGGTGACCAGCGGCGATTAAATTGCTGCTCACATTTTGATCAATCGCAGCCTGATTCTCGACGAGAGCCGAATATGGACCAAACGCAATAGCGGCATGCCCTGTTAGCGTAGCGAACGAAAACACCTGTGGATTTTCATCGAGCTGGGCTTGTTCTCGCATATGCGAGAGTATATCAGTAAGCACCATTCGCCCTTCGGCATCAGTATTTCCTATTCTTACGCGAACACCAGCATGAGAAGTAATAATTTCGTCAGGTACATAAGCATCTGCTCCGATACTGTTACGAACCGCGGCAATACTAGCAACCACTCTAATCCCTGCAGGTTTCAACAATGCTAGTACCCGCATAATGCCTGCTACTGCCGCCGCTCCGCCTTTATCTCTGCTCATTCCGGCCATATGTCCGTTCACTTTTAGATCAGCGCCGCCGGTATCAAAAGTAATCCCTTTACCGGCTAAATATAGCGTTTGTTGAATAGGCCCGGCTCCTTGATATGTCAGGTGAATCAGACGTGGATGATGTCTTTCAACATCAAGGGATGCTCGCGCCACGGCATGCATGCACGGATACTCTTTCAATAAAAATTGCGGATCATCTACAACATCTATGGAAACGGGGGTGCCTTTGAATGCCTTATTGCAATAATCAGCAAATCCGATTGGCGCCATGCGCTCTGGCTCTGTACCGCATAAATCTCGAGCTAATCGCTTACCGCTCTCAATCGCGCTAAGCATCTTTGTCGCTTGGGCATCTAAGCCCCACAATGCGATACTCTGTACCGGTTCAATCTCGTCTTCAATCAACGCTTCGCGAGCTTCAAGTGGCTGCCATAATTGTTGGCAAACACCCAAATAAATATTCTCTAACGCATGCGTATATTCAGCTTTCTTATGTTTAGGCCAATTTTGTATATCTAACACTATCAGTGGATGCATAGCATCAAGCTCAAGTAAATGCTGCGCAATCACTTTGCCAATATCAAAAAAGCGCCTGACATCGTCGTAATCGCGATCAAGCTGACCAACTGGAACATGCAAACATCTGCCGCTTGGAACGGACTTAGAAGAGACTACAGAGGCTTTAGTGCCTACTCTTGGATCATATTGCTGAGATTCTAACAATGCTTCAGACAATTGTGGAAACACAGATACTTGCAGAGAAGGGCTTACCACGACGGTTAAGTCACGGTCGCCAGATGAAGAACTGAGGTCTGTGCAGACCCTTAGTGTTGGAAAAGCCATACTAATCCCCTTTATTGAGCGCTACTTATCGCGCATGTTAATGTCGCGTCCACCTTATAGTAGTACACAGTACTTAAATTGACATCTTAGAAAACTCGACTGTTAATGCGGATGCGCTACATAGAGACAAATCGCTATTTCCAATCAAACTCGAGCTGGGCTTCGTCTTCTTTAGGATCTTTTAAACCAACTTGCACGCCCAATAATCTGACCTCTTTGCCCTCACCGCGCAGCAAAGCATCGTGTAATAATGATAACAGGACCTCAGCGTCTATTTTATCGTGCTTTACTTCTTTTGTAGTTTGCTGAAAATCATGAAACTTTACCTTCACACCTATTTTGTCAATTCCTCTGCTCTGAATGTATTTATGTGCTCTGAGCATAACTTCCGGAATCAATTTATCGGTCAGATACTCAGCTAATTCAGACTCCTGCACTTGATTGACATTAAACGTACGCTCTACGCCTACCGATTTTCTGATGCGCGAGGTTTCTACCATGCGCGGATCATTGCCTTGACACTTTTGCCACAAAGAGCGGCCAAACTTACCAAATTTTTCGACAAGCTCGCTCTCGGGTAAAGCTTTTATATCTGCGCCTTTTAGAAGCCCTAACTGCTGTAGCTTCTCAAACGTCACCTTCCCTACACCGGGTATTTTATTGAGCGGCAACTGTTCAATAAATGCATCGACTTGGTCTGGAGTGACCACATATTGACCGTTTGGTTTATTCATATCAGACGCAATTTTAGCAATAAATTTGATTGGGGCGATACCGGCCGAGGCTGTGAGCCTCAGCTCTTTTTCAATTGTTTGTCTGATATCTTGTGCAATTAAGGTCGCAGAGCCTTTAAAAAGCTCACAGTCTGTTACATCTAAAAACGCTTCATCAAGTGAAAGGGGTTCGATCAAAGAGGTATAACGCGAAAAGATTTCGCGGATATGTTGACTGACCTCCTGATAGACCTGCATTCGACCAGGCACAATTATTAACTTAGGACATTTTCGTAAAGCGATTGATGAAGGCATTGCGCTGCGAACGCCATATTCGCGTGCAATATAATTACAGGTGGTCAGTACACCTCTATTCGCAGTTTTCCCGCCTACCGCCACAGGGTAGTTAGCAAGCTCAGGATTATCTCGAATCTCCACCGAGACATAAAATGCGTCCATGTCGACATGAACAATTTTACGCATGCGGCTCAATCAAGGTTAATCTTAAGCTTACTCAAAGGTTCAGGACGGTGTGATACATAGCCTTGATAATAGTCCACATCCATACCCCTAATAATCTCAAGTGCCGCGTCAGTTTCAACACACTCAGCAATAACTTTGATTTGCTTTGCTCTAGCGATACCCGCTATCGACTCAACCATCTTGCGATTAATTTCATCGTTTTCAATGTCTCGAACAAACATGCCGTCAATTTTTACAAAATCTACCGGAAGCTGTTTGAGATATTCATAAGAAGATGTACCGGTACCAAAGTCATCTAATGAAAACAAGCAACCAATCTTGCTAAGCTCTAACATTAGATCATGGGTAGCCTCTATTTTAGCAATGGCAGAAGTCTCGGTAATTTCAAAGCATAGGCGTTCAGGCGATACCTTATATTCTTCAATAAGTGAGCGGATTAGCATCACCGCATTGCTTTTAATAATAAACTCGCCTGATAAATTGATGGACACAATAATATCGTCAGGTAAATCTTTCATCACCATGAAGGTGTTTTTTAGTACCCATTTGTCAATTTCAGTGATCAGATGAAAGCGCTCAGCAACGGGAATAAAGTGACCGGGCGGTTTGACCTTCCCACTCTTATCTTTTAGACGCAATAATATCTCAATTTTTTTAGTATCTTGGGTTCCATTGGTGTGAATATGTTGGAAATAGAGAACAAATTGATTTTCATCTAGCGCTTGATGAATAAGCGGTATTACCTTCATTTGTTGCTGAGTTTTATCGATATAGGCTTTTGAGTAGTTATAAATAGATATTTCACCACCACCCTTACGTTTACTCTCAAAACACGTGCGTTCGGCAATACTTAAGAGATGCGATACCGAATCGATACCCTCATCAATCTCGACCACTGCCATGCTAATGGTGTGTCTAAAGGTTTCGTCATTCCACTCAAACTTATGGTTTTCGATGTTGTCTTTGATTTCATGCGCGCGTTTAATCGCCGCATCAAGGCTTGTAGTCTGTGACAGTACTGCAAACTCATCCCCACCCATCCGCGAGCAGATACAGGTGAAATCTAAAGAATGACGCATCAGTTCGGCTATTTGCCTGAGTAGTTCATCCCCAGCGATGTGCCCGCAGGTATCGTTGATGATTTTAAACTGGTCTAAATCGATAAAATATAAAAACCATCTAGTGTTGTTGTCATCTTGATTTTCCATAACTGATTTGAGTTCTTGTTCCATCGAGTTTCGATTGAACATTCGGGTCACAAAGTCATAGTTGGAAAGATAGGTAAGCTGGTCTTGTAAACGCCGGCGCTCATCTATTTCAAGTCTTAAATTTTTATTTACGGTCACCAGTTCAAGGGTGCGATCACGCACCTTTATTTCTAAGCTCTCATTTACACCTTCGAGCAGCAGATTAGCTTTATCAAGTGACTGCATTAATTGACTGATTCGGATATGAGTGCTTAAGCGGGCTATTAACTCTTCTGAACGAACAGGTTTCTTCACATAATCGACACCCCCGGCATCAAAGGCTTCCGAAATATCAGTGCCGCTAGCGGTTAGAAATAACACTGGGATATGCTTAAATCGATGGTCTTTCTTTATAATACGGCATACATCAATGCCTGATTGCTCTGGCATATTAATATCTAGGATAATAATATCAGGGATATTTCGTTCGAGGGCAGCAAGCGCTGATGCACCAGAATTAGCCACCATCAGCTTTGCACCAAGGGGCTGAAGAAACCCAGCAACAGCGTTAATATTGGTAGGATCATCATCTACCGTTAAAATCGTTTGTGAATGTAGCAAATTATCTGTCATTAGTTTTGACCCAAAATAGCCGTGAATTTTTCATAGTCATAATGTTCCAATGCCACAATTAATTCATTGATATGGCCACTATTTGCATTATCGTCTGCAATCATCTTTAATTCATTTACGAGTGAGGTTGGCACGAGTTCACTGTTGATTGTAAATCGTTTAACCTCAGCACATATTTCGGTCAACGAACGTTTGGCATCTAGCGACTTTTGAGGCGCTTTTTTATTGATAGCAATTAGGGCCTCGGCATCTAAGAGTGTGTTTTGCATCATTTCGCGTAAGGTATTCATGTGAGTGCTAGTTAAACCTTCACTTTGAGTGATTGCTTCAAGCTCTGTGCACAAGCCATGCATAGCAATAAAGCCCAAATTGCCGCTACTTCCTTTTAATGTATGTAAATCTCTTTGCAGCGTAGCGGAATCGTCAGGGCTCTGAGGCAATTCAAAAATTTTTCCGCGGTGTTGTGAACAATATAATTGAAGACCTTTAACATACATCTCCACTTGAGTAGATAAGCTCGGAGGGTGTTTCGTCCAATCCATCGTCAGCAGTGGAGTATCGGGCAGAATCACATTGACCGGCTCAATCTTAGCGTCCGACTGCAGCATAGTGTGTTGACTTAAATGTTCTGGACTTGCATTAAACCCTGAATGAAGCACCTGTTTAAGCTCGCCGCTGTCTACCGGCTTTGCTATGTGGTCATTCATCCCAACCGCAAGGCACTTTTCTCGATCACCCTTCAAGGCATTGGCGGTCATTGCAATAATAGGAATATCTTTATATCGCCAGCCGGCGTCTCCAGACCGAATTTTTTGTGTCGCTGCATAACCGTCTAATACTGGCATTTGGCAGTCCATCAGAATAAGCGTAAACGGTTGCTCAATATCACTCTGCTTAAGTTGCTCAATCGCGTCTTGACCATCGAGTGCGATATCATGTCTAAGCGAGTATTTTTGCATTAAACCTTGCGCCACTAGACGATTCACAGCATTGTCTTCTACCACCAGTACGCGATGATATGCTGGCCACTTTTGGTTTACAGTAGAAGCTTCTCTGGGCAAGGCATATAAACTTTTCTCAGTGATTGCCGCAGGCGACTGAACAGAGGACTCAGTGCTCGCAACCAATTTAATAGTATTGAATAAATCAATAGTGGAAACCGGTTTTAATAAATACCCATCCAAGCCCATAGACGCTAACTCTTTGCTACTCGCATTAAATGTCATTGAGCTGAGCATCAAGATTTTACATTGTTGAGCATTCGGTAACTGACGAAGGTCTTTGGTAAACGTTAAGCCATCGGTCTTGGGCATATTCATATCGGTGATCACCAAATCAAACTGTCTTTTTCGTTCAGCTACAATTTGCATCGCTAATTCGGGACTAATAGCAGCCTCACAGTGCATTCCCATATTCAGCAGTTGACTCGTCAATATATCTAAATTTATTTGATTGTCATCAACAATCAACACTTGCCAATTGCTTAAGTCTAAATCTGGGAGTTTTTTCTGCCTTACCATGCTTTTTGTGAGCTCTATATCAAAACTAAACCTGCTACCTTGGTGCAGAACGCTTTCAACGTTTATCGTACCTCCCATCAACTCACACAATCGTTTGCTTATTGCTAAGCCTAAACCGCTCCCCCCATAAATACGTGTAGTTGACGAGTCAACTTGTGAGAATGATTCAAACAGCTTGTCTATTTTATCTGCTGGTATGCCGATCCCAGTGTCGATAATGCTGCAAGACAATAAAGCGCGATTATTCGGCTTGTCTATTGTTTTTGCCTTTAGCACTACGTGACCGCTTTCGGTAAATTTAATGGCGTTGTTTAGCAAGTTTGTTAGAATTTGGCGAAGACGCAAAGGGTCGCCAATTAACATAGAGTGCTCGACTTTGGTAACATCAACCAACACTTCAATGCCCTTTTCTTCGCCTTTAAACGCAAGTGCTTTTGCAGTGTCTTCCAACAGTTCTTGAGGGTTAAAGTCGATTTCTTCGATTTCAAGCTTACCGGCTTCAACACGAGAAAAATCGAGAATGTCATTAATAATTGTCAGCAGGCTAGTTGCACTAGTTTTAGCCACGTTGAGCTTATTCATTTGATCTGCAGTAAGTGCGGTACTCATAACTAAATCAAGCATCCCAAGGACACCATTCATCGGTGTGCGGATCTCATGCGACATTCTGGCAAGAAACTCGCTTTTCGCTTTATTTGCGGCCTGAGCATCTATTGATGTTTGAATTAACGCGGCTTCATTTTCTCGTTGCTCTGTAATATCGCGAGAAATGCCGATGATCCCCATACCTTTTCCGTTTGCCAATGGTAAGGAAGACTTTTTGGTTTGATATAGGCGAGTTGAGCCTGTTTCTTGATTGGCCACTCGCTCTATAACGATAGTCTTACCGCTTGTTAACACCTCATCATCGGTTTTATCAAAAAATTGGATATCTTTTTTATGAGTGATCTCAGCGTCGGTAAAACCGATCACCTCTGATGCAGCCTTATTAAAAACCTTAAAAAAGGCATGGTTGCCACGTATATAGCGTTTCTCATCATCTTTGCAAAATATAGGATCTGGAATTGCATCAAATAAGCCTTGTAGCACAGCTTGCTCATTTGCGAGTTCGACCATGGTTTGATTCAATTGTTGAGTCCGCTCTTCAACCTCATGCTCTAAACTGTTAGCCGCTTTTTCTAATTTACGTTTTGCCGTATTGATCATAATTAGCAGGATTGCGCCTAAGCCAATAGCAATACAAACACTTAAAAGCAAAAGCCATAGTACGATTGACCTAGCACTATAGTAACTGGCTAATGCTTCTTGAATGTCAATTTCAGTGGTAATACCCATATTTAATTCTGCAGACCAACGCCAGGCGCCAATAACTAAGACACCTCTGTAATCGCGGTAACCTTGTGTATTTGTGTCGTGCTGGCGAGCAATTGCCGATCGAGCCATCAGCGTTAATCTATCGGTGGCTCGCTCTGCACTTGAGTTATACATCAGGTTAATACCAGGATCGTACAATTTCACATTGCTTATAGCCGACTGCCCTCGACCGATGAGGCCAATATCTTCGAGGGTTTCATTGAAGCGAGAATTAGTCGCCATTGTGCCCGTCTCATCAAACAAGTAAGTCTCACCACTTTCACCTATTCGTCCTAAAAACGCTGCCTTTGATAGCTGATCTTCAGCATCGTACAAGCCTGCCAATACGGCAATCGTATCGCCATTTTTGCGCACTGGCACCGTTATTAAAAGCAATGCTTGCGACGTGCCATTATCTAACTTAAAGGAAATAGGCGGAACAATAGAATGTGCGCTTAGCGCTTTTTGAAACACGTTTTGATGATATTCAACAATATCTATATTTTGAGTAATCTCTGCACTCGCCGTAGACACAACAACCTGCCCACTTTTAGAAAATAACAAAATACCCTGATTATTTTTAATGCGCTGTAATAAGCGTAATTCATCGACCAGTCTTGAAATCAATTCGGACGGGGCGCCATTTGCAGATGCAGTCTGTTGTTCAATAATATTTTGATTAAGTTGACTAATTGATGGACCAGCGGCAATTTGTTCAAGCATGCTCTGCTGACGGTTAACCCACTGAACAATACCATTTTCACTAGTTTCTAATACGACTTCTAATGAATCGCCAAAATCACTTAACACATATTGTTTGAGTTCTTTTAGTGAGTAAAATGTGGCTAAAAATGACAAGGCAATAAATATAGCAGCGAAGAACAACGCGTTGTAGAACGCATTGTTAATAAAAAGGCCATGCTGGGGCGAATTTGCCCTTTTGTTCATTGTGAGATTTGCTTTTAAAGATTGAGTTTGAGATCCAATGTATCCCTATAATCTTCAAATGTTAAGTGAGGATTTAAAATTTACTTTAAATCAGCCACCTTTTAAGGCAAAAGTGACGACCTAGGTAATCAGGCACAAACGCTCACGGATGTGTTGGCTGCACAGGGTTCACTACGTATGCTCGCTACTCTTAGTTAGGTACTCTTAGTTAGGTACTCGAGATACAGAATAACTGAACCTGTGAACATGTGCCTAGACCCGAAGACACCTGGCGTGAACAAAATTCATAAAGCAAAAGTCATCAGACTTTAGACTATTTGATTGCTTTTCCATTCTTTGAGCTTTTCTTGTCTTGCAGCTTCTCTTTCCATGCGCGATTTTTTTCGATCACAAGGCTCTGGGCAGTCACATGCTTTTTCGACACCTAAAGCTCCTAGACCACCACATGAGCCAGATATTGTCTTCTTTTGAAAAATATATCCTACCCCCATGGCCAAAACCATGAGTAAGAAAAAACCAAATGCTAAAATAAATGTGCTCAAATTAACCTCTTAATAGCTTGTTATTGCACTACCGTTACTTGCTGATTAAACGCGCTAGACCGATATTCTTCGAATTCGGCTCCCTCTTTCGTAATAAATAGTGCAGCAATACCCTCTTGCTCCGCTAGGGCTTTGCCTTTCTCTGGGCCCAATACAATCAGCGCAGTAGCCAACCCATCAGCCTCAATGCATGTTGGCGCAACAACGCTAACCGCTACTAAATTATGCTGTATCGGATGAGCGGTTTGCGGGTCGATCAAATGCGAAAATCGAACGCCATCTTCCTCAAAATAATTGCGATAATCACCCGAAGTGGCTATCGCGTTATCACCAATTGAAATTATACGCTGTACCACGCGCTCTGTGGTAATCGGTTTTTCTATGGCTAACAACCAGTCTTCGGAATTTAGCTTTTTACCTGAAGCGCGCATTTCTCCGCCTATTTCCACAAGATAATTGGAGTAACCCTGTTCACTGAGTATTAATGCCAACTGGTCAACAGCGTAACCTTTAGCGATAGTAGATAAGTCAATATAAACCGACTGATGACTTTTAAATACCGCATTGGAGTCGATGGTAAACTTGTCTAGCCCGACCACCGCTCTGGTATCTTCAATCTTCTGGGCACTAGGAATAACATCCGGTTTTTGGTCTGGACCAAAACCCCATAAATTGACCAAAGGCCCAACCGTAATATCTAGAGCGCCATCACTCAGTTCTGCCAATCTGAGCGCTTCGTGGATAACGGTTAAAGTCTCACCGCTCAGCAAAAAAGCTTGATTTGCAGGAGCCTTATTCAACAACGACAATTCTGAATCTGATATATAAGTCGACATCAACTGATTAATTTCTAACAAACGTTGTTCAACATCTGACTGCAATCGCAACAGGTCAATTTGTGCAGCATCTTTTTGTTGCACAAACTTTATGCTGTAAGTTGTGCCCATAGTGTTTCCGCTAAACGCTTTAATTTCTGCTGACTGCTTGACGCAGCCAGACAATAATACTATCGATAATACTAAGAGCGTTGAAACGTTGAACCTTACTTGGGATGCCATTAACCTGCTATTCCTATACATTGCTAAAGACAAAAAAGGGGCTTAAAGCCCCTTTTTATATATTCTATAAATTAGCCACCAAAATCATCTAACATAATGTTTTCGTCTTCAACACCCATATCTTTGAGCATGTTGATTACAGCCGCATTCATCATAGGGGGACCGCACATATAAAACTCACAATCTTCAGGTGCTGGATGATCTTTCAAATAATTCTCGAGCAATACGTTGTGGATAAACCCGGTATCACCTTCCCAATTATCTTCTGGCTGTGGATCAGAAAGTGCCACATACCATTTGAAGTTCTCATTCTCTGCCTGCAGCATGTCAAAATCTTCGACATAAAACATTTCACGTAACGAACGAGCGCCGTACCAGAAAGTGATTTTACGATCAGTTTTGATTCGACGCAGTTGATCGAAAATGTGTGAACGCATTGGCGCCATACCAGCACCACCGCCTACGAATACCATTTCGGCATCGGTTTCTTTCGCAAAGAATTCTCCAAATGGCCCAGAAATCGTGACTTTATCACCTTCTTTAAGGGACCATATAAATGAAGACATTTTTCCTGCAGGTAAACTAAGATTGTTTGGCGGCGGGGTAGCGATACGCACGTTCAACAAAATAATGCCGGCTTCTTCAGGATAGTTAGCCATAGAATAAGCACGAATCGTTTCTTCATCGCATTTTGACTCAACATTAAAGAACCCAAAACGCTCCCAATCTGGACGGTATTCTTCAGGGATGTCGAAGTCTTTATATTTTACATGGTGAGGTGGCGCTTCAATTTGAATGTACCCGCCTGCGCGGAAAGGTACGCTTTCACCATCAGGGATTTCAAGCTTAAGCTCTTTGATAAAGGTGGCTTCGTTGTTATTCGAAATAACTTTACAATCCCACTTTTTGATACCGAACACTTCTTCTGGCAGCTCAATTTTCATGTCTTGCTTAATCGCAACCTGACACGATAAACGACAACCTGTTTTAGCTTCGCGCTTAGTGATATGGTCAAGCTCGGTAGGTAAAATTTCGCCACCACCTTCTTTGATGTCAACACGACACTGGCCACATGAACCACCGCCGCCACATGCAGAAGATACGAAGATACCATAGTCTGCTAGTGCACCGAGTAGCTTGCCACCAGGAGACGCTCTGAACACCTTGTCTGGGTCGTTGTTTATCATTATTTGAACGTCGCCGCTTGGGACTAGCTTTGACTTGGCGAAGGTAATTATCAATACGAGTACTAATACAATCGCAATGAACATGCCTACGCCGAGATAAATTTCTATCTGATCCATCTTTTTGCTCCTAATTCACTTTACAGTGAAATGCCGGTAAATGATTGGAACCCGAGGGCCATAAGCCCGGCAATCATAAATACTGAACCCAAACCGCGGATACCATCAGGCATATCGGCATACTTTAACTTTTCACGTACTGCAGCTAACAATACAATTGCAATCGCCCACCCGATGCCGCTACCTATTCCATACACCACGCTTTCACTAAGCGTATATTCGCGCTGAACCGCAAAGGCCACACCGCCAAATATCGCACAATTTACGGTGATGAGTGGCAAGAAGATCCCTAAAGCGTTGTATAAAGCTGGGAAGAACTTGTCAAGTGTCATTTCCAGTATCTGAACCAATGCCGCAATAACGCCGATAAAAGTTAAGAAGTTAAGAAAGCTCAAATCTGCATCTGGGAAGCCTGCCCACGCTAGCGCGCCCGGAGCGAGTATGTTCACATAAATGATTTGATTTACCGGAACGGAAATACCCAGTACAACGATTACCGCCACTCCTAAGCCCATTGACGTTTTCACTTTCTTGGAAACCGCTAAAAAAGTACACATTCCTAAAAACAATGATAAGGCCATGTTTTCAACAAAAATTGCTCTAATTGCAAGTGCTAAATAATGTTCCATTAGTGCTATTCCTTAGGTTCTACTTGCTCTGGACGAGCAGTACGAATCGCCCAAATCATCAGCCCGATCAAAATAAACGAACTAAATGGAAGAATTAACAAACCGTTACCTTGATACCAACCACCGTTTTGTACGAGGGGCAATATTTCATATCCTAGTAAAGTACCAAAACCGAACAACTCTTTAACTGTTCCGATCACAATCAATACAAAGCTATAGCCTAAACCATTGCCTATTCCGTCCAAAAAGCTCATGAACGGAGGACTCTTCATTGCATACGCTTCTGCGCGTCCCATGACTATGCAGTTAGTAATAATCAAACCAACGAATACCGACAGCTGTTTAGAAATCTCATAGGAGTAGGCTTTGAGAATTTGATCAACCACAATCACCAAAGACGCAATGATAGTCATCTGTATGATGATTCGTACGCTCGAAGGAATTTGATTTCGTATTAACGATATAAACAGATTAGAGAAGGCAACCACAACAGTAAGTGCCAATGACATTACCAATGCGGTTTCTAATTTTGTAGTAATTGCCAATGCCGAGCATATGCCTAACACATGCAATGCAATAGGGTTGCTACCGATTATAGGCCCGAAGAGGGCTTGTTTCATTTCTTTAGTATCAGCCATGTTCGTACCTTAAGATTTCCAAGATTGACGTTTGAGGTAGGTACCAAAGCCATTTTCACCGGCCCAGTACTGCAAAGTATTTTCAACACCATTACTGGTCAAGGTAGCACCCGAAAGCGCATCCACAGCATATTGGTTGCCGTCACCCACATTTTTATCAACGCTAATTGCAACTTCACCGTCTTTAAACAGTTGTTTGCCATTCCATTTAGCTTGCCAATCTGGGTTTTGAATCTCGCCGCCAAGCCCTGGGGTTTCTTTGTGTTGATAGTAAATGAGTTCGCGAATTGTCGCACCATCAGCGTCAAGTGCTAAAAATCCATACATTAAATCCCATAGACCAGAACCATGCACAGGAAGAATGATACGAGTCACTTGACCAGACTCATCTTTCACATGGTATACGTTTGCGATGCTAGCTCGACGCAAGAAACCAACATTACTGCCCTCAACTCTTACCATAAACTCAGGTTTCTTAGCGGCCTTGTACATGTCAAAGTCAGCTGATGGTTTCTCAACATACTCACCTGTAGAAAGGTCTACAAACCTTTCCTCGACACGATTGGTATATATCTCAGCTATTTGTTCCTTAGTGGTGACATCATCACCCAGCAGCCCTGCCGCACCAAGGATATTAGATTTTTTATCTAAAGCAGCATTGGTTTCCTGCAGCGAGCGCAAACCCACAGCAGAACCAGATACAACGATAGAACAAACTAAACATACAGCAACAACAACAAGCATTGTTTTGCCTAAGGTTTCTTTTTTAGCCGACACGAGCAACCCTCCTTTTTATGTTGCTTTGTGCAACGAAATAATCGAACAAAGGCGCCCATAGGTTAGCAAACAATATTGCTAGCATAATCCCTTCAGGGAAGGCAGGGTTTAACACACGTATTAATACTGTCATTAAGCCTATAAAGAATCCATACATCCACTTACCTTGGTTGGTAAAAGATGCAGATACAGGGTCGGTTGCCATGAAGAACATACCAAAGGCCATTCCGCCAATCACCAAGTGCCAGTAAAACGGCATTGCCATTATGGAACTTGGATCGGTCGCAAATAAGTTTAATAAAGTAGCAAAAAATGCGACGCCTAACCCTACCCCCGCAACAATTCGCCAACTCGCGATACCTAAGTAAATAATAAACAGACCACCAAGCATAATCATTAAGGCCGATACTTCACCTACTGACCCAGGAATATTGCCTAAAAATGAATCCATGAATAGGCTCATATCGCTGTAGTCCATTTGACCATTAGCTGCATTGCTTAACCAAGTCGCACCTGAATAGCCATCAGGCATAGAGGCGGCAATCCAAGGTTGATCGCCAGAAATCTGTGCAGGATATGCAAAGTATAGGAATGCACGC
Organism: Glaciecola sp. SC05; assembly: GCF_041380235.1. Classification (NCBI taxonomy): domain Bacteria; kingdom Pseudomonadati; phylum Pseudomonadota; class Gammaproteobacteria; order Alteromonadales; family Alteromonadaceae; genus Glaciecola; species Glaciecola sp. SC05. The sequence goes on from NZ_JBGIYY010000016.1 coordinate 56,768, forward strand.
CCTGACAGCGCTGGATTTAAGAAGTTACGACCAGTACCGCCAAAGATTTCCTTGGCAATTACCACACCGAAGGTAATACCTAGCGCAACTTGCCATAGTGGAATCGTCGCCGGAAGTGTCAGTGAAAACAGCACCGAAGTTACAAAGAACCCTTCGTTTATTTCGTGCTTACGTATTGATGCAAAAAGGACTTCCCAAAAGCCACCAACGATAAAGGTGGTAGCGTAGATCGGCACAAAAAAACAGGCCCCGTAAAGCAACATGCTAAACCAGCCTGAATCAGCGCTTAAGGTCCCGCCGATAGCCGTGAACAAACCTGCTTGCCAACCGTCATAAAGCGCACCACCGGCTTCAATAGCATAAGATGCCTGAAGACCAACGTTATACATACCGTAAAACATAGCAGGGAAGGTAGCCATCCAAACCATGATCATAATACGTTTTAAGTCGATACTGTCTTTTACATGGGTAGTCGATTTATTCACCTTGCCAGGCGTATAAAAAATTGTCGCGGCTGCTTCATACAGTGCGTAAAATTTTTCGTATCTTCCGCCAGCTTCAAAATCTGGTTCGATTTTTTCTAAATATGCTTTTAAACCCATGACTTAACCCTCTGCTTCAATTTTGGTTAGACAGTCACGCAAAATAGGACCGTAGTCGTATTTGCCTGGACATACATAAGTGCATAATGACAAATCTTCTTCGTCTAACTCGAGCGCACCTAAGGTTTGTGCGCCATCTGTGTCACCAGAAATAATGTCGCGCAATAATAATGTTGGAATAACGTCTAGCGGCATGACGCGCTCATAGTTACCAATTGGCACCATTGATCGATCTGAACCATTGGTGGTAGACGTCATGTTAAATTTCTTACCAACTAAGTGCCCTAAGTAGGCGCGGGTAACTGAATGCTGATTAGAGCCAGGCATAATCCAGCCAAAAAGTTTCTTTTCAGAATCTTCTTTAATCAAGGACACTTGATTATGGTAACGCCCCAAATAGGCATGCGGGCCAGAAGCATTTGTGCCATTGAGCACAGAACCAGAAATAATACGCACTGGCTCATTCGACAATTGCCCCGCCACCAGTTCGTTTACACTTGCGCCGATCTGAGTGCGAATAATCTTAGGAGATTTGGCCATTGGGCCAGCAATAGAGATGACTTTAGTGACGTCTAAATTACCTGTTTTTAAAGTGGCGCCAATCGAAATTAGGTCTTGGTAATTAATGTACCAAACCCGTTTCTTTTGACCGACAGGGTCGAGGTAGTGAATATGTGTGCCTGGCAAACCTGCTGGATGCGGTCCAGAAAACTCGTTAACTTCAACGCGCTCTCCGCTTGCAGGAATGGATGCACCCGGTGCCTTATTGACGAATATCTTACCTTCAGTCAACTTCGCCAACACTTTTAAGCCGAAATTGAAGTCTGATTCTCTCTCGGCCAATACTATCTGTGGGTCAACCGCTAAAGGATTAGTGTCCATCGCCGTAACGAAAATCGAATGCGGAACAGCATCTAATGCCGGAACTTTGCTGTAAGGGCGGGTACGTAATGTCGTCCAAAGCGCGGTCTCAACTAATACGTCAACCAGCGTCTGGCGTTCTGCAGAGGCCAAAGCTTCATCGGTAAAAGACGTAAACTTGATCGCGTCATCACCCTGTACGCCAATAACCACCGATTGTAAAACACGTTTTGCGCCGCGATTCACTTCCACCACTTCACCTGCTGCTGGTGCAACAAACTTCACACCCGGATTTTTTTTATCCTCGAACAACAACTGACCTTTTTTGACAGTATCCCCTACTTGCACATGCATAGTAGGTCGCATACCAATGTACTCTTCGCCAAGGATCGCCACTTTAGTCGCATTTATCGTTTCCACGATAGTTTGCTCAGGCTCCCCTTGGATCGGAAGGTCTAGACCTTTTTTTATCTTTATCATATGTAATTGACAACTCTTAATTTAGAAACCAATTTAAATATGCCTGTTCTAAGCGGCTATCTAGCGACAGGCCAAGCAAGCACTTTTGAATTAATCCCTACCTAACTTAGGTATGACCAAAAACCAATAAATAAGCGTCCGCGCTACCTTTAAACAGTGCATGGAACCTAATCTACAGCGTTATTATTATTATATTTTCTCGTTTGCAATGCCCACATTGATGAATATGTTGAATACGCTATGGCACTCCGGACATCTGAATGGTCGAGATTTTAGCATTAACCGCCATAAAAAGGCTATTGTAATTATACCAAAAGCTTATTTAATCACGATTGATCGTTAATAAATAATTCCAGCAAAGGTGCCCGCCAATATAGGCTTTGGAAGGGCACAATACGTAAATTATTTGTAAATAGCAGGATCTAGGACCAATTCACCATAGGGTCAACATCGGCCTCGTAATCAACTCCTTGAATTTCAAAGCCGAATAGGTTTAAAAAATCCTTGTTATAACCAGCATAATCAGACAATTCATGAAAATTATCTTGAGTGACATCGTCCCAAAGTACTTTTATTTTTGCCTGTGTATCTTCGTTTGTTTCAATACCATCCATACGATAGCGATTGAGCTCATCGGTAGGTGGAAAAGCAGCAAACAAGCGCTCGTTAAACAAACCCGCGATTTGTTCAATACAGCCTTGGTGTGTCCCCTCTTCTTTCATAACCTTGTAGATTAACGAAATGTAAAGTGGCATTACAGGTATAGCAGAACTTGCTTGAGTAACCAGCGCTTTTAATGAAGACACATTTGCCTGCACAGACGTATTGCTTAATTGTTGCATAATTGCCTGTGCTGCACGGTCAAGATCTTCTTTTGCTTTACCGATGGTAGCTTGACCGTATATCGGCCAAGTGAGTTCTTTACCGATATATGTGTAGGCCGTGGTTTTACAGCCTTCAGCCAGCACGCCAGCGTTGCCAAGCTGCACTAACCAACGTTCCCAATCTTCTCCCCCCATTACCTTGACTGTTTGCGCGATTTCATCATCATTAGCCGGCTCTAAGGATATTTCATGGACTTTGTCTTTGTCGGTATCGTAGGTTTTGGTGGTGTAGGCTTGTCCGACGGGTTTCAGAGTCGATTTATACACTTCTCCAGTATCGGGATCCGTGCGTCGCGGAGAGGCCAAACTATAAATAACTAAATCAACCGTGCCTAAATCTGCTTTTATTTTGTCAATTGTGGCTTGCTTTATCTCATCTGAAAACGCGTCACCATTGATGCTATGGGCATACAGTCCTTTTGCTTTCGCTTTTTCATGAAACGCAGCCGTATTGTAAAAGCCAGCTGTGCCTGTTTTACGCTCGCTGGGTTCTTTCTCAAAGCAAACGCCAATGGTATTTGCCCCATAGCCAAACGCAGCGGTAATTCTGGACGCTAAACCATAGCCAGTAGAGCAACCAATTACTAAGACATTTTTAGGGCCTTTATTTTCAAAGGATTGCGATTGAATGTACTGTATTTGGTTTTCGACGCTTTGCGCGCAGCCCACTGGATGGGCGTTAGTACAAATAAAACCTCTTACTTTCGGCTTAATAACCATGATTGCTCCTTGTGGCAAATAACAGCTCATGCGTAGAGCCGCTATTTATTGAGTTTTCGGATACTGCTACTTGTCAGATGGCGCGCATTCTATAGGGATGTTTCCCACAAACAAATCAGTCCAGCTGATAAATCCCAGTGAACGCTATCTAATTTAGCCTACCTATTTTGATAGTACGCCTGTTCTGACAGCTCATGATAACGTTTTACGTTTTGATAAAATGCATCATATGATGCATAGATCCTGTCAAAATCCTCATTCTGAGTACGCTCTCTTGCAATCACTTTAAGTGTTGCCGCTTTTAAAGCTTCAAGCACGTCTTTAGGCAGGGGGCGAACATCAATACCATGGTCATTAATCAACTGCTGCATAGCAGCATGATTCCGTGCAGTGTACTCATCTAACATGTCTTGACTAGCAGCTCGAGTGGCTACATCAATGATTTTTTGTAAATCGGCAGGCAGTTCGTTATAAGCTTCAGCGTTCACTAAAAACTCAAGGGTAGTGCCCGGCTCATGCCAACCGCTATGGTAATAAAATTTAGCCGCTTTGTGCAATCCAAACGCCAAATCGTTATATGGACCGACCCATTCAGTGGCATCAATCGCACCGGTTTGTAACGATGTAAAAATCTCTCCACCAGTTAGGGTGATCGGCATACCGCCAACCTCTTTAAATACCTCACCGCCCAGACCGGGTATGCGCATTTTCAGGTTTTGTAAATCATCCACCGAGTTGATTTCTCTATTAAACCATCCTGCCATCTGAACGCCAGTGCTACCGCCAGCGAAGGGAATAACGCCAAACGGTTCGTATAGTTCACGCCACAACTGCATACCGCCACCGTAATGCAGCCAAGCATTCATCTCAGTTACATTCATACCAAATGGAATAGCCGAAAAAATCGGCGCAGCGGGGATCTTGCCCTTCCAGTAATATGCGCCTGCATGGCCCATCTCAGCACTGCCGGCAGAAACTGCATTAAAAACTTCAAAACCGGGCACCAATTCGCCTGCACCATATACTGTAACTTGCAATCGGCCGCCCGACATTTCATTTACGTAAGTGGCAAAAGTTTCAGGAGCACGCCCAAGACCAGGAAAGTTTTTAGGCCACGATGTAGTTAGTTTCCACTTGTAAACTTTGGCAGGCGCTTGTGCGCCGTCTGCTTGGGGTGTGCTTTCTCCCCCGCAACCTTGCAATAACAAAAAACTGGCGGCAATGGCTAAGATAAGTAGCTGTTTCATAAAACTTCCTAGTTATAAATGGTGTGAGGTAACCAAGTAACAATCTCTGGCCAAATAGCCATTGCCACTAACACCCCGAGTTGAATTAAAATAAAGGGTATCACACCTTTATAGATCTCTTCAGTACGCACAAGTTCGCTGGCAACGCCTCTTAAATAAAATAGCGCAAACCCGAATGGAGGGGTTAAAAATGAAGTTTGCAAATTAACCGCAATCATAATACCTAACCAGATAGGATCTACGCCCATTACAATCAAAATGGGGGCGACGATAGGCACTACAACAAAGGTTATCTCAATAAAGTCCAAAATAAACCCTAACAAAAACATCACGGCCATTACTAACAGCATGGCGGTAAACACACCACCGGGCAAAGATGTGAAGAACTCTTTTAGTAATATTTCGCCGCCGAAACCTCTGAACACTAATGAAAATATCGATGCGCCAATCAAGATTAAAAATACCATGCAGGTGACTTTGGTGGTTTCGTGGGCAATATAACGGGTATTCTCTCTGTTCAGCTGACGTTTAATACCAGCCAAAATTAGTGCGCCCACCGCACCGACGCCCGCGGCCTCTGTAGGCGTTGCAAATCCAAACAAAATTGAGCCTAGCACGGCGATAATAAGCAGCAGCGGAGGCAATAAAGCCGTTAATAGCGATAACAAAGACGCATGGTCATTTGTTTGTCCCTCTGTGGGAACTTGCGAGGGAGAAAAGCGGCTTACGCCCCATAAATAGAGCAAATAGCAGATCACTAGCAGCAATCCAGGAATAAGGGCACCTACAAATAAGTCCCCTACCGACACACTCTCGGGTGAAAATATACCCATATCAAGCTGCGCCTTTTGATAAGCGCTGGACAATACATCGCCCAATAAAACTAAGGCGATAGAAGGCGGTATAATTTGGCCCAAAGTGCCTGTCGCACATATTGTGCCGGTTGCAAGTGCCGGTGAGTAGCCTCTTTTGAGCATCGTCGGCAACGATAACAAGCCCATTGTGACAACTGTCGCACCAACAATTCCGGTGCTGGCAGCCAATAGCATGCCCACCAATATTACCGATACCCCTAGCCCGCTTCTGAATCGTCCTAAAACCGCTGACATTGCAACCAATAAATCTTCAGCAATTTTGGAGCGCTCGAGCACCACTCCCATGAATACGAATAGCGGCACTGCAATCAAGGTAGTATTGCTAATAATGCCAAACAATCGGGAGGGAGCGGTAAGCAAATAATTAGCGTCAAAGACGCCAAATAACACGCCGACACCAGCAAATATTAACGATACACCCGCAAGGGTAAGCGCAACTGGATAACCTAACAAAAGTGTGCCGCAAACCGCAGCAAATAGCACCAGTGCTAACCACTCCATTATTTCGCTTCCCGCTGAAGTAACTTTAAAGATTGGGTAGCGATATCAGACAGCGCCTGCAGTGTCATAGATATCGCAAACACCAGTAAAAATGACTTAAGAATATACACAAAAGGCAAACCACCAGGCTCACGACTGCCTTCAAAGAGTTGCCATGAATCCATTACATATTGATAGCAAATAATGCCAATATAAAGCGAAACAGGCAGCATAAAGACGAGACTGCCAAACAGGTTTACCTTGGCCTGCTGTTTGTCTGAGAATTTTCGATAAAAAACATCCACTCGCACATGACCGTTTTGCTGAAACGTAAAGGCGCTTCCCAACAGAAAGACGGCGGCATGTAAGTACATAACCGATTCTTGCATGGCTATCCAGCCTAAATTAAAGCCATAGCGCAGCACCACAATGGCGAACATGATCAGGGCCATGGCAAATGTGGCGTAACTGATTACTCTGCCCAATAGGCCATTGATAGTGTCAATAATATGTGCGGTTTGCTTGAGCATCGCGGTTCATTGTTGTTTTTATCTTTGTCTATTGTGACACAAGTTGCTTTGAACTCAAATTCTTGTATATCTTATACTTACGCAAAAAAAAGCTGCGAACAGAAGTCGCAGCGTTGCGTGTTGCTATTGGGCAACTAAGCAATAATTTCTAACAACTCAACGTCAAAAATAAGGGTTGAAAACGGACCAATTGCGCCGCCTGCTCCCTGCTCACCATAAGCTAAGTCGTAAGGAACATATAAACGCCATTTTTCGCCCACACTCATCATTTGAAGGGCTTCAGTCCAACCTTTAATCACGCCGCCTACTGGAAACTCTGCTGGCTGACCGCGGTCGTAGCTACTGTCAAAAACAGTGCCGTCTAATAAAGTACCATGGTAGTGCGTGCGCACGGTAGATGCAGCGGTAGGTGAAGCGCTGCCGTCGCCTTTGTTTAGAACTTCATACTGCAGACCCGATGCGGTTACAGTGACTTCATCACGTTTCGCGTTTTCAGCCAAAAAGGCGGTGCCCTGCTCAACGACCGCTGCAAACTGCTCTTGCTTAACAGCCTGAAGGCGCTGGTGAATCTCGTTAAACGCAACGCGCAATTCATCATTACTAACGGCTGACTCAGCATGACCAAAGCCATCTTTGATGCCTTGGGCTACAATATCTAACGACAAACCATCAAAAGGATTTGAGGCAAGCTGCTCGCCCATTTGATAGCCAATACCATAACTCGCCTGCTGCTCTATACCTGTAATTTTATCTGTCACAACTTCTCCACATTCACATTAAATTTAGGCCGCGTAGGCTATCATAATCCTAAAATTAAAGACACCTCGATGGTGAATTTGAGCTTCGGCGCAAGTGCGCTTGTTATCCCATTACTGCACAAGCGTAAAAGCTGTAAGTCAGTCTGTATGTTTTCATGAAACAAACAGACTATTTTATTCGATTTCAGGCATAGACTTCCTATTCTCATATGCGTATGTTTATGCACAGAAGGCGGGCATTGCTTGCTAAGCGCCTATCTTATTTAAATCACTAAAGAGAGTTTTGCCTAAATGAAAGACCAATATGATGTGAAAGAAGTCTTAGCTAGCCAGCTGAAAGAGACCATTAAGTACTTAGGCGCAACGCTAGGCGAAACCATAGAAGCTGAATTGGGCAGCGATTGGCTAGCCCGCATAGAGCAAATTCGCCATGATGGCAGGCACTCTTCCCAAGGCGAAGACGATAGTACCACTCGCTTGGCGAGCACCATCGCGAGTTTAGACAATCAGTCTTTGCTAACTATTGGCAGAGCTTTTGCTCAATTTCTAAATTTAGCCAACATTGCCGAACAAGAATTTAACAGCAAAGCTCAACAGAACATGCCCCTTTCTGAATATTTTACGCAACTGTTAGATGATGAGAAACCCATCTCTCGTGCCGAAGTGTTAAGTGCCATTGAATCTTTGCATATCGACATGGTGCTGACTGCGCACCCTACAGAAGTTACAAGACGCACCTTAATCCACAAGCATCGTGCGCTAGCCTCGCAACTGCAGTTGCTGCACAATGAGCAGTTAAGCGAGCTCGAAGAGCGCAAAGTCAAAGCCCGTATTGCCGATTTGATTTCGCAAGCTTGGCATACCGAAGAAATTCGTTCTATACGCCCTACGCCTGTAGATGAGGCACGCTGGGGCTTTTCGGTAATCGAGAGTTCATTATGGGAGGCGGTACCGGACTTTTTAAGAGACTTAAATGATTTCTTAGTAACAAAATTTGATTCAAGCCTGCCGCTAGACGCGAAACCGGTTCAATTTGGGTCTTGGATGGGCGGTGATCGTGATGGCAATCCTTTTGTAACTTCCAAAGTCACCGAGGAAGTCCTGTTAAGAGCAAGACGCAGATCGGCCAAACTGTTCTTACAAGACATTAACGAACTTTACGTCGAACTTTCAATGAATGCCTGTAGCGAGCAGTTACGAGCAGAAGTAGGCGAAGTTAAAGAGCCCTACCGCACGATATTAAAACCTCTTATATTGAAACTAGAAACAACCCGAGACGGCACAGAGTCCAGCAGCAAATGGATACAAAATAACGATGAATTATTAGGCCCGTTGATTGTGTGCTACCAGTCATTGCTAAACTGCGGCATGCAGGTAATTGCAAATGGCGCTCTGCTCAACACAATCCGCAGGGCTTATGCTTTTGGCGTTCACTTATTGAAACTAGATATCCGCCAAGACGCACAGCGTCATGCGGATGTCTTTAGTGAACTTACGCGTTACTTAGGCCTAGGAGATTACAATCAATGGTCTGAAGAAGACAAGCAAGCCTTTTTATTACGTGAATTGAATTCTCGCAGACCGCTAGTCCCGAAAAACTGGATGCCTAGCGACGAGGTCAAAGAAGTACTAGACACCTGTCAAGTGATCGCAAACAATGGGCGGGCGGGCTTTGGGATTTATATCATATCGATGGCCAGCGAGCCCTCTGATGTATTGGCCGTACAACTTCTGTTAAAAGAATCTGGTGTGGATTGGCCAATGCCTGTCGCGCCTCTTTTTGAAACCCTAGACGACCTTAATAAGTCTCCAAATGTGATGAACGCACTGCTCAATATTGACTGGTATCGTGGTTATATTAACGGCCATCAGCACGTTATGATTGGCTATTCAGATTCGGCTAAAGACGCCGGTTCACTCGCTGCTGGTTGGGCGCAATATAGCTCCCAAGAAGCCTTGGTGAAAATAGCCGAAGAGCATCAAATTAAATTGACCTTGTTTCATGGTCGTGGCGGCACGATTGGACGCGGTGGCTTACCAGCTAAAGCAGCGATTCACTCCCAACCACCGGGCTCACTTAAAGGTGGATTCAGAGTAACGGAACAAGGTGAGACGATTCGTTATAAGTTTGGCATGCCGCAACTTGCCAAACGCAGTTTGTCCCTTTATGCATCGGCTGTCGTTGAAGCGATTATTTCGCCACCACCTGAACCCAAGCAAAGATGGCGAGAACTAATAGGCGATATGGCCGAACTTGCCTGTGAAAATTATCGTAAGACCGTGCGTTACGATGAAGAATTTGTTCCCTATTTTAGAGTCGCGACGCCCGAACAGGAGCTAGGTAAATTGCCGCTAGGAAGCCGGCCAGCAAAACGTAAACCAAGTGGCGGAATTGAAAGCTTGCGCGCGATACCATGGATTTTTGCATGGGCGCAAACACGTTTAGTTTTGCCGTCTTGGTTGGGTGTAATGCGCGCTGTAGAAGCCGTTAACACTAGTGATAATAAAGCTGAAGTGCAGCAAATGATTGAGCAATGGCCGTTCTTTGCATCGCGTTTGTCGATGTTAGATATGGTCTTTAAAAAAGCAGACCCTGCGATTAGTGAAGCGTATGACAAGCGCTTAGTACCTGATCATTTAGTGCATTTTGGAAAAGCACTGCGCGAAGAATTGACTCAAAGCATGCAGTCATTGCTTAGCATTACCGGTCATGAGCACATGATGGAAGATGACCCACTCGGACGCAACTCTATGAACATTCGCGCAGGCTATCTGCAGCCCTTGCATTACCTACAAATCGAGTTACTAGATCGCATTCGCAAAGCTGAAGCATCCGCATTTACCGATGACGATGTCGCGACACTTGAGCGCGCCATGATGGTCGCCATTACTGGGATAGCGGTTGGCATTCGCAATACCGGTTAATATGGGGATATGCACCTTTGATGGGGACACACACACTTGGTAACTAAAAAATTCGTCAGCATTGGTTTGGTCAATCCAAAATCTGCCACAAACGTGGCCGTGATTTTGCGTGCAGCAGGCTGTTACGGCGTCTCATCGGTATTCTACACCGGTGAGAGGTTCAGGCATGCGCGACAGTTTAACCAAGACACAAAGGGTATAAGGCATAAGATTCCGACAATTGGGGTGGATGATCTGTTGGCGATGACACCCCTTGGTGCCACGAGAATCGCGATAGAGTTAGCAGAGGACGCGATACCCTTACCTGAATTTGTGCACCCTGAAAATGCTTTTTACATTTTTGGGCCCGAGGACAGTTCAATCCCAAAAGATATTGTAGATCAGTGTGCGTACACTGTGTATATCCCCACGTTTAGCAGTATGAACCTCGCCGCTACTGCAAATGTGGTGCTGTATGATCGTTTAGCAAAAAGTGACTACGAGCATTCGAACGCATTTATTAGAGCCAGTCGAGATATTAATAACAACCTGTAGCACTGCTTTTTTCTACGTGAATCTAGTATGCTACGCATGTCGTTGGCAGCAACATGCCTTAATATTGCACCAGATAGGAAAATTATTGTGGCGGTTCATTGGTTCCCAGGGCACATGCACAAAGCTCTTAAAGAGATAAAGCAAGTCCTTAGTCAGGTTGATATACTAATTGAGGTGCTCGACGCACGTATTCCGTATTCCAGCGAAAATCCTGAAATAGCAAAAATAAGAGGTAATAAACCCTGCCTAAAAATCCTCAACAAATCAGATTTAGCCGACCCTGATATTACTGCCGAGTGGCAAGCTCATTTAGAGTCTGAGGTGGGCGTAAAAACCTTCACGACGTCTACTGATAATATTGCGAAATCCAAACAAATCATCGAACTTATTCGCAAGACCTGTGCCCACAAAGAAGCCTCTATAAAGACCATTAACGCAATGATTATTGGCATTCCCAATGTAGGTAAATCGACGCTCATCAATATCTTAGCCGAACGCGTAATTGCCAAAACAGGCAACGAGCCAGCCGTAACCAAGTCGCAGCAACGAATTAATTTAGGCAGCGGCATTGTGCTGCTTGATACCCCAGGCGTATTATGGCCCAAGCTTGAGAACCCTAACACCGGATATCGACTGGCAGCATCCGGAGCAGTCAAAGACACGGCTATGGAGTATGACGACGTTGGATTTTATACGGCCGACTATCTGATAAAGGCTTATCCAGAATTAATGAAGGCTCGATTTAAGCTCGACAGTATCCCCGATACGGAGATTGAATTTTTAGAACTTGCCGCTGCAAAGCGAGGCGCATTGATGGCAGGCGGGCGGGTTAATTTACATAAAATATGTGAAGTGCTAATCAACGAGCTTCGCTTAGGCAAACTAGGCCGAATAACCCTTGAAACCCCAAGCATGCTGATCAAAGAAAAATTAGAAATGGCAGAGGCTGCAGCAAATAAAGCCACCGAGAAAGATAAGCGTAAACAAAAGTTTAAAGACGGCTCCTTAACGCCAGATAAAAAAGATCGAAAAGAAAAGCGTACCGAAAAACGCATTGCGCAAAGCGAAAGAATGAAAAAGCGTTAACACTCAGGAAGTTCATATGCAAAAACCCAGTACCTTAATCATCGCCGCTTGGCTACTGCTGAGCATAAAAGTTAATGCCTCCGAGAAACTATCAGCGCAGAGCCTTTCACAAGAAAATCTGGTTTATCTAAGCACTGATGAAGGTTTAGTTATTTTTGAAATGGCCCCTTTAATTGCGCCTAAGCATGTAGCCAGATTTAAAGCCTTAGTAGCGGAAGGCTTTTATGACGGCTTAGATTTCTATCGAGTTATTGATGGTTTTGCTGCACAGGGCGGCGATCAAAGTGAGCAAAAAAAGTCTCAACACCGCCAGCCACTAGCAGCTGAATTCACCAGAGAAGTAATTACCGAGTCTACATTTACAATGGTTCAGTCCCCGGAGTTTTTAGCCGAGCAAACGGGTTTTATTGAAGGTTTTCCTGCTGGAAAAAGCAAAACGGAACATCTTGAATGGTTATTGCATTGCCCGGGTGCAGTGGGAATGGCTAGAAACAATGAGGCTGATTCAGCTACTACTGATTTTTATGTTGTTATAGGGCAAGCACCTAGGCATTTAGACCGCAATATGTCGGTGTTCGCACAGGTAGTTTACGGCCTAGAAAACCTGCAGTCGATGATCAGGGGTAATCCTAATGTCAACAGCGGCGTCATTGATGAGGGCAAACCGCGCAGTAAAATCATCTGGGCAAAGCTTGGTACTCAAGTGGACATGACTGAGCAAATGCTGCTATCTCGAAATGCAGCTGATAGTGAAGCTTTTCAAAAGCGTCTGAGCGATGCCCGCACCCTTAAAAATGAATTCTATCAATACAAAGGAACGGGTAATATTGACGTTTGTTATTATCGGCCCAGAATAACGGTAGCGTCCGTTGATATCTTAACACCATAAAAATGAGAAAGAATGATATGAGCACGTGTAAACCCCTCCTGCTTAAATTTCATGTTAGCGACCTAAATGCCGATAACCAAGGTGTTGAAGGCGCACAAAAGACACTGGTTTATACTTAATCATATGATGCAAACCCATTCTCAATCACAACTGTTCAGCAAGTATCGCCCGTTCCTATTCGGCTTTTTGCTAGGAGTGTTTGCGTTTATTTTAAATTGCACATTAGTGATCGATGCCTACGGAAAGGTCGAACTTTATTTTGGCAGCGCCGCGGTGCTGCTAGCTCTATTGATATTACCCGCGCGTTTTGCCAGCTTTGTTTTGCTAGCAAGCGTTGCTCCGCTGTTCATATTGTCCACATCGCTAACTATTGCTTGGTTAGCGATTGCGGAATTTTTGCTGATTACGGCAATGATGTATGCGGGGATCCGCTTTGTTACTGCGCTTTCCATATTTTGGCTGGTTATTGGGCTACCCATCACGAGCACTTTAGTTTATCTTGAACTGTCTCTAACTATCCAAACATCGATTTTTCTTGCCTTAACATTTGTACTAAATAGCTACATATGCGGTTTAATTGCGCTGTTAATTTACTGGTTATTGCCCAACAATAGTCAGCTGAGGTATTTTGAGGCGCCTCCTAAATTTTCGAAGCTAGTGTTTGAGCTTAATCTAATAAGCGTGTTATTGCCGGTATTTCTAGTGGCCTTATTTTTTACTTGGCGGACTACAAATGACGCTGCCACAACCGTTAATCTTGAATTGGAAAAAGCGGCAAGTGAATTAGATCGCAGTATAAATGGTCTGATTAACGATAAAATTCATGCGCTCAACGCAAGCGCGGTTTTAATTGCCAACACGACAGATCCTCATGAGCACGCCAAAATATTAGATACTGTAGCCAATGCGAGTATCAATATCGAAAGTATGGTGATAACCGACGAAAACGCTAACCTGCAGTTTGCCGCACCTGAACGCTACGCAGCCATGTTGCCAGATTTATCTAACGTTAACATTTCCCATCGCAGCTACTTTCAGCTAACAAAAGCACTAAAAAAACCGGTGGTTTCAGACGCGTTAGAAGGCCGCGGCTTAGGTTCATTAGATATTGTCGCTCTGACTGCGCCAATTTTGAAAAATAATGAATTCAAAGGCTTAGTACAAGCCGCAATTAAATTAGAAAGCCTAATTGACATCAGTTTAATTAACGCCATCCAAAATAACCAAATTTATATTATTTTGATCGACTCCGCTGGCTCAATTATTTATAGCTCGCCAGAATTTACTTTCAATAAGCTCGATAAGTTTCAACAAGATTCGGGCTCTCAACCTTCCACATTTAACATGCCCGAAATCGGAATATTAGGGAAGTCGTATTTATACCAAGAGCATTTGACAGAGCAAGCATGGAAAATATATACGCTTACCCCACCCAGTAGGGTGTTTGTAGGAACAAACACTTATTTTGTATTTGTAAGTATCACCGTTTTGCTCAGCATGATCTTAATTACCCTGCTATCGAAAGGTTTAGCGGCAAAGATTACTCGACCACTGCGTAATCTCGAAGAGTTTATTCAGGGAAGCAAAACGTCGACTGAGATATTGTCTGCTGCAAAAATCAGCCAAGAAATGATCAAAGTCACTGAAAATGTCATCACGACACAAACGCTTTCAAAGGACTTTCAACTACAGCTAAAAAAAGAAGTAGAAGAAAAAACACAAGAGCTGCAAGATGTTAACGCTCAGCTATTGACGGTATCGCAAACCGATTCATTGACCGGCTTGTACAATAGGCGGGCATTTGACCAATTAGCTGATAAAACTCACCGATACTGCCAACGTCATAAAAAATCTTTTTCTTTAGCGCTTTTTGACATCGACTTCTTTAAAAAAATTAACGACACCTATGGGCATACTGCAGGAGACCTTTGCATAGTCGACGTGGCAGATATTATTACCAGCAAATGTCGACGAGACACTGATATTTTTGCTCGCTACGGCGGTGAAGAATTTGTACTACTTCTGGCCTGCGACAAACCAGAATTACATCTAGATCACATTGAATTAATTCATCGCGCAATTGGGCTTCACAAACCACTATACAATGGCAAAATGATCGACCTGACGATTAGCTGTGGGGTTATTCGAGTTCAAAATGACTTTACGCTAGAAATGAAAGAACTGGTTACACTGGCTGATGAGCAGCTATATTTGAGCAAACGAAAAGGCCGAAATCAGGTGAATTCGAGCGTTGTCTAAGCTTATAGTATTGAGCATATAGAATAGGATTCGACATCCTTGTCGAAGCGCATATTCTTGGATGAAACTTGATCTGCCGGCTACAGATTATTTACCGTTAACAAACTCAACACCTAACTGAATATCACCGCGCAGGCCATCTAACATATCGTTCTTAGCTTTTTCTTCAAACGCGCTTAAAGCACCATATGATAAAATTTCTTCAACGCCGTTTTTACCCAATCTAACCGGGTGAGCAAAGAATGGCGCATCATCAGATCCGTCTACCTGCACATAGGTGTACTCAGTAACATCTTCGCCCTGCATTGCTTTTACTAGAGATAAACAAAAACGAGCAGCGGCTTGGCCCATAGACAATGTAGCAGAACCACCGCCAGCCTTTGCCTCAACGACCTCGGTTCCCGCATTTTGAATACGAGTAGTAAGGCTAGCAATTTCGTCATCTGTAAAGCTTACACCTGCAACTTGAGAAAGTAAGGGAAGGATCGTCGTGCCTGAGTGCCCACCGATGACCGGAACGTGAACCTCAGCGGTGCTCTTACCTTTAAGCTGAGCAACGAAAGTTTCAGAGCGGATCACATCTAGCGTGGTAACACCAAACAGTTTGTTTTTATCATAAACACCTTTTGCTTTCAGTGCTTCTGCGGCAATTGCAACGGTGGTATTCACAGGGTTAGTGATCACGCCAATGCAAGCTGTTGGACAATTATCTGCGCATGCATCAATTAAGTTTCTAACGATCCCAGCGTTAATATTGAATAAATCAGAACGGTCCATTCCTGGCTTTCTGGGGACACCGGCTGGAATTAATACGATATCGCAACCTGTTAACGCGCCTGCTAAATCATCTTTACCATAACCTTTTACATCAACATCGGTAGGAATGTGGCTAAGGTCAACAGCGACACCCGGTACTACGGGTGCAACGTCATATAAAGATAGTTCAGAACCTGCTGGTAACTGAGTTTTGAGTAGTAGTGACAATGCTTGTCCAATACCACCGGCAGCGCCTAATACGGCTACTTTCATGTTCAATCTCCTGTTTGAGGGTATTAAATTCGAGCGTGAGAATAATCTATATAGGGCGATATCTCAATCAAACAATAGTCTGATAGCTTTTTTAATCAATTTATTTATGTTAAGTGCTGCTCGAGATAAATTGATAATCAGCATCGCATATTGCACAATGCCAATCATGACTACTCAATGAATCCTATTGCATGACTTCAAATAAGCAAGACGCGCTAGTAAAAGCATTCCGCGAAATATTGACCACTGAAAGTTACGGCTCTCAAGGTGAAATTGTAAACGCTTTAAAATCCCTAGGCTTTGACAATATTAGTCAGTCAAAAGTATCTCGAATGCTCAGCAAATTTGGTGCAGTAAGAGCAAGAGATGCTCGCGGCGATATGGTCTATTGCTTGCCACCAGAGCTGGGGATGCCTACCGCCAAAAGCCCGCTTAAACAACTCGTATTGGATATTGTGCATAACAATGTAATGGTGATCATTCGCACCAGCCCAGGTGCAGCGCAACTTATCGCTCGTTTATTGGATTCACTGAGCCATACCGACGGCGTATTGGGCACAATTGCGGGAGACGACACCATTTTTATTGCGCCGGCTAATATTAATAAAATCGAAGATTTACGCCAGCGCGTTCAAGACCTTTTTGATAACGTCTAAGTGTTATTCAGGTGTTTTCAAAGATAAGCTCAATTCATACAACTGTTTTTTATTGACTGCATAGTGCTTCGCTACCGCAGCAGACGCTTGTTTAGGCGGCAGCAGAGGCAATAGGTCTTTGAGCAGACTAATGGCGGATTCTGGCAAGCCTGCTGCTTGCAAAGTCTTGCAATGCAGCATCAGTACAAATTCACCTTTTACATGGCCAGGATCTGCACTTAAGTAAGCCAACAAGGTATCGATGTTACCGGAAACATAGGTTTCAAATGTTTTGCTTAGTTCTTTTGCCAGTACATAATGAGTGTGCTCTGGCAGAGCTTCTTTACAAAGCTTTAGGGTATCTGTAATGCGCCTTGGTGCTTCATAAAATACGCAGGTATGCCCTGCTTGTGCTGCTTTGAGCAGTTGTTCTGTCTTAGCTTGCTGCTTAACCGGTAAGAATCCAAAAAATGTAAAGGTATCGGTTGGCAGTCCTGACGCGCTAAGCGCGGTGGTCAAAGCACAAGGTCCAGGCAGAGCAATAACATTTAGCCCTTCAGCTCTGCAGGTGTTTACAAATTCATATCCTGGATCGCTAATCAGGGGCGTGCCTGCGTCTGATATCAGCGCAATCGCCATCCCTTGTTTTAATTTTTCAATGAGCAGACCTGTGCGCTGATGTTCGTTATGAGCATGCATACTGATGGTGCGGGTAGATATTTGATAGTGCCCAAGCAATCTAGATGAATGCCGCGTATCTTCTGCAGCAATTAAATCAACTTGCTGCAGCACCTCTAAGGCTCTGGCACTTATATCAGAGAGATTGCCAATCGGCGTTGGCACGATATATAAGCATCCAGTTTGCAACATTTTCTTCACTCTTATAACAACAAAGCTGATATTCTACATGACCTTTGGTATAGAATCTGCGCTAGACGCTAGAAATTTATCCAGACCGCGATAAACTAGATAGGCACAGGCGATAGCGACAAGCAGGGGATGTTGTGAAAATTTATCGATTTATAGGGTTAGTTGTAATTGCTGCCAGCATCTGGGGCTGCTCCAGCACACCAACAGAAAAAAAACAGCAAGTTACTGTTATTCAGCCTGAAGCGAAAGAAAGTACCGAAAATACTTCAAGTGAAATCAGTACAGTTATGGCCGAATTTGCAAGCACTCAAAATGAACAAAATCTTCAGCAGTCATTAATTGCCTTAGCCGCTCAATACCAAGCGCAAAATCAGTGTGCATCATCAAATACCGTAATTAAGCATGCAATGCCGCTATTGAGCAGCGTTGAGCCGCTGGCAAAAGCCAATGTCATACGCAGCGAGTGTATAATTATACAAATTGAAAATCAGCAAGGTCCCTTGCAGCTAAACACAGACACCTCAGCGGTGTCTGTTCCCATCCCTGCTGCAGTTTCGCGTTTATTGGCTAATTGGCTAGGGGATATCGATGAAAGTACCTTAGATGACAGTTGGAGCGCGAGGCTAGCATTTACTCAGGCCTATTTACACAGCATGCAAGGAGACTATCAAACTGCACTAAATAGGCTTCTTAACACTTCTTCTGCTTCTGCCCTGTCAGAAGCCCTGTTACCAAAATTGAGTTTTGACTGGCTGAGCCGCTTAAACGTCACGCAAAGAAAGAGCATGATGGATGCTCACCCTAACTTGCTTAGATATCAAGCCCTGTTCAGTATCATTGAAGACCCCAGCATTAATGACACTCAACGCCAACAAAGGTTGCTTAGATTAATCGAGAATGCACAAACTAAGGGTGAATTTAATCGCTTACCGGAACAGCTTAGCCTGTTTTTATCGCTTGATGTCAATAAACAACAACAAACCGCCGTGCTTTTGCCATTGTCAGGAAGACTCGCTAGCCAAGGTGAAGCCATAAAGCAGGGAATGTTAGCAGCTTACTATCAACAGATGCTGAGCGCCTCTAACGATATGTCAGAGGGGCTGAGCACAGATGAATTCCCGACAAACAACCTTGTATTTATTGACACGGGCTCTGAAAACGAATTAACGGAGTCTATCAATCAAGAATCGATGCAAAATTACACAACCATCATCGGACCGCTTTTAAAATCGCACATTGAGGCAACGCAAGCCATTCTGCCTGTAGGCGCTTTGCGAATATATCTAAACCACTTAGACGGCAATAGCCTAAACGGCCTAACTAGCGAGCCAATTTCACAAGCATTAGTCAACTTCTTTGCATTGTCCCCAGAGCAAGAGGCTCAAGCGTTAGCGAGACAGATGTTTACCCAAGACATTAAACATCCAATACTGATCCACGATGACTCAGCTGTTACCCAACGCATGGCTGATGCATTTTTAGAGACATGGAAAAATCAGCAAACTCAGCACAATACAATTGCGCCAAGTTTGGTCAGGTATGCGGATAACAAATCAATGCGAGTAGGCATTACCTCAGCATTAGATGTTTTGCAAAGCCAACAGCGTATCAACCAATTGTCTAACTTAGTAAACGAAACCGTATTTAGCGTAACGCGAAATAGGCGAGACGTAGACGCCTTTGTGGTATTTGCCCGCCCCAATGAGCTCGAGTTAATTAACCCAATTATTGAGAGCAGTATGAGCTTGTTTACTGGACAGCAGATACCGGTATATGCAACCTCGCTGAGCTATAATCATAAACAAAATAAGAACAGTCTAAGGGATCTTCGAAATCTTATTTTTGTAGATATGCCTTTTGTTTTGCCCGATGGCAGAGACAGTCAATTGGCTCAAGAAGTCGATACGCTATTTAATCAGCCATCGAGCACTTATTTACGCCTTTTCGCGTTCGGCTACGATGCCGTTTTGCTTACTCAACAAATTGTCAAACTGAGCGTATTTAATCAAATTAGCATAAATGGCCTCACCGGGAGCTTATCAATCGATGACAATGGCAATGTAGAAAGAAAGCTGAGTACTTTGGCGATTAATACAGGGACCTAAATGGCAATACCGCAATGGAATGCAACACAAACAGGGAATCAAGCTGAACATAAGGCAAAAGAGTATTTGATTGCACAAGGCTTGGACTTTATTGAACAAAATTTTTCTGTAAAAAGCGGTGAAATCGATCTTATTTTTAAAGACATGCAACAATGGGTGTTTGTTGAAGTCAAATACCGAGCCAGCAGTAGCCATGGCCATGCAGCTGAAATGTTTACTAGTTCAAAAAGAAGTAAACTAACAAAGGCGATCATGTGCTATCTGCAGTTACTTGATTTAAACTGCCACCATACAAATATGCGAATAGACTTAGTCGCTATAGACGGGGAAGAGCTCAATTGGATCAAAAATGTATAAACCCGCAACAGGAGCGGTGCTTAAATGCTTGAAAGCATCAAAAAGAACTTTACAGAAAGCATTCAAACCAAAATTGCTGCCTTAGAAGAATTGCCAGAGCCAATTGAAAAAGCCGCTCAGATGATGATTGACGCGCTCATATCGGGGAATAAAATACTAAGCTGCGGCAACGGTGGTTCAGCAGGCGACGCTCAACATTTTTCATCCAAGCTGTTAAATCGTTACGAACGCAATCGCCCGCCATTACCCGCAATTGCCTTAACTACAGACAGCTCAACCATTACCTCTATTGCCAATGACTTCTCTTATGATGAAGTGTTCTCAAAGCAAGTAAAAGCCTTAGGTCAACCAGGCGACATTCTACTAGCGATTTCAAGCAGTGGTAATTCGGTAAATGTTATTAACGCAATGCAAGCGGCTTTAACCCGAGATATGACCATCGTTGCTTTAACAGGTAAAGATGGCGGTGAAATGGCAGGACTTATCGGCGAAAATGATGTCGAAATTCGTGTGCCATCTTCCAAATCAATTCGTATACAAGAAGTGCATTTGTTAGTGATCCACAATTTGTGTGAATCTATTGACAACACTTTGTTTCCTAACATTCATTCAGAGGACTAGCAGCAGTGCGCAGATCTATTGTATTGCTTTTAATATGTTCACAGTTAAGCGCGTGTGTTTCAGTAGTTGCCGTTGGAGCAGCCGGAACGGCAGCAGCGTCAGCCAGTGATCGTCGAACAGTTGGTACGCAAATTGACGATAAAACCATGGAAGCGCGTGTTAATTCAGCGGTCAATGCTATCGCTAAGGTCGACGAAAACGCGTCTATCAGCATCCATGTTTACAATGGGCAAGTACTCTTAACCGGTCAGGCAAAACAACAAAGTATTATTGATGCTGCGACTAATGCAGCGACACGAGTTGCTCATGTGAACAAAGTTCACAATCAGATCCGATTAGGTAACCCCATTCCGGCATCTGCGACGATGAACGACGTTTGGCTTAGCACTAAAATACGTACACTAATGACCACCAATGAAAAGGTACCGCTACTTAAACTCGACTTAATAGTTGAAGATAGTGAGGTGTTTATAATGGGTCAGTTAACTAAGCAAGAAGCAACGGCAGCAGTTGAAGTGGCAAGAAATGTAGTAGGCGTCACAAAGGTTGTTCGAGTGATGGAGCTCGTTGACTAAATTGTTACTTTACGACGCGTAAACTCGCTTTTTTACCCGGCCCATTTGCTTTAGGCTTTGGTGACTCAGGCTTATTTGGTTCAGGTTCTTCAGTGCCCATCATAGCCGGGGTAAACACCGTACCCGCACCATTTTCTTTGGCGTAAATGGCCGTAACCGCAACGCTAGGAAATTTTATCAGCATAGGCTGACCACCAAATCGCGCTTGAAAAGTGATTTGTGTCAGGTCCATATAAAAGTTTACGCATGCGTTAGGTGATACGTTCAGCACAATTTGGTTATCTTTAACAAAATCATGGGGTACTTCTACCCCAGATCTGCTGGTATCAATTACCATATAAGGTGTCATGCCATTGTCGATAATCCAATCGAAAAAAGCCTTCAACAAATAAGGCTGATTTGATGACATACCTTGCATGCAGTTAATTCCTTATATAAAAAGTCTTGCGATGTACTATAACGGGTTGTGTATTTCACGCTCTTGGTCAGTCAATGATGCCTTGAATGAACCGCGTTCAAATATACGTTTCATATACGCGTTCACTTCCCGAGAACCCGTTCCACTGAGCGAAATACTTAGTGCAGGTAAACGCCACAACAGCGGCGCCAAATAACAATCGACTAAACTAAACTCTTC
Organism: Glaciecola sp. SC05; assembly: GCF_041380235.1. NCBI lineage: Bacteria > Pseudomonadati > Pseudomonadota > Gammaproteobacteria > Alteromonadales > Alteromonadaceae > Glaciecola > Glaciecola sp. SC05. The sequence goes on from NZ_JBGIYY010000016.1 coordinate 78,727, forward strand.
ACTCATAAAGTAAGGTGTTTCGTTAAATACAGGTGCTAAACTAAGAATCGCTTCTTTGAGCTCTGTGCGAGCGTCATCAGCGCCCTCTTCTTTTCTAAAGATACGACCTGCTAAACTATACCAATCTTGCTCAATTCTATGCATCATTAAACGACTTGTACCACGCGATACAGGATATACAGGCATTAATGGTGGATGAGGAAAGCGCTCATCAAGATATTCCATGATGATATGGGATTTATATAAAACAAGCTCTCGATCAACGAGCGTAGGCACCGTACCGTAAGGATTTAGCTCAAGAAGTTCTTCATTTAGCTGGGTTGGATCAGTAAAAATGATCTCAACGCCGACTCCCTTTTCAGCAAGGACAATACGTACTTGATGGCTGTAGATATCTATATTGTCCGAAAATAAGGTCATGATAGAACGTTTGTTGGTGGCCACTGCCATTAAAACCTCCGCATTCTTTTTGTCAAAGAATTGAAACTAAATAAATTTATGCATAAAAAGGGGCAACATGTGCCCCTCTAAAAACGACTCGCGATTATAGTGTATTACTTGATGTCTCGCCAGTACTCTTTCTTCAGAAGGTACGCAAAGACAAAGAAGATAACTAAGAATATAAGTACTTTTTTACCAATCGATTCTGACTGCAAGCGTGATGGCTCACCAGTGTATTCTAAGAAGTTCACTAAATCACGGATAGTGGCATCATATTCATCAGCCGATAACTTACCATTGCCCGGAGTTTGCAAATCAAACACTTCCGTTTTCTGAATGAAGCCGTCGACCATTTTTTCGCGATAAACCTTTGTGGGTGTTCCCTGAAGGCTTTCTAATACGTGCGGCATCCCAACATTCGGGAATACTAAATTATTAACCCCAAACGTTTTCCCTTCTTCCGCGTAGAAGGTTCGCATGTAAGTGTAAATCCATTCAGGACCTCGTACACGCGCAACCAATGTCAGGTCAGGAGGCGGAGCACCAAACCAAGTCGCACTATCAGTTGCCGGCATAGGCGAGGTGATATAGTCAGACACCTTCTCACCTGTAAACTGCAAGTATTCAACGCCTAACTCTTCAGGTATGCCTAAGTCATTAAACGTACGCTGATAGCGCTGATACTGCATTTGATGGCAACCCAAACAATAATTCATAAAAATCTTTGCACCGTTTTGTAACGAGGCTTGATCTCTTAAATCAATGTCGACAGCGTCGAGCGGATGATTAGAACCTGCTGCAAATGAGATACCCGGAACTAATAATAAAAGTGCTAGCCATTTTCTCATCTGGGGATCCTCTCTGGCACAGGTTTGGTTTTTTCATTCTTCGAGTAAATCAGCAGTAGTATGAAGAAGCCAAAATACATTACCGTCGCAATCTGTGATGCCGTTATCTTCCAGTTTTCTTGAGGTGTACCACCTAGGTAACCTAAGAATACAAAAACGATTGCAAAGACAATTAGATTGGTTTTATGTAAACCACTTCTGTAGCGCCATGAGCGAACGTTACTGCGGTCAAACCATGGCAGCGCAAACAACACTGCAATTGCTGCAAACATGGTTAAAACACCAAACAGCTTATCCGGAACCGCTTTTAAAATTGCATAAAACGGTGTGAAGTACCAAACAGGGAATATATGTTCAGGGGTCTTCAACGGGTTGGCGATTTCAAAGTTAGGATGCTCTAAAAACTTACCGTCCATCTCTGGGGCAAAGAACAAGATGTAGCAGAATACAAATAAGAACACAGCAAAAGCTACCAAATCTTTTAATACAATGTGCGGGAAGAACGGCACAACGTCGTCTGCAATATCATATTTATTAGTATAGTACTCATGGATATGGAACTTTGTTTTTTCCTCTTCCGACAAACTGCCCTTCTTGTGCTTGATATTTACACCGTCTGGGTTGTTTGAACCGACTTCGTGCAAAGCAACAATGTGCAAGAATACTAAAATAACAATTACCAGTGGCAATGCGATTACGTGCAGAGCAAAGAAGCGGTTTAATGTCGCGCCCGATATGACGTAGTCGCCCTGAATCCATTCGACTAAATCAGGCCCGATAATAGGGATGGCACTAAATAGGGATACAATTACTTGGGCCCCCCAATAACTCATTTGTCCCCATGGTAATACATAGCCCATGAAAGCTTCGGCCATTAGCGCCAAATAAATTAGCATGCCGAAAACCCAAAGCAACTCGCGGGGCTTTTGATAAGAGCCATACATCATGCCTCGGAACATGTGCAGGTAAACCACAACAAAGAACGCTGACGCACCGGTGCTGTGCATGTAGCGAATCAGCCAGCCGTAGTCAACTTCGCGCATAATATATTCTACCGACGCAAACGCACGTTCTGCAGACGGTTCAAAGTTCATTGTAAGCCAGATACCGGTGATAATCTGATTAACAAGCACAATGGTGGCCATAAAGCCAAACACATACCATACGTTCATGTTGCGCGGAGCGGGATATTGAATTGCGTGCTGATTGGCAACACGCATCATTGGTATGCGTTGTTCAATCCAGTTCATAAAATTAGCTATCATGCGACCACCTCATCAGAACCAATCAATATGGTATTGTCATCGATGAAATAATACGGAGGAACTACTAGGTTCAATCCAGCGGGGACGTTTTTGAAAACGCGGCCTGACATGTCAAATTTGGAACCGTGACACGGGCAAAAGAAACCGTTTTCAATGCCTTCTTCATATTCAGTGAAAGCACCTTCAGCAAGAAACTGTGGAGAACACCCAAGATGAGTACAAATTCCCACAAGCACTAAGAGTTCTTCTTTAATCGAGCGAAATGGATTTTGTGCGTAAGCTGGCTGCTGTTCATCACTTGAAGTGGGGTCTTTGAGCAGATTGTCGTGTTTAGCAAGCGTTGCCAATACGTCCGGGGTTCTTTTTACTACCCAAACTGGCTTACTGCGCCACATTACACGAATTAATTGGCCATCTTGGATGCCACTAATATCTACTTCAACATCGGCACCAGCCGCTTTTGCTCTCGCGCTTGGTTGCCATGATGCAATAAATGGCACCGCAGCGCCCGCTACACCTACTGCGCCAACGACAGATGTCGCTACAGTAAGGAACTTACGACGACCATTACTGGGTGCCGTTGGGGGCTGTTGCGCTGATTTATTGGCATCGACTGATACATCGCTCATCAACTGTTCTCCGAGGGTTTAGACAGGTGCTTTGACCTGCTATTTAGTCATCTGTACAAGGCTATCGACCGTCTGCGTTAAAAACGCAGCATAGTAAACATACCAAACAGACTTCACGCTAAAATTTTCATCGCGTATGGTAAAAGAAAACACTTACTAAACACAAGGAATTACTGGTAAAAATCTCATGTTCTTGCTGTTTTCAGTCAACTATTTTGCACACAGGCCTATAATTTCCAATTCGACCTTGGTCTTTTCACATCTGCCTACATGATTTTTTTAAATACTTACTCATTAAACACCGTGCGCCTCTATCAACGCAACTTCGTCTACAAACAAAGCCTTAGTGTCTTGAGCTTACTCTATTAAACATAGCACACTTGAGCATTAGTGCACTCCTTTCACTTACAATACTCAGCCGTTACACAGATAAAGTGAAACGGTCCGAAGGGCAAAACCTATAATTGTTATAGCAGGGGAAATGCTGCCTAGATAAATCATGCGCTATGAAAAGGTCTAACAAGACGTGAAAGCAAAAAAAACCCTGCAAAAGCAGGGTTTTCGAATAACGTATAAAAGATTAACGTTTTGAGAACTGTGGACGCTTACGCGCTTTATGTAGACCCACTTTCTTACGCTCAACTTTACGCGCATCACGAGTAACAAAACCTGCTTTACGAAGTGCTGGACGAAGTGTTTCGTCATACTCCATAAGCGCACGAGTGATACCGTGGCGAATTGCGCCAGCCTGACCAGAAATACCACCACCAGAGACGGTGACGTACAGGTCAAACTTTTCAGTCATTTCAACTAATTCTAGTGGCTGCTTAACAATCATACGAGCTGTTTCGCGACCAAAGAATACGTCTAAAGGACGTTTGTTAACTACGATGTTACCGCTACCTGGACGAAGGAAAACACGAGCGGTAGAGCTTTTGCGACGGCCTGTGCCGTAATATTGAGTATCTGCCATGTTGCTCGCTCCTTATATATCCAATGCTTGAGGCTGCTGTGCCTGATGAGTATGCTCTGGGCCAACAAACACTTTAAGTTTGCGGAACATTGCACGTCCTAGAGGGCCTTTAGGTAACATACCTTTAACCGCTTTCTCTAGCACCATCGCTGGCTTCTTTTCGATCATTTTTTCAAATGTCGCTTCTTTCAAGCCACCAGGGTAACCAGAATGTGAGTAATAGATTTTGCCTAAGGCTTTGTTGCCAGTAACCGTAATCTTCTCAGCATTCACAACTACAATGTAATCGCCAGTGTCTACGTGTGGTGTAAACTCCGGTTTATGCTTGCCACGCAGTCTTAGTGCGATTTCTGCCGCTAAGCGACCTAACGTTTTGTCTGCGGCGTCAACCACATACCAGTCGCGCTGTACGCTTTCTGGTTTTGCAACAAAAGTTTTCATTAATATTCACCCAAAAAATTATAAAATAAAGTATATGTTTATCAATCACTTGACCCCTTCGAGCCGATCGATCTTCCACCATCCCAATGGTGGGTGTAACTGGGCAGGTCGCGAATTATACAGACTTTGTTGGAAAAACGAAGTGTTTTATCTAAATAAGCGTAACTCTTTGCAATAAACACAAGAGCTTCAACCTTGTTTTATTTCGGTCCATAGGGCTTCGAGGGTATCGATATGGGCATTCGTCATATCAATATTACGTAGTTTGGCCAATGACTTTACCTTATCAAAACGCTGATTAAACTTACTGCTCGCCATACTCAATGCATGTTGCGGGCAAACCTCAAGGTGACGCGACAGGTTTACCACGGCAAATAGCAGGTCACCTAGCTCTTCCTCTACCGCTGCTTTGTTTTTCAATAGAAGAGCTTCTTTCACTTCATCAAGCTCTTCTGCGACCTTATCAAACACTGGCGGCGAGTTTGGCCAATCGAAACCGAGCGCTTTGGCATCACGCTGAATATCTTGCGCAGATAATAAAACGCAGCAGTTCTGTTTTATGTCAGAAATAATGTACCTACCTAATGGCGATTAATGTCAAGCACACCGCTAATATTTCTAAGGCGCACAATCAGTTTATTTAAGACCGAAGCATTAGCCACCTCTACCGTTAGCTTAATCAATGCTGTGTTGTCTTTGGTATTGGACAAACTATTTACACCCAACAAGCCAATCTTTTCATTTGACAGCTCAGTTGTCATATCGCGCAACAGACCATCTCGGTCATACGCATGCACATCAAGCGTGGTTGAAAATGAAGTGGCTGTATCATTGTCGGCCCAAGAGACTTCAATTTCACGTTCAGGATGAATTTTGAGTAAGTTTTCTAACTGAGAGCAATTCTCTTTATGTACGCTTACACCCTTACCCAAAGTAATGTAACCAATGATATCGTCTCCTGCCACCGGCTGACAGCACTTCGCTAAGGTACTTAATAGATTACCGACTCCTTCGGCGATGATGGGCTGATTTGAATTATTTGCTCTGCGTTTTACCGTTTTAGGGACAATCGGCTCTGGTTCTGGAGGGGCATACTTTTGCTGCAGCGTGTTGACTACAGCCATTACGCGAACATCACCCGTGCCAATCGCCGCATATAAGTCGTCGATGGTTTTTACATTGTATTTATCGAGCAGCTCCGCAGCGTGCTTTAGAGGAATATTAAATTTATTCAGCTCTCTTTCTAACAGCTCTTTACCTGCTTCACCGTTTTTATCTTTGTCTTGCTTCTTAAAGTAAGAGTGTATCGTTGCGCGCGCTCTTGCCGTGTGCACATAGCCAAGGCCGGGATGCATCCAATCTCTTGAAGGTGTTGCATTTTTGCTGGTGAGAACACTGACCTGATCACCAGTTTGTAATTTGTAAGTAAAAGGCACTATTCGATCACTAACTTTCGCGCCCGTGCACCGATGCCCGACATTACTATGAATATAGTACGCGAAATCTAGGGGCGTGGCGCCTTTAGGTAAGTCAATAACATCACCCTTTGGCGTGAATACGTAAACTCTATCCTCAAAGACCTGGCTACGAAACTCTTCGATTAAGTTGCCCGACTCAGCCATTTCCTCTTGCCACTGCAGTATTTTACGCAACCAGTTAACACGGTCGTCAGCGGTGGCTTGTTTGCTATTTGCGCCCTCTTTATATTTCCAATGAGCTGCCACGCCTAACTCTGCATCTTGATGCATTTGTGACGTGCGTATTTGTATTTCGATTGATTTGCCCTGCGGCCCTACCACAACAGTATGAATACTTTGGTAGCCATTCTGCTTCGGAGTAGCAATATAGTCATCAAACTCTTTAGGGATATGCCTAAAATGAGAATGTACAATGCCAAGCGCGGCATAACAATCTTGCAAACGGTCAGCGATTATTCGCAGTGCACGAATATCGTATAATTGCTCAAAATCTAAGCGTTTCTTCTGCATTTTCTTATAAATACTATAGATATGCTTAGGGCGCCCAATAACCTGGGCTTTTATATTTTCGTTATCTAGCAGTCCTTGTAAATCCTCTACAAAATCGCTGATGTATAGCTCTCTGTCGCTGCGTTTTTCTTTAAGCATCGCGGCGATGCGTTTGTAGGTTTGCGGATGCAGGTATCGAAAAGATAAATCCTCTAACTCCCACTTTAATTGACCAATACCTAAACGATTTGCTAATGGAGCATATATGGTCGCGCACTCTCGCGCCACCATGACGCGAGTTTCTTCATCTTTATCTTTGACCTGATGAAGCGAGCAAATCCTCTCAGCCATTTTAATCACCACTGCCCTGACATCTTCAACCATCGTCAGCAGCATATTACGGAGGTTTTCAATTTGACCGGCATCGGTTTGTTGTCTGGATTGGAGCGTTTTAATAGCGTCCATTTTACGTACACCCGAAATCAGCTCAGCAATGCCCTTGCCAAACTTCTCCTCAACCACCTCGGCGCTTAACGAATGAATCTCACAGTAGGGATAAACCAGAGCGGTTTGAAGGGTCTCATCATCCATATGCAGCTCGTGCAGGATCTCAACCATTTCTTGGCCAATCAACAATATGTCGGGTTGATCGGAAATACTTCGCAGCTTGTCCTTCGTCATATCAGACACCGGCAAAGCCACTAGCCATTCTTCAAAAGCTGGGCGGGTCGACTGATGCACACTGCGAATAGAAACCATTAAACCGTTTTCCTTTACTTAAGCTCTAACATAGTCATTGTTTCAAGATGCTGGGTGAACGGAAACATATCAATTACGTTTACCGCATTCACATTATAGCGGGTACTGAGTATTTTCAAATCTCTTGCCAAAGTATTTGGGTTACAAGAGACATAAACAATCTTAGCGGGCGCCTGTTTAATTAACAATTCACAAAGTCCCTGTGCGCCCTCTCGGGATGGGTCGAGCAAGACTAAATCAGATGGGTTTATATGCAGATTGAGCAACTGCGTTTGGTCAGATAAATCAATTGCTTCAAAAAGCGTGTTTTCAATCCCGTTGAGCCTCGCGTTATGCTGAGCTTGCGCTACCATACTCTCACTCACTTCGTAGCCAATTACTTGGGCAGATTGTTTTGCCAGTGGCAACGAAAAATTACCAATACCACAAAAAAAGTCTCGGACCACACTTTGCGCATTTGGCGCTAGCCACGCCAATGCTTGAACAATCATCTGTCGATTCACAAACGCATTCACTTGAATAAAATGATGCTCTGCAATATCCAAACGAAGCGAAGGTAGGTCTTCAATAGCCAAACTGGCAGAGCTCTCTGAAAAACTACCGACAATGTTATCTTTATAGCGGCACAGTATGCGCACATTGCTTATTTCACCGAGTGCTTTGAAGTCGCTTAAATCTTGAGCTGTAATTGGTTTTGATAAATTCACCAGCAATACAAGACCGTCGAAGGTTTGAGTGCACTCAAAGTGTCCAACTCGCTGAATGCAAGCGAGGGCTTTCAGCTTAGGAAACAACTGCCCTAGCTTTTGTGCCAACTTGGGCTGCAAAATCGGGCAGCTATTTATATCGACGACTTTGTTTGACTGATGTTGGCGATAGCCAATTTTCACGTGGTTGATATTTCGCGCATCTACTGCGAGGCGTACTTTACGGCGATAGCCAATATTTTGCTGAGTGTTTGAATAGTCAATGTCTGACAAAATAGAGGGCTTCCAAGCGTGTTTGTCGATATCGAGCTGGGTATCAAAATAGCGCATCAGTGCATCACGTTTAAATGCTAAGCCCATTTGCGCATTGATGTTTTGCAAGCTGCAACCGCCGCAACTGTCATAGACCGGACATCGTGCTTTTATGCGATGCTCGGAGGCAGAATGGACTTTTACCACCTTACCCCGACGCACACTTTTTGAAGCAGAGCTAATGCTAACGCTCACCGTTTCTTTCGGCAACGCCCCTTCAACGATAGTAATTGGCTGTGTTGAAAGTGCAATACCATGGCCATGCTGATCTAGCACGTCAATGTATACAGATGATTCGATAGAATGATTGGCTTGATGCTTTTTCGACTGTTTTCCTTTCGCAGAGCCGGGCGCTTTGTAAAATTGTACCACTATGAACTGCGCTCTTGTTTGACAGACTCAAGGATGACAAACGCGCTGGCATAGCCTTTTTCGTCCGCAATACTGATGTGCAGATTGCTTACCTCATGCGTATTGCACCAATCTAAAAAAGCACCCATGGGTTTCAGCAAGGGCTTGCCTAATGTGTCGTGAGTAATTTCAATATGTTGCCAACTCATACCATTACCAATGCCTGTTCCAATGGCCTTAACGGTGGCTTCTTTACTAGCGAATTTTTTCGCCAAATAACGAGCTTGCTCTTTAGATTGCACAAACTCTTGCCACTCATGTTCAGTTAACACGCGCTTTGCTAAGGCGTCAGATTTTTGCAAAGCGGTTTCAATTCGCTTGATATCGACAAGGTCTGTGCCAATCCCTATTATCATTTACTTAGTCTCTATGACTGGAGTGCAAAAATTGAGTGCGTGCCTCTTGCATTAATAAACGCATATCGCGAACGGCTTTATCCAGCCCGTCAAAGGCAGCGCGAGCAATAATGGCATGGCCAATATTCAACTCAATGAGCTGCGGAATTGCCGCAATGGCTTTGACATTATGATAATGCAAACCGTGCCCAGCATTGACTTTTAGGCCCAAGCGATGCGCATATTCGATGCCAGCAATAAGCTTGTTTAGTTCAAATGCGGCTTCGTGTTCATTTTTCGCTTCGGCATATTGGCCGGTATGAATTTCAATGTAAGGTGCGCCCGCTTCAACCACGGCCTCTATTTGCGCCTCGTCGGCATCGATAAACAAAGAGGCCTGGGTGTTTTGTGCGGCTAGCTGCTCACAAGCTGCTTTTATTTTTGCTAGGTTACCGGCTACATCTAAACCGCCTTCGGTAGTTAACTCCTCACGTTTTTCAGGCACCAAGCAGCAAAACTCAGGCAATACCTTGGCAGCGATAGCCAACATTTCATCGGTCACCGCCATTTCTAAATTCATGCGGGTATTGATGGTTTGTTTGAGTAAATAAACATCTTGATCGCGAATGTGACGGCGGTCTTCACGCAAATGCACGGTGATACCGTCGGCCCCTGCTCTCTCAGCAACATCTGCTGCATGAACCGGTGATGGGTAGTTAGTACCTCTTGCGTTGCGAAGTGTCGCAATGTGGTCAATATTGACACCCAATAAAATGTCTTGCATGGGTTTTTTAGCCTTTAATTTGGAAACTATGGGTATGATACCAAAAGCAGCCCAAAAACGATTGCTATGGTGGAATAAAAGTTTGTGGGATTGTAATCCAAACTCTAAGGCAGCAGCATTTTTAATGCGATGGCCTTCCTAGTGATCTAACCCTCGCTGATTTTAATCAGCGCGAAATAGCAGTGGATAATGTATTTTATAATGGCTATTTGCAATTCTAAGGTTGGAACAGGCCTTTTTGGGTTGCACTCACAACGGATGCAGGTGATAAGATTTAGGCAATTCGTACTAGTACTTTTATGCCATTACCTGACGTCCGTGTGGTTAGCTTTGTTGGTCGGCTCTAAACCATAGCGGACATATAGAGTAGGTGTATTTTGCTGCTAAAACCCTTCAACATCCTCTATCCGTCGGCCACGTGCGCAGGCTGTGTAAAAACTATTTTCAGCCCATTGTTTGAACAAAAATAGATGTAAATATATGTCTTACATTAAAATCTGACCAAGTTTCATAACTAAGAAAACTTACATTTTTCGTAGCATTGTGGAATTAATTGAGTTGTTGAAGTTTTTACACAAGCTGAGCCAATTGCAGACGTTCGTGGTCATAGCGATTCAGGAGCAAGAAGCCTACGTTTTAGCAAATTAGGTTGATGTCTCTGCAACTGATGTAAGGCACTTTTTAGTTATTAGGGCACCTTACCGTAAGTCGTTATTGCCGTCCCCATTCCTTTCCACCCATTTCTACCAACCGAGACGCGGCTCGTCGAAAGGAAAAGGCCAAATCATTGGCGGACGATAATTGTGCCAGTGACACGCCAACTAGACCCGTCGCCGACCACTCATAATATTCCCCCTCTTTGGTGCGAATCATAGTCGTCGCAAAGGAACTCGAGTTTCCCCCCTTGTCATTGACAATTAATTCTTCATCTCCATCACTGCTTTGCACTTGCGCTTCAAAATCGACAAACAATTCGTCGAGCGGAACTTGTGCCGCCAGTACCAAGCGGGTGCGAGATTCATAACACGCGTCAATGAGGGTCACGAATCGTCGCGCTTCGTTGAGGCGATTGGCGTCCAGTTGGGGAACGCGGTCCAGAATGAGGACCGAAAATCGGTCGCAGAGGGAAATATAATCGGCCGCCCCGAGCGCTTGGTCGCACAACTCACAAAAGTCAAACCAGGCGCACCGGTCATTCAATCGGGCGACCTGAACGCTGCGACCAAAGAGGACGGGAATGCTCTCGGCCTCAGTTGTGGATGCTGTGCCACCGAACATTTCCTCCAACTGCGCCTGTATCTTGTTATAACTAGTATTATCGCCATGAACATCCTTGTTTGACCAAAAATAGGATTGACCATCCGCTCGAGTTTCGAGTCGATAATCCTTGGGGGAATCCTCCATGGAAATAATGTCGGACGTGTCTTTCAACATATCGATGAATGGCAAAAAGAGGGAGCGGTTAATGCCGCCCTCATACAAGGCATCGGGGGGGCGATTAGAGGTGACCACCACCACGACATTGTTATCCAATAATAATAAAAATAGTCGCTTCAAAATCATGGCATCGGCAACGTCTGTCACTTGGAATTCATCGAAACACAGGAGTTGGGCTTCTTGTGCCAATTGGTGTGCAATGATAGGTATTGCATCACTTCGTGGGTGCTTCTGGTTGTAAACAAAGATTCGGTGATGAACGTCTAGCATGAATTCATGAAAGTGGACGCGGCGTTTGGTAATCGTTGCGTGTTTTTGGCTGTGGCTGTCATTATTACAGCAAGAATCATCATCAGCACCAGTAACCGACGCGTAAAAGAGATCCATTAGAAAGCTCTTGCCGACCCCGACCGGTCCATGAATGTACATGCCTCGCGGTGGTGGGCCAAAAGACCACAAATGGAGCTTCTTTCGAAGCAAGGACTGGGCGGATGCCATTGGTCGCGCCAGTAACAGTGGACTGCTGCTTTTACAGTTGCTCTGTGTGGGGTCGTCGGCGCGCACGGGCACTGGTGGGAGTGAGGCAAGAGACTCATGCAAGGCATCAAATTTTGCTGCCAGAGCAATTTGTGCGTTATCTCGTCGCACCTCCCCCGCGTCCACCTTGAGTTTATAAGCCGCTGCCACTGGGCCTGTCGAGAAGCTCCGCCGAGCGACACGATGTTCTCCTATCATTTTTTTCGTCATCTTCTTCATCATAGTCTTCATCATGGAGCTGATGAGTTTATCAATATGATGATATGGTACGCTAGATTTCTGTAGGGGTATCAAATGGATTTGTATTAGAGACTCCAGTTTCGAAGTTCAGTAAACCAGTGTTCGCTCTCGACTAAAACACTGACGAAATGATTAAACGAATCGAGGTATCAATTATGATGGCAAAAGGTGAAGAAAATTTTGACGTAATATTGAAAGGATTGCCACAAGAGAAAGTAGATGGGTGGAAGTCTGAAATTAAGCAGGATGAAAATGGCGAAGACGTCTTCGAAGCTTACGGTAAAATATCAGACAACGAAATTCATGACTATAAACATGATGCTGACCAGTGGACCTTGAATTATATGAAAGTTACCCACTTACCCGTGAGTGATACAAAAGTGCAAGCTCTTATGAAGGAGGCATACTTAATGATGAATAGCATGCTATACAAGACTATTGATAATTTTAAAGGCGCTAACTATGAGTTTTTAAAGGGCACAAACGAAGGCGGGAGAAAAGACAAAGTAGTTGTTGATATCTATGAGACATATCAAAAAGGCATGGCAAAACACTACTTTGATGCCATGGATTATTTTGCAGAAACCACGTTAAAAGACAACGAAGATTATTATGTTAAGTTAACTTAAAGTTCGGTTATAGGGTAACAATTTATTTGAAGTGTACTAGCGAGCACTTAGCAAATAATATCGCTAATAAAGAAACTGCTACTTTTACTTCTAAGTACAGGTAACAAAGACACGCAGGCATCCGTTATATACCAAATCGCGGCACCTATATCTATTGCCCAGACGATAAACTCAAGCCCTAAAGAATAAGGATAGTATGGCGATAATATACATAGGTGGTATTGTCAACTTATCAACCTGAGCCGAATAATATTGAGCAAATTCTACTTAAGCTAAATTTTGGACACAACTAACCCTATTCCATTCTATAAATGATCGTTCACGGAAAAGACGATAGTGTTTCGCTTGCATTAAATGACGGCCAAAACGAAATAAGTTATTTACTACCCCGTGGCAACTTAAAAATCGCTGGGCTTGGCCCTGTGACTTGAATTTCCGCATCTGCCGTTCTTGTTGTCGAGTAGGCTGGTGTGACACTTCACACCGGTTGTTTTCATACTGCTGCGTTGAATGGAAAACACTAGGTATAAGCTCTCTTTTCGCAGCCGAATAACTCCGCAGTTTATCAGTAATTATCTTTAATGGCGTTGCCTGCTGGCCCTTCAATAACTTCTTAAAAAACTTGGTGGCAGCGGCTTTATTTCTTCGCTTTTGAACGAGGATATCCAGCTCTTCACCATCTTGGTCAACCGCACGCCAAAGGTAATGCAACTGCCCATTAATTTTGATAAACACTTCATCCAAAAACCAAATGTCGCCGACTGTGCCACGTCTCTTTTTAAGCTGCCCACAATATTGCTGACCAAACTTAAGGCACCATTTTCGTATAGCTTCATAGCTTACATTAATGCCACGATAAGCAAGCAATTCTTCAACATCACGAAAGCTCAGAGTAAAACGATGATAAAGCCAAACTGCATGACTAATGATTTGAGCTGGATAACGATAGCCAGCGTAGATTTTATTTCTGTTCATCGGGAAATTATGTCATAGGTTGAGGATGGGTTCGACAAGTTGACAATACCGGGTAAATATAAAATCTAGCTTGCCAAACGCTGTGATAGTGTTTTTAATAATGGGAAGTAAAGGGTCGCAGTTAATACCAAGGATAGTTATGTTTACTTTTATCTTGCGTCAATTATTTTTAGTAAAATCAGAGTTTTCGCTGGTGACTGTGCTCGCGCTAATTATGCACGTTGGTACAACGTTTGCCTCTACTCCACTAGACGCGACCGTAAAACAAATAAATGCTGACCTTCAGTATTTGCAAGTCGAGGCTTTTGATTTTCCTGCTTCATTAGCTTCAGAACTAGGGGCTATTAAAACGACGGCATTTGTAGCCATGCCCATTAATGCATCAACTAAAAAACTCCCCCTACTGATAAGTCTGCATGGTGGCGGTGGAAAAAACTGGACAGTGGCAGAGCAGTTGGCAAGGTCGGCCAAGGTGAAAGGCTTGGCTTTGGCCGAAAAAGCCAATCGCGAACTTGTGTTGTTTGCTCCCAATTCATCTGATAATTGGGATCCGGTCACGCTCAACCTCGCGCTAGACTATTTTTTAAAGCAACACCCGCACGTTGATACAAAACGCATGTATCTTATTGGTCATAGTATGGGTGGAACAGGTACATTAGCCTGGGCTTTGGCCAACCCTGAGCGATTTGCTGCAATATCTCCTAGTGGCTTTCGTCTTCGGTCAAAACTTGAAGATATTGATAGATTACTTGAGCTTCCCATCTGGCTGATGGTGGGCGCAGAAGATGGGATGCGACCTTCGGACGTTTATGGATTTGCTACAGATCTTAAAAAAGCGGGGCACAAACAGGTGGGCTACACAGCGTTTCCTGGTGCGAATCACCCTCAAGCAAATGCGGCTTTTTTCGGTTCGGTCGACCTTGTTGAATGGTTGCTGAGTCATTCTAAAAAATAATCGATAGGAATTCTATGAGCCAAGGCATTGGCGTGACGTTAGCACTATATAAAATATCCTCGCTATAAAACGTAAAATATAAAATTTATCTACCCTAAATAGAAGGTAATTATTATGAACCGAATTTTCCAGACCACGATTTTAGTTGTTGGGGCTTGTATTGTGAGCGCATGTGCCGACCCCAAGCCTGATGTCGAATTGTCTGCCAAGCAGCCTCTTGCCGACAAGTATGCTACTTCCGCAGTAAACCGCGATGTTTTAGTCGCTTCTAATCAAGCAACAAGACCGGCCATTTGGGTTAACGCAGCACAACGCGACGACATTCTCTATCAAATAAACAAAAATGAATGGGCTAATTCGTTGTTCCTGAGTTTAAAAAGTCGTGCGGATGGGGCCATATCTAGCACCGTAGAAGCGCGCAGAGAAAAATTACTCAAATTACCATTAGTATGGCCTGAAGAAAATCCGCAAACCAAAGGCAAAAAGCCTACCTTGGTAGTCTATAAAAAAGGACTCGGGAATCATACCGACGATAAGCTGAAATGGGGTTACCCTCGAGCGCCGCAAGAAAAAATGCTAAACGGACTGCAAGACGGCGTTGATTGTTCGGTTATGTATTATTTAACCGAACAGAATAGCTACGCCCAATGTGCCGCTGACATGCTTTCTACTTTTGTAAATGCGCTTGTGCAAACCCCAATTAACGACAACGATTTTATGAATAGTGGTTGGTTGTATGCTGATGATCATTTACTAGAGGCGCGAGTGTTAGGCGCACAACTCCCCATTATTTATGACTTTGTGTATTCGTATCTTAAAGATGGCGGCCAAGTACTAGATTTAGCATCCAATTCCCTAGTTGATTTTGATTTCGAAGCTGCTCAGCAGGTATTTGAAACTTATGTTAATTTGGCGCTTAACAGAGGGCTACTTGACTCAAATTGGCCAGTGCTAGAGTCGGCTAGCCTGTTGCACAATATGCATGCGCTTGATGACCCCGAAAAAGTAGCTTCTTATTTGCCTTATTACTTAAATACCAATACAAAAAATCAAGCTTCATTAAATATGATTGCTGACATGTTTCAACAGCCCGGTGATATTTGGCCTGAATCGATTAGCTACTCGAGGCATGTGACGAGTTTAAGCGTGTATTTAATGACCCTTATAGATCGTATTTATCCACAATATAAAGTGGGCACTCGATATCAGAATATCCCGCAGTCACTTACCGCAATGTATAATTTGCAATTTCCAAATAATGGCTATCCATACATTGGTGATACCAACCGCATAATGAAGGTAGATTACCAAGCTTACGAGATGGCTTTGCAACTAGCGAAAATTAATCGCAACGATGCCCAGATACAGCAATTCTCTGACTTTTTATCATCGAGTCTTGGCAACGGAGAATACAAAAGAGGAGAATTAAAACCAAGAGCGTACGAGCCTACACCGTATGTTACGCCATTAGCACTGCTATGGTCTGTTGAAAATGCTGAAATTAATTCGGTAGAGAAAGGGGAAGTGAATAGCGCACAAAATGTTGCGCCGGCGCGCCCACGAACCAATTATTTACCTCACGCAGGCATGACCATTCAGCGTAATATTAGTCAAAACAATCCAAATCAACATAGCTTAATGGCATGGATGGCGGGCGGAAGTTATATTCATGCCCATGCTTCAGGTATGGATATGGAACTTTATGGACAGGGTTTTGTTCTAGGCATAGATGGCGGAAAAGGCACCTATCGCACCGACAAGCATGAAAACTATTATCGTCTATTTGCTGCGCATAATACGGTTATCAGTAATGGCGCATCTGGCTCCAATGGAGGCTGGATAAACATGGGGATTAATCAGGTCACTCCTGTCGCGCTTGAGCCTGAGGCTGGTGAAGATGGCGTTTCAAACCATCATTCGTTCGTAACCAGTACTTTTTATGACGAGTTTAACCTAGTAGCGCCGGCCCAACACGAGCGTACCATCGGGTTGATTAGACTAAATGATGAACAAGGTTATTACCTTGATATATTCCGTGCGCGCTCGCAAACCCCAGAGCAGTTTCACGATTATGTTTATCATAACATTGGCGATTCACTCGACATTAGCACAAATGGCAAGCCAGCCGTGATGAA
Organism: Glaciecola sp. SC05; assembly: GCF_041380235.1. Classification (NCBI taxonomy): domain Bacteria; kingdom Pseudomonadati; phylum Pseudomonadota; class Gammaproteobacteria; order Alteromonadales; family Alteromonadaceae; genus Glaciecola; species Glaciecola sp. SC05. The sequence continues at coordinate 95,507 of NZ_JBGIYY010000016.1, forward strand.
GGACGATCCTAAGCGCTACCAGAATTCAGATAATTTAGAATGGGTGAAGCATAAAACCTATAAGCACCCCGGCTGGCACTTTTTCGAAGACGTAATGAGCAGCAAAATATCAACACATGGATATGAAGCTACTTTTACTGCGAACCACTTGGGTGACTTCCCTGTTGTGATGCGCGCGCTTATTCCGGCGGGTGAAAACATGCAAATTTCACAAGTAAATGCCCCAAATTCTACCGCGGCTAAAGCGCCTTATAATCAAAAACCGTTACCGACTTTTATATTGAGACGAAAGGGGGACGCATGGACCAATCCTTTTGCGGTGGTTTATGAATCTTATACACAGCAAGAAAGCAACATGGCAGCAGTGCAATCAGTTGAACGAATCATGCATAATGATGTGTTTAAAGGGCTGAAAGTACTTGCTAAGGTAGATGGTAAATCACTTACTCAATATGTATTGCTGCAAGAATCTATTGATGATGAATACAAGAACACAGAAATAGGGCTGTCTTTTGTTGGTAGGTTTGCTGTGATTAGCGTTAGGCCAACAGGTGAATTAGTGGATGCCTATATTGGCAATGGTCAGTCAATTACTTATCAGGATTTTAGTCTGCAGGCAGAGCCAAAAAGCAAGGCTGCTTATTACAAAAAATAGATATTTGAAAGCGTGGTGCGTTAGGCTATGTTGGATATTATTAATGTCAAAAATGGTGCCAAAAATATTCGCAGTACAGTGTCGAATACGGTTATGGTGTGCTTTTCAAGAAATGTGAAGCTGAAATAGAAATTGGTGCACTTGGCTATGCGCCTGGCTTTGTGTCAGCGTTATATTACTACCCAACAGACAAACTACATTTGGTAGTACTAGAAAATGTAGCAAGACGTCAAAGTACCTTCTCCGAGACATTTAAAGTGCATCTAGACTTTATGCAAGCTTTGAAAAAAACCTCTACAAACGAATACCAAGTCGATCAATAAAGATGCTTTTAAGCTCTTTCTCTGTCAGTTGAAATGACCGCATAGCCCTCGATAAGGGGTCATATTGAAATTTTGAGTTGTCACTCCCTGGAGCGGACGTTCAAGGTAAAGCGGCAATACTACACACCCAAAATCAGGCTCATTGTTCAGTCGTTTTCGAAGCGATTGTTTGACATCCTAGAATGCCACTATTCAAGGATGAAGGATGTGCTGGCAATACAGCAAGAACAAAAGTACAAACGACATCGCCCTGAAACTACCTTACTGTATCAGTTGGTAGAACGTTATTACCCTGAGTTTACTGCAAACTTAGCCGAGCAAGGCAAGTACTTACCCAAATATGTTGAGCGTGAGTTTGATGAATTCTTGCGCTGCGGCCGGCTTGAACATGGTTTTTTACGAGTGGTATGCGGCGACTGCAAACATGAAAAGTTAGTCGCGTTTAGCTGCAAACGTAGGGGCTTCTGCCCGAGCTGTGGTGCTAGAAGAATGGCTGAAAGTGCAGCATTGTTGGTAGATGATGTGCTACGCGGCTATCCAGTTCGCCAATGGGTGCTGAGCTTACCCATTCCACTTCGATTGCTATTGGCAAGATACCCAAGTGAGTTAAGCAAGGTGATGGGGATTATTCACCGCGCTATTTCTACTCACATTGTTAGCAAAGGCGGTTTTTCCAATAAACAAGCGAAAACAGGCGCTGTTACGCTGATTCAGCGTTTTGGCAGCGCACTCAATTTGAATATCCACTTCCATATGCTGTTTTTGGAAGGCGCAATAAGTGAAAATCCATGGGGTGGCACCACATTTACCCGCATTAAAGCGCCATCTCATGACGACATGGTCGAGCTAGTCCATACCGTCAGCCAACGCATTGCTCGATATTTAGAAAAAGTCGGTTTAGTACAACGCGATATGGGAAATAGCTACCTTAATCTACCACTCGATGATGAAGATAGTCTACTGCAACTGCAAGGCGCCTCCGTCAGCTATCGCATCGCCATGGGGCCTCAACAAGGGCAAAAGGTCTTTACCTTACAAACCCTGCCTGCGAGCAACAAAGGTGAATATGGTCAGTTAGCCAATACAAGTGGATTTTCTCTACATGCAGGCGTATTCGCCAATGCACACGAGCCTGAAAAACTAGAAAGACTTTGCCGTTACATTAGTCGCCCTGCTATAAGTGAGCGGCGTTTGAGCACGACTGACCATGGAAAAGTGCGATATGAATTGAAGACCCCATATCGTGATGGAACAACTCATGTATTCTTCGACACCATCGATTTTATTGGCAAGTTAGCCGCTCTTATTCCGCCACCACGACTAAATTTGACTAGATTTTTTGGCGTGTTTGCTCCCAATAGCAATCTTCGCGCACAAGTGACGTCGTCACAGAGAGGAAAAAATAGTCCTAAACTAAACAATCAAGAAAATAGCCAGTCTGACAAGCCTTATCACGCTAGGAGCATGAGTTGGGCACAAAGTCCGGTAACCGGCTAGTAAGAACGTGTCTTCAACATAGACATTATTGAATGTGAGAAATGCCAAAAGCACAATGTGACGATAATTTCCTGCATAATCGAACCTGCCATCATACACAAGATATTGTCGTATTTAGACAAACAATGCTCACCCATCACTGGCAACAATACCAGAGCACCGCCACTTGAAGCTTTCGAGCAAACGGTTAGGTTTGATGATTTCACCATCCAAAGAGATTTTGACTTTGGCGCTTAACACACGAGGAGCATAAGGGGCTTGAATATTCCATATTCTGAGGCAAGGCCCTTAGCATCTCACTATCAAGATTTCAGTACTAACAGCCAGCTTACTCGTTCACCCCAACTACAAATATTTCGCTAACTTCTTCAACACCACAAATGAGTAGACACAAAACTACCCTCAAATGCAGCTGTCACCGAGGCTAGTCGATAGCGTTAATTTATCCTATACTCTTAGCATTGATTCTCGTCGAATCGTTGAACAATCTCAACAGACAGTTTCTACGTTGATAGATGAAGTAGATCAGGTTTCATCTAATGTTAACGATATGAACAGTGAGACAGAAAATATCAACACCATTTTGCAAGTGATAGATGCGATTGCAGAACAAACGAATCTGTTAGCACTCAATGCCGCTATTGAAGCAGCTCGCGCTGGCGAACAGGGAAGAGGCTTTGCCGTGGTAGCTGATGAAGTTCGCAACCTTTCTAGCAGAACTAAAAACAGTACTGAAGAGGTTGAGGCGGGGCTAGATAGTCTCTTGAGTATAACGAAGATGGTTGTAACGGCGATAAATAGTACCAAAATTCGATGTCAGGAAACCGCCGATGGTTCCACTGAAGTGGCGACTAGTTTGAAAACTATGACAAACTTTGTTGATGAAATTAACGTTCTAAGTGGTCGAATTGCGGCTTCTGCTGAAGAGCAAAGTAGCGTAACTAAAGAGCTTAATCGTAATATGACAGCTATCAACGGTATTGTAGTTGAACTAGATACGAATGGTCATCAAGTATTACTTGATGCAGGAGAAATTACCAATGTGAACAGTCAACTGGCATCCATAGTGGGGCGATTTAAACTATAAAAGTAAATAACGAAGTACTAGGTGTAAGTTTGAATCCAATCAGCAGCCCAAATGTAATAACTGATGATAAATTAATTTCTAGACCAAGATACAAAATATCTTGACGATTATCCCTATCTTTGGTCAATTACTCTTTTGAGAGAGCCATAAATGAATATAGGACAAATTAATGCTATCGACTTTCGGTCTAGCTTCTCGACCTTGTAAGGTATTTTTAATAGTTTTGTAGGCAGTGTATTGTAATCTATACTAAATATCGTTACGCGCTTGTTTGAGTCTGTGCTAGCTCTATTGAAAGTAAGCGATACCATTACTTTTTCCGGTGATTGTTGCTAGTCTCGTACTCTTGTACTTACTTATTTATTGCGTGATACTCAGCATAATATATTCGTTTCTCAGGTGGATTATCGTTGTGCACATAGAATTAGATGATGTTGATAATAAGATTATCCAAGCATTAACAGGCAATGCGCGTATATCGGTGAGCGACTTATCTCGCCATGTTAATTTGTCACGCAATGCGGTTACTCATCGTATGAGTAAGCTAGAAAAGTCTGGCGTTATTAACGGTTATCAAGTGATCTTGGGTGATGGCTTGCCAGTTAATGACAAGGTAGTTGCCATTATGATGGTCTATCGTAAAGACCGTATGCGAGATACCGAGGTCATTAAGTATGCAGCGAAGGTGCCCGAAATCGTATCGTGTTACGTTATGAGTGGCGATTATGATGTGATACTGAATGTACAGGCGCGCTCCCATGAGCGTATTCACGAAATATGGCAAGCAGTGAGTAGTTTGAAAAGCGTTGATGATACGCATACGACCTTTGCTTTATCTACGGTAAAAATGTAACTGTTTTTTCTGATCTGTTTGTTCCTCACTTTTTTTCCTTTTTCCTCCTTTTGTATTTGTATCTGTAGCTAAAGCGCTTTCTTTTTTGCATCCATTTTATCTATGCATATTGCCCGCATGTATCGTCATTTTAACCACGCCTTTGGTGAATGCGTGTATATAGACTGACATCCTCATTTGTAATACTAGTGTTGAAAATAACTTATCGAGGATGGCGCTATGAATGACAACACGAATGTCAGCACAAGTTACAACATTGCACTTATTGGTTTTGGTGGTGTAAACCGAGCACTGGCTAACATTATTGCGACAGATCCAGAAGCGTTCTATCATGAAATGGGCTTTAACTTACGTATTATCGCGGTTTCAGATATGTTTTTGGGCTCAGTGTATTCGCCAGAAGGTATCGATATGGCTCTGCTAATCGGATTGCCAGCAGCTCAAGGCGCTTGTGCTAATTTACCCAATGGCAAAGCAACTGCAGATAATGAAGATATTATTAAAAACAGTAATGCGGATATTGTTGTTGAAGCAACGGTGACTAATTCGGTGACGGGTCAGCCTGCTACTTCTCATTGTCGTTGGGCATTGTCTAGTGGTAAGCATGTGTCGACAACCAATAAAGGCCCTCTTGCTTTTGCCGAGAAGGAGTTAATAGATTTAGCGCTTAACAATAATGTTGGTTTTGAGTACGAAGGTGTGGTGATGAGTGGCACGCCGGTACTACGTTTTGCAGATAAATTACTAAAGGGCAGTAACATTAATCGATTCGCCGGTATTGTGAACGGTACAGCGAACTATGTTTTAGGTTTGGTTGAACAGGGCCAGAGTTTTGCTGATGCCATTACGTCTGCACAGCAGCAAGGCTATGCAGAGGCTGATCCTAGTGCAGATATTGAAGGCAAAGATGTGATGCTAAAGGTGATTGTTTTAGCGAATCGTTTATGGAATGCGAATTTGACACAAGATAATGTTCAGTGCGAAGGCATTACTGGTTTGACTGAAACGATGGTGAAAGAAGCCGTGGCAGAAGGTTGTCATTGGAAGTTAATAGGTAAGGCGAGCAAGCAAGACGATGGCTCTATTGTTGCTAGTGTGTCACCAGAAAAATTACCGATAGAGCATCCACTTGCGGGTATCGGTGGTGCGGTCAATGCGATTACTTTTACTTCGGGCATGTTAGGTGATGTGACGGTTTCTGGTCCTGGTGCGGGGCGTATTGAAACGGCCTACGCTATTTTGTCAGACATTATTGCGATTCATCAACGCAAGGAGGGATAGCATGGAATCTTTACAGGTTATATCGCCCAAGCAAAATGAACAGCATCAGCAAATGATTGATGTGATCAACCCATTTACACATGACATCGTGGACTCCATTCCCGCAGCAACAATGGCCGATGTGGAAACCGCATTGGTCAATGCTAAGCGTGGTCTTGAGGTATGCCGCAAATTAGCACGCTATCAGCGCGCTAACATCTTGGCGGCAACAGCAGCTATTGTGCGTGAGGAGCTAGAAAAATTTGCCATATTGATTGTGAGCGAAGCAGGAAAAACCATTGTGCAGGCGCGCAAAGAAGTCTCTCGTTGTGTTAACACTCTGGAGTTGTCGGCCCAAGAAGCGAAGCGATTAAGTGGTGAGGTGATTCCGTTTGATTCTTACGAGGGCGCTATGGGGAGGCAGGGTTACACTCACTGTGATCCTCTTGGTATTATTTTGGCGATCACTCCGTTTAACGATCCTCTTAATTTGGTTGCACATAAATTAGGACCCGCAATTGCAGGCGGTAATTCCGTCATTCTAAAACCGTCAGAGCTTGCGCCATTATCGGCTATTAAACTGGTTGATGCGTTTTTTCGTGCGGGATTAGATGAACAGATTATTTCTGTGGTGATCGGCGATGCAAAAATAGGGGACGCATTGGTATCTGCTGATGATATTCGTATGGTGTCTTTTACCGGTGGTATGGAAACCGGTGAGGCAATTACACGTACTGCAGGCTTAAAAAAAATGACAATGGATTTAGGCGGCAATGCCCCCGTAATTGTGATGGCCGATAGTGATCTTGATGAGGCGGTAAGTGCAACGGTTTCAGGTGCTTTTTGGGCATCGGGACAGAACTGTATTGGCACGCAGCGTATTTTTATTGAGCGTAGTGTGTTCGACCAGTTTTCGGCGGAGTTTGTTGCTCAAACACAAGCGCTTAGCGTAGGCGACCCGATGGATGATGTGACAGATGTAGGGCCGATGATCACACCCGCGCAGTCTACGCGTATTCAATCTTGGGTAGCGAATGCTATTAACCAAGGGGCGACATTGTTAACGGGACATCAACGTAACGAGAATATGTATACCCCAACGGTACTCACTAATGTGCCAGGTACATCAGCGTTATGTATGCAAGAAGTCTTTGCTCCAGTTGTAATTCTTGAACCGTTTGATAGTTTTGATGAGGTGATTTCTTGGGCAAATTGCGTAGATTACAGTTTGCACGCAGGTATCTTTACGCGGGATTTAGAAACGGCGTTAAAAGCAGCTGATCGCATAGAGGCAAGTGGTGTGATGATTAACGATTCGTCAGACTTTCGTTTTGACGCGATGCCTTTTGGTGGTTATAAGCGCGGTAGTTTAGGGCGAGAAGGTGTACGCTATGCATTACAAGAAATGACTCAGTCAAAAGTGATTTGTTTTAACCGAGGTTAAAGTTTTTTAAGTCGATTTCTATTACAGAGAGTCGCCGTTTTAGTAATGTATTTATGATGCGCTCGTTGTTGGGTTAACATAAATGTTTTTGACTCATTTTTTTAGCGTGTAAACACGATACGGTTTATTTCGCTGGCCGCTCTAGTTCCACCACCGCGACTCAACCTCACTCGATTTTTTGGTGTTTTCGCACCAAACAGTAATTTAAGAGCTCAAGTTACTGCATCGCAGCGAGGGAAGAATAGTCCAAGGCTGATTAACGAGGGAAATGCGCAATCAGATAAGCCCTATCATGCGAGGGGGATGACGTGGGCCCAGCGTTTGAGGCGAGTATTCAATATTGACATTACCGAGTGCGAAAAATGTCAAAAGCACAATGTGACCATCATTGCCTGCATTATTGACACCGTCGTAATTCAAAAAATAATGGCGCATTTAGATAAAAAACACCCCATTTCTATACAAGCATCGCTATTACCACCTTTGCGTGCTCCACCTAACGAAGGGTATGCAAAAGATTTCAAAATCCAACGCGACTTCAACTTTGGTGCATAGACAACAAGTCAACATTACTACGAAACTAAGTATTTCATGGTAGGAGTTTTGACATGCTGCTCACCAATTTTCTGTACCAAAGGCCTATCTACGTATGAATTTGAAGATTCAAATGCCATGCAAAACGTCCTCAACCAAACATTTAAACAAACCAACCTTATCAAAAGTACAGCTGTTAAGGGGGGTAGTAAATAGCTTTAATTCTCCTTATACTCCTACTGTAATTAACAACGTATTTGTACTCTTATTTTGCTAGGCGACAAACCGAATTTACGCTTTATGGCGGTAGAGAAATTACATTGATGTTTGAAACCTGCTTGGTCAGCTATTTCAATAATAGGCAAGTCTGATTGTGTCAACAGTTGATAACCAAGTTCTAAGCGTTTGTCTTGAATTAACTCAGATATACTTAGTCCAAAAAGTTCTTTAAACCCATAAAACAATTTATTTCGATTTATTCCAATTCGAGAGGCTAACTCTGCGATAGTTGGAGATGCTTTTATATCATTTAGTAATATATAATGGGCTTTGTTAATCGCTTCCACGTCGGCGTCGGTGAGCTTTACTAAAGACGGCTTTAAGCGTAACTTCTGAACCTCATTAATTGATTTACATAAAATCTCAGTGCACTTTGCGTTCATAAGTGCGATACGCATAGGTCCCGACATTTCTGAATGAATCAGGTCGTTTGTCATTGCATTTAAATCTTGAGAAAACGAAAAGTATCGGTGAAAAGAATCTATCTCATAGCCAATAAGCGCATCTTGCAATAGCTCGGGCATGTTATCGAGTTGTAAGCCCGTGATTTTCTCTAGTAACGCGGGTTTGCAACACAGTGTTGCCCAAACAGAAGTAGTATCTGCTTTTACATGTTCCTCTATTTGAGAGTCACGTGGGTTATTAATGACTCGCCAAGAAGGCGACAAAGCAGAAATAGTGTTTTTCGCTGACACTGCCATATCCATATCGATCGACAGGCTAAAATTGAATCTTATCCAGTCATTATCGCAAGTAATGAAAGTCTGGTCTTTTTTCCAATGACAATCCATTATGAGTAATTTTAGGTCTGCTAATAATTCGAAAAATTCGATACGACCACTTAAAATATCATTATCATAATGGTTAATTAGTGAGCTTCCTAAAGTACTTTCACAGCGTAATTGAGAATCACTCGCAGCCTGAAATAACTGAGCATTTACTACTTCTAAATTGGTCCAATCAAACTTAACTTTTTTACTATTACGGCTTGCTTGCTTTGCCATAATCATATAATCCTTTTGCCAAAACACGTCAATATACTTACATAAGCATACGCTATTTAGAGCATAGTTTTTTGTTAATTAATGTGTTGCGCAAAACAAAAAATGCTCTCAACAAAAGTAAATTATTTGTTAATAAACCATTCTGATAATGCAAATACATTATTTCCTATTTTTAAATAACATTATCTTGAGGCAATTATGAAGTTATCAAAAATCGCTACATCGCTTCTTATCACTGGGCTTTTTCCCGTAAGCACAAGCTTCTCTCAGGAACAGAGCGAATCACAAAGCGCTGACAATCGCCAAATAGAGGTTATTGAAATAACCGCGCGAAAACGCACTGAAACAGCGCAATCAGCTCCCCTTTCAGTATCGGTACTCAACGGATTGTCACTAGAGCGGGCGGGCGTTGACGGCTTTGAAAATGTGTTGGCTACAGTCCCTAATGCTAGCCAATCAGGTGGTATTGGAGGCGGTTTGCAAGGCTTAGTGAGTATTCGAGGTATATCTACACTAGTGCGATTTGTAGGTTTGGAGACTGGCGTTGGGTACTATGTAGACGGCGTTTATGTTGGCCGACCAGAAAACTTCAATCAGGACTTGATGGATGTAGACAGGGTAGAAGTGTTGCGAGGCCCGCAAGGCGCGGTATTTGGTAAAAATACGATTGCCGGTGCTATTAACATTATAACCAATACGCCGACCGAAGATACCAAAGCGACAATTGAAGCGCAATACGGAAACTTCGGGCACACTCGATTAAAGGCTAGTATCAGTGGCGAATTAAGCGAAAACATATTCGGTAGTGTGTCAGGCAGCTACTTTGCCCGCGACGGCGTAGTGAAAAATAGCTTCCCAGGTGGCGACGACCTTGATGATGCTGATTTAGTCTCTGCACGCACCAAGCTACTATTTAAAGCGGCGGATAATATTGAATTTGTATTTGCGGCTGATGTTTTAAGAGACCGGAGCAAGCCTGCATTCTTTGAAGTACGAGATGCAGCCTTTATCGACGATCCAACAGAAAGTACTCCCTTCACCGTAAATTCTGACCAACCCAACTTCTTAAATAGAGACATTTGGGGGGCATCATTGCAGTCTAATGTGCAACTACAAAGCGGCCTATGGGAAACCGTGGTAGCGATAAGAGATACTTCATTTGAAGCAGGCATTGACGACGATAAACTCCCGTTCAGATTCTTTATTGACGAGTTTGCGAGCGACGCTAATTTTACATCTGCTGAAACCCGCTTTAGTGGCTCGCTTAACAATACCGATTATCAAGTGGGTTTGTATTGGTTCTCACAAGATGCTAACAATATATCGAATTTTGCGCTAGGCGATTTTTTAACTGGCGTGCCAGGTGTCGAGCCGCCTATTGATTTAACTAGTTCGGTTGACACCGATAGTATAGCGCTCTTTTTTAACACCGACACACAACTTACAGCGCAATTAGCGCTAGAGATAGGTGGTCGTTATGTAAGCGAAGAAAAGTCGGCATTTCACAAACAAGATGACATGACGGGTATCTTTGGCTCTACCGACTTTCAAATAGACCGCACCGATAGCGATTTTTCACCTATTGTTTCATTGTCATATGAGGTATCCCCTACATTAACTGCCTATGCGCGATACGCAGAAGGATTCAAAAGTGCAGGGTTTAACACTGACTTTGTGTCACAAGGTGCCAATTTAGAAGTTGAGCCAGAAACGGCGACTTCGGTAGAAGCGGGCGTAAAAACAATGCTTCTTAACCGTGCTTTACGGGTGAATTTAGCGGTGTTTAATACCCAGTATGATAATTTACAATTAGCACAAATTGTGGGGGCAGGCGTGTCTTTAAATAACGCTGCACAAGCAGACATTAGCGGTATTGAAGCTGACTTTTCTGCATTGTTAGGTGACTATTTTGATATTTATGGGTCAGTTGGTTTTCTTGACGCTACCTATGACGACTTTCCTGGCTGTCCTGCTGCGGGCGCTATTGAAATGCCACCCAAAGAAAATTGTAGTGGCAATTTCTTAAATTTAGCACCTGAATGGACCACCGCATTTGGCGCTCAAATGGTATATCCCCTAACCGATCTAGAAATGGACCTAGTCGTTAGAGCCGACTGGAATTATCGCTCAGAAGTGTTCTTTGAACCTCAAAACGAGACTCGTTTGTCGGGTGAATCTAGAAGTTTATTGAATGTACGAGTCGGTCTGACTGATGATGTGGGCGCGTGGGATGTGTTCTTATGGGCAAATAATATATTGGACGAGGAGTATGTGAACTTTGCTGACGATCGTAGCGGTATTTTTGTGCCAACAACTGAAAGCTTTGGTGCACCTCGCATGTATGGCATGACTCTACGATTTCGGTTTGAGTAAGGGAGGCTGAATATGTTTACCCGTAAATCTGAAAAATTGCTTAGTGAGACTCTATTTTACTCGCACAGAAGTACAAAAATTGCCTACCAGCATACAGAAATACGAAAACAAACTATCGTATTTATTCACGGCAACAGCGCATGTAAAGAAGTCTTCGAGCAGCAAATTGAAGCACTAAGCGATGAATATAGACTAATATTACTAGATTTACCTGGGCATGGTGAATCGAGTAACTCGAATGAGCCAATGCAAGACTATACTATTCCAGGATACGCAGTTGCTTGTATCAGTCTTTTACAGTCAATAAAGGTGGTGAATCCGATAATTATGGGATGGTCTTTAGGCGGTCATGTTGCACTTGAAATGGTGGGACAAGGTTATTCAGCTTGCGGGTTACTAATAACCGGAACACCGCCGATTGGCAGAGGCTTAAGCGATTTTGAACATGCATTCCAAGCTAACGAAGTTATGGCATTGACTGGCAAGCAAGCATTTACCGATGACGACGCCGCTAAGTATTTATCCGCATTATATTCGACCAGTATCATAAATAACTTTGTGATAGCAGCCCAACGAACCGACCCAATTGCACGAGAGGCGATGGTTGCCCATTGGAGCGCTGGAGTAGATGGTGTAGATGAAAAAGCTCTTATTGCCAGTTGGGACAGACCGATTGCGGTAATACACGGTGAAAATGACCAGTTTGTTAACCTAGACTACCTAACTAACTTGATATGGAAAAATTTGTGGAAGAATAAAATACTGTCAGTAAGAAATGCCGGCCATTCTCCATTTTTAGAACAGCCAATAGTTTTCAATCAGTATATTTTGACATTTGCGCATAGCTGTTTTAACAAGGAAAAATGATGGAACACGACATAGAATTGCTTGAAAAAACCGTTGCAAACATGAAAGCCTTACGCAGAGAGTTCCATAGGCATCCAGAAATGGCCTACAAAGAAGTTCAAACGGCCAAACAAGTTAGCACACTTTTAGAAAGTTATGGTTTAACAGTGACTACCAACATCGCCTCTACAGGTGTTGTTGGGGTGCTCGATCGTGGAGAAGGTCCTCGCTTAGGCTTGCGCGCCGATATGGATGCCCTGCCAATACATGAAGACAATGAACTAGCGTATTGTTCAAACGTGCCCGGCGTTATGCATGCTTGTGGCCACGACGGTCATACAACAATGTTGCTCGGCGCAGCTGCAATGTTAGCTAAAACAGAAGGCTTACAGGGCAAGATAACATTTATATTTCAACCGGCTGAAGAAAATGAGGGCGGTGCTAAGCAGATGGTTGAAGAAGGGCTATTTACTAAATTTGACGTTGACTATATTTATGCTTTACACAATCTTCCCAATATTCCTGCTGGTACAATATTAGCTCAACCTGGGCCAATATCGGCGGCTTTCGATACATTTGAGATAGAGGTATTAGGTAAAGGTGGTCATGGTGCTATTCCTGAGTTAACCCAAGACCCAATTTTAGCCGCTAGTGCATTAGTACAAGCACTAAATACAATAGTGTCTAGGAAGGTAAGCCCGCTTGAAAGCGCGGTTGTGTCTATGGGTAAGATATCGTCGGGGGAGACCTATAATGTTATCCCAAACTCTGCTCACTTAATGGGATCGTGCCGGTCGTTTAACGGCGAAGTACAAGCAATATTGCAACAACAAATAAGCAATATTTGTGAAGGGATAGGTAAAGCATACGACGTGTCTGTTAAGTGTAATTATAAAACGCTATATCCGGCTGTTATAAACGATGAGAAAGCCACTCAAAAATTTGTAAATGCAATAGAAAGACATTTGCCGTCAGTTGAAATGATAACTGAGTTTTCACCACTTATGGGCTCGGAAGACTTTTCATACTTTCTAGAGGTCAAACCCGGCTGCTATTTTGGCATAGGAAACGGGGTGAATAGTGCATCACTGCACACTCCAGACTATGATTTCAACGACAATATTCTGGAAACAGGGATTACGGTGTGGTGCTCGTTAGCAAAGGAGTTTTTGAAAAAAGAGTGACAAAAAAGGAAGCATAAATCTTCGCCATTGTCTAAGAGCGTAGAATTATGCATTACCCACTGCTTAGTTTCGGGATGTTCTTATTCAGCATTTTTAATGCTCACCATTTAAACCCGTCTTAATTAATTTAATCGCAGTATTCATGCGCTTGGGAAGCGGCCTATTACGGTGATAACAAACATGTATATTTTCACTTACTGGATTTGCAGGTGAAACCCTAAGCCACTAGTAACTGGGCATGATGGAGTATAACGAATTAACACTATGTACTAGTCATTGTCACAGCTGTATTTGAGGGCAGTGATGGGTGAGCCTTGCTTGTCTAGATATGACAATATCTTGTGATAGGCGTTATACCAATACATTTTCGATAGAATTATCCCGAGAATTCGCAACGGCTACCAGTAGCCATATATGCCCTTCAAATGAGCGGCGAGAAACGTCCGCTTTATTCAATCGAGCAAATTTGAATGGAACTGAAACGGCGGCCTATGGCACAAAAGAGACCCTCAAAAAAGTATCGTTTAATGTCCGCTAAGCGCCTGAAACCTGACCAAAGCCTCGAATTGTTCAAGGTGTACAAGACCGCCGAGATTATTCAAAGTACAACCCTTAGTTGCGACTAAATATGTTTACAGTAAATCTTTTAGTTTTTTGCTACCACATTCTTGTATTGCGCTTTTGGCATTTTTCGCATTC
>NZ_JBGIYY010000017.1:0-106276 GCF_041380235.1 Glaciecola sp. SC05
ACGCTAGCGACGGGCATTAGCGTTCTGTACGCAAGCGATTTGACATTCTCCGTTGAGCTATTGCCGCTTACTGTAATGGCATCATCACGCGCTGACACCTCAAGGCATTCCGCGCGCACTGGAAAACACAGCATGTAAGCCGAATCGCAAGCTATGTAATGACTTGACTGTAATACATGACTAGCTGCCTCTGTGCGAGTAACAGGAGCCTTGCTTTGGGCCAGCAGCAAATCAAACTTTGTTTGGTCAATAACATTCAGGATATATTTATTCTTCGCCACCATTTCATTACCGCCAAAAATATCATTCACCTTGATATTTTTTGGCAATGCTTTGTGTAAGGAACGTAAATTTATCGGCTTGCCTTGACTGATAGCGTATAGGAGTTGATAGAGCGACACGTAGCTTCCTAGTTATATTTCAAGTTTACATTGAGACTGCTTGTACAGAGCCACACCATATGGCTTTTGGATTGTCCCTATTAGAGTGTACTCAACTTCAAACATCAATGTTATCGTCTTTTTATTTCTAGGCCATTATTATGAGCATCAATGGGTAAAACGCATAGATGAATCAGCAATCAATTTAGGTGCAGGCAAAAGACAAGTCGTTGCCAATGGTCATTATGACCGACAATACAAAATCACGGTACCGTCCGATTTTAAGTTCCAATAAGACAAGGGATCAACAAGGATATTTGATTACACATGGAAAAAAACAGTATTTATTACAAACAAGTGAAAATGCTCGTAGGCGTTTTACCTATTGTAGCAAAGGAAAAAGACTTCGCCTTAAAAGGCGGTACTGCAATAAATCTCTTTGTTAGAGACTTCCCGAGATTGTCCGTTGATATCGACCTAGCCACACCCATGCGGATGCGAAAAAAATAATTTGATGAGTTTTTGTACCTATAGAGATATGTAGAATTGAATTTTTGCATGTCTTTCTGTCACCTTTTTTCAATGTGTGACAGAGGTGATAAAATACAACTTGTATAGATACAAAAAAGCCCCGTGATACGAGGCTTTCAAGATTATCTGGCGGAGAGAGAGGGATTCGAACCCTCGTTGGGTTTAACCCCAAACACACTTTCCAGGCGTGCGCCTTCAGCCACTCAGCCACCTCTCCAAATTTTGTGCTCTGCTTCGAGCGGCGGCTATAGTAGGTAAAAGTGCTGTTTGTTTCAAGCATTGATTACCAAAACGCCGCTTAACCTTATAAATTACCTAGTTTTTTAAACTCGCAGCAAAGTCTAACATGCGGTTTAACGGCAGCATTGCGCGCTGACGCAGTGCCTCTTCTACAAAGATTTCTTTGCCGCTGTGGTCAAGCAGTGCTTGATGCATCGCTTCTAAGCCATTCATAGCCATCCACGGGCAGTTTGCGCAGCTTTTGCAGGTTGCGCCATTACCAGCGGTTGGCGCTTCAATCAGGGTCTTGTTTGGTGCCATCTGCTGCATCTTGTAAAAGATGCCTTTGTCGGTAGCAACAATAAACTCAGGATGCGGCATGCTTTGCGCGGCTTTTATGAGCTGCGAAGTACTGCCAACCGCATCAGCCATATCAATCACGCTAGCCGGTGATTCGGGGTGCACCAGCACCGCCGCGTTAGGATATAAGTGCTTAGCGGTTTTTAGCGCTTGCGCTGAAAACTCGTCGTGCACAATACACTCGCCGTTCCACATCAACATGTCGGCGCCAGTTTGCTTTTGAATGTAAGCGCCAAGGTGGCGATCAGGGCCCCAAATGATTTTTTTACCTTCGCTGTCGAGATGCTCAACAATTTCTAAGGCAATAGACGATGTCACCACCCAATCAGCGCGCGCTTTTACTGCTGCCGACGTATTTGCATAAACTACCACAGTGCGCTCGGGGTGCGCATCGCAAAACTCGGTGAATTCTTTTACAGGGCAACCTAAGTCTAATGAGCAGGTTGCTTCTAGTGTGGGCATGATCACGGTTTTTTCAGGGCTTAGTATTTTTGCGGTCTCGCCCATAAACTTCACGCCAGCGACTATTAGCGTGTCGGCTTGATGGTCACGCCCAAAACGGGCCATTTCTAGAGAGTCTGACACGCAGCCACCGGTTTGTTCGGCTAATGCCTGAATAACTGGGTCGGTATAGTAATGGGCTATTAGCGCGGCATTATTTTGCTCTAGCAATTGGGTGATTTGCGAAATTAAGACTTCGCTGCGGTCGGCGCTGAGTTTTTTAGGTTTTGTAGGAAAAGGAAAAGCAAGTGGCGCGATGCGCTCAGCGATATTCATAGTCATTAAATGTCGTTGGAATTTGTCAGGGTAGTATACGTTTGTCTAATGAGAATTTCACGTAAGTAAGACAAATAGTTCGTTATTTTAATGTCAGAAGCTGTGATACAAAAAAGATGGGGAAGTGATGCAGAAGGAACCTTTGTTATTGGTGGGTCGTGCTGGATTCGAACCAGCGACCAATTGATTAAAAGTCAACTGCTCTACCAGCTGAGCTAACGACCCATAATAACAAGTGCTTTGCTACGCGTAGAAAAAAGATGGTGGGTCGTGCTGGATTCGAACCAGCGACCAATTGATTAAAAGTCAACTGCTCTACCAACTGAGCTAACGACCCATCTGTTACTATCTACGGCAACGGCGGCATATAATACTGAAATCGAACTTGGGTGCAACCCTTAAATGCTTTTTTCGCGATTTAATTGCCCGATTGAGTGGAAAGTGAACAAGGCAACTGACTAATCGTTTAACCGTTAGTCAATTGCTCTGATGCTAGGCGTGCAGGAGTTGAGTTTGGATACTCTGCAACCACTTGTTCAAAATACTGCTTGGCCAATTCGGCGTTACCTTGATTCTTAGCAATCATGCCAAGCTTTAACAAGGAATCAGAACGTTTGGGTGAGCTTGCAAATTTATCTGCCACTTGCATAAACTGCTCGCCAGCCGCATCCCAATCTTGATTGTTATACAATAGTTGGCCTAACCAGTAATGCGCATTGTCGGTTAAGCTAGAATTAGGATAACGGGTCAAGAACGCTTGAAAAGCCGGAACAGCGTTTTCGTAATCTCTATCTTTTAGAATAAGATTAACCGCGCTTTGATAGGCTTCTTGCTCATTTTGAACCGGTGCAACATCGGCCATCGTATTAGAAACACCAGCATTCGCTGAGTTACCGAGGCTGTTCGCCATACCCATGCTCTGCTGCTGCATACCTTCAAAACGTTTCTCGAGTTCTAAAAACAACTCGCGTTGACGTTCTAAAATCTTTTCAAGCTGATGGTTATGCAATTCAATCGAGCCGTTGATGCTGTCGACATCGGCTTGTAACATATCGAGTTGCTGCTGCAGGCGCTGTTGACTGTCTGAGCGAGATTCTACAATTCGCTCTATCACCGCTAAACGCTGCTCTATATCACTTGAGGTAACATTAGCGACGGGCGCAACTGCCAATGGGTTCCCTTGCAGATTAACGTCGACAACGGGAGCTTGCGCGAAGCAGACTCCCGTTACAAATGTTAATGCAAGTGCACTTATTAAGTGAACTCTCATCGCTTATTGATAAACCACTACAGAGCGACGGTTTTGTGCAAAGGCATAC
This sequence comes from Glaciecola sp. SC05, assembly GCF_041380235.1. Lineage (NCBI taxonomy): Bacteria > Pseudomonadati > Pseudomonadota > Gammaproteobacteria > Alteromonadales > Alteromonadaceae > Glaciecola > Glaciecola sp. SC05. The sequence goes on from NZ_JBGIYY010000017.1 coordinate 3,587, forward strand.
TCAGACGTGCCAGATACAGCAGATTTTTCTTCACCGTAAGATACAACCGACATTTGTGAGCTGCGAACACCTTCGTTTTGTAAGAAAGTCTCTACCGCTTTAGCACGACGCTCACCCAGAGCAATGTTGTACTCAGGCGTACCACGATTATCAGTGTGACCTTCAATTACTACTCTTTGGTTTTGATTTTTCACCAAAAATTCAGCATGTTTTCTTAATACTGGGAAGAACTCAGCTTTAATCGTAGAACGGTCGAAGTCAAAAAACACTGTTTGCTGAGATTCTAAAGAAGCTTTTTCTTGAGCAACCATGTCTTTAGCACGTTGAAGCTGTTCAGCAGCGACTGCCTCAGCCTGCGCTTTTGCTTCTTGAGCTTGTTGCTCAGCTTGCTGCTGTGCTTGAGCCTGTTGCTCAGCAACACGATTACGTTCTGCTTCAAGTTCCTCTTCGCTAGGACCACTAGAACAAGCCATAAGCGTAATTGCTGGAAGCGCAATGAAAAGCGTTCTTAATTTTTTGTTAGTAAACATGCTAAATCCTTAATTTAAAAACCAATTGTTATAGTAAAAATGGTGACCAACTTGGCGATTTTACCTGCCCATCTGCAGCCGGTAACAGCGCTTTAAAACGACCGTCTAATGAAACAAGTGATAAAACTTGCTCTCCCTCGTGCATCGTACTGTAGATAATCATACTACCGTTTGGTGCGATGCTGGGTGATTCATCAAGAAAGGTCTTAGTTAACACCAACATATTACCATTTTGCAAGTTTTGTCGTGCAATATGATAATCGCCTTGCGTTCTATTTACGACAACTAAATTTGCGTTGTCGGGCGTAATAGATGCGCCAAGATTCATTTCCCCTTGAAACGTAAGCCTTTGCGTGCGCTTAGTGCCTAAATCTACTTGATATATCTGTGGTTTGCCACCCCGCTCAGAACTAAATATCAGACTTTTGCCGTCTGGCGCCCAGCTTGGTTCGGTGTCAATTGCTCGATTTCGAGTAATTCGATCGAGTGCTCTGCTAGCAAGGTCCATTACGTAAATCTCTGGATTGCCGTCTTTTGACAATACCATCGCTAACTTTTTACCGTCGGGTGAAAAGGTTGGCGAGCCGTTAATACCCGGAAAGTCAGTGACCAAGGTGCGTTGCGTCGTATAGATATCCTGTATGAAAATTTGTGCTTTTTTGTTTTCAAACGACACATAGGCCAGCTTGTTGCCATCGGGTGACCACGCTGGAGACATCAAAGGCTCGGGAGAAGACAATAAGCGCGTTTCGTTGGCACCGTCATAATCGGCAATAACTAATTGAAAAGGAAGCTCTACGGTTTTTCTGTCGCGCACGATTACATAGGCAATACGCGTTAAGAATGCACCGCGTTCACCAATGAGTGCTTCGTACACCACGTCACTGATAATGTGAGCGTATTGCCTAAAATCAGCGGTGTTGATTAATTTTTGACGAGCTTCGACGATATGATCTTTGGTTAAGACTAGCTTGCCGTCTTGCAAGCCTTTTGATTCCCCGCCAGTTGCTTGCGCACGCAGCACGTCGATTAACTCGAACGAGACTTCATATTGACCGTTGCTGCGCTGTTCTATTTTACCCACCAGCACGGTGTCGATGCCGATAGCGGCCCAAGCATCGAAATCCACTTCGTCTTCTTGAGTGGGAAACTGCGGCATATCTGACAGAGAAACAGGATTAAATTTACCGCTGCGCAACAGGTTATTGGTGATCACGTCTGAGATGTTCTCAGGCAATACGGTATCGCCATTCCAACTAAATGGCACTACTCCTATTGGCCGCGCATTATTTACACCTTCTGTAATTAACAGCTCAAGTTTTGCTTGAGCAAAGCTAGCACTCACGAAAATAGCCACTGTTATCAAGCACTTTACCACGCGCAATCGAATCATTATCTCTCCGGTCTTACTGTAATATTAAAGTCTTTCAATTTAGCAAATACTGCTGGGTCTTTTGATACCGGCAAGGTATCAGGTCTTAGCACCGCTGCTTGAGACGCTCTGCAAAGCGCATCATTACCATCCAATATTCGTACGTCTATTACCAAGCCACTTGGCGCCAGCCTGACATTTAGTCGACAGCTTTTGCCAATAAAACTGTCATAATCAAACAAATTTTGCGAGATAGTTTGCACCACTAGCGCTTGATATTTCTCGACTTCACTCATCACCCTGCTTCTATTAGCAGCAGACAGCGCCTGCTGCTCAGTGGCTAACTGTTCTGCCAGCTCTCTTTCTAGCTGCTCTTTACGCTTTTTATCCTCTTCTAAGCGCTTTTGCATTTCTTGTTCGCGCATGCGCTGCTCTTCTAAGGTGCGCTGACGCTCTTGTGCCTGCTCTTGTTCTTTTCGGACCTGCTCTTCTTGTTTCTTTTTCTGGGCCGCCGCTTCAGCGACTCGCTTTTTCTCGCGTTCGGCTTGAGCTTTTTGCTGCTGAGCCTGGCGTCGGTCCAACTCTCTTTGTCTTGCCTGTGCTTCAGCCTGATCTCTTTGCCGCTTTTGATCGGCTATGGCCTGCGCGTCAATAAATACTGCCTGTATCGGCTGTGACTGCGAAGCAAAGGTCATTGTCGGTTTTGGCGTAAAGCTCACCGATACCAACAGCAGCACCACCAGCACGATGTGCATCCCGATGGAAACTGTTAAGGCCTTATTTTTCTTCATGACTTATTCATCACCTGATCATTAGCGGTCAATAAGCATTAAGGATTAGGATCAGTCATTAAACCCACCGATGGTGCACCTGAATTTTGTAATAGCACCATTATATCGATAACTTTTTCGTAACTAATTTTGCGGTCGCCATTCACCACAACCGGTATGCTAGGGTCGACCTGCAGGCGAGTTTTCACAATCGCCGCAATATCTTGAGCCTGCATTGGTGAATCGGGATTATCGCCCACATTTAAATAGTATTGCCCCTGCTCGTCTATAGAGACAATCATGATGGTTTCTTCTTCAGTCTCAAGAGACTGGGCTTGTGCTTTAGGCAAATCAACTTGCACGCCTTGGGCGACCACTGCAGCGGTTGCCATAAAAATGATCAGCAGCACCAGCATCACGTCGATGTATGGCACCACATTCATTTCTGAGACGGGGCGACGTCTGCGTCGTTGATACATGTGCCTAACCTCTGCTTGCTAAGCTTTGACGATTCAAAATAGCCGAAAACTCTTCCATAAAGTTTCCGTAGGCGTTTTCGAGCTTTTCGACCTTGGTAGAAAAACGGTTGTAAGCAACGTAGGCCGGAATGGCCGCCACTAAGCCTAAGGCCGTGGCGATGAGTGCTTCAGCTATACCGGGAGCGACCATTTGCAATGTAGCTTGCTTGACCTCACCAAGTGCGATAAAAGCAGTCATGATCCCGTAAACCGTGCCCAGCAAACCAATATAGGGGGAAATAGAACCAACGGTAGCTAAGAAGGGTAAGCGAGTTTCAAGCTCATCGACTTCTCTAGACATGGCTACGCGCATTGCGCGATAGGTTCCGTCGCTGATGGCTTCAGGAGTAATCCCTGCGGTTTTACGCAAGCGTACATATTCTTTAAAGCCCGAGCAAAAAATAAGAGAGCTACCAAAACCGTTTTCGCGCTGCGAAAGTTCGGAGTAGAGGGTATTGAGATCGGCGCCCGACCAAAAGGTGTCTTCAAATTCACGTAATTCGGCTTGCGCAGATTTGAGCGCAGAATTACGCTGGAAAATATACGCCCAACTGACCACAGACATGCCCAGCAAAATAAGCATAATTAATTGAACAACAAAACTGGCTTCCAGTACTAAACTGGCGATAGACATATCACTGGTCACTGCGCATTTCCCTCAAAATAGATTCTGGTATTTTGCAAGGTGCTTTGAGCTGCGTATTAATGCAGCCAACTTTTACCGTTGCTTCCACCAAACATTCGTTATTATTATTATAAACAGCCTGTTTAAACATCAGACTTACACGCTTTATCGCTATGGGCTCACAGGTAACTGTTAGGAGCTCATCGAGCATCGCGCTTTTGCGATAGCTAATATTGAGATCTTTGACGACAAAAGCAATGGAATGTTCCAACAATTTTTTTTGATCGGCTCCCAAAAGCCGAACCCAGTCAGAACGGGCCCGTTCGAAGTAGCGTAAATAGTTGGCGTGATAGACAATTCCACCGGCATCGGTGTCTTCAAAATAAACCCGTACTTTAATATCAAATTTTTTCATGAATAAAATTTAATGAAACTCAGTTAAATGTTAATAACTTGCTAAGAAGCATACAGAAAAGCAGCTAAATTTGGCATCAATCGTTCTTGCTATTAGTTTTATTAATCTGAAACAGTAAATTAATTGAGTTGTTCAGCTCAAAAAAATCCGTATCATACGCAGCAATTACGAAGTAGACAGGAATTTGTTTGTTCGTGTTTCATGGAATCCCTTCCGTTGATTATTTTTTGCCCGTACTGTGTACGGGCTTTTTTTTGCCTGATACTGATACATTATGATCGATTGCTGTACCTACAAACCCCGTAAAAATACACATTTAATCCAAAAGCTACGATGATATTCAGCTCGCCAGTTATGCATGCGAAATCACCTTATGTGTGGCTAATCATCATCGCCTTTTAAGCTATGGGCTGCAACTACCCGATAAATTGCCATGCTGTGTTTTAATAACTGACATCTTTGAGGCTTATTTTTTTACCGTAAAGCCTAAGTGTAAGTAAGCATGATCGGTAGCAATCCGTCCTCGTGGCGTGCGTTGCAAAAAGCCCTGCTGAATCAAAAATGGCTCAATCACATCTTCAATAGTTTCTTTTTCTTCGCCTATTGCCGCGGCGACATTGTCAAGACCTACTGGACCGCCGGAAAACTTCTCGATAATAGCGAGCAAGAGTTTACGATCCATAAAATCGAAGCCCTGCTTGTCGACGTCAAGCATGTTTAAGGCACTGGAGGCAACTTCTGCTGTGATTTCACCGTTTGCTTTTACTTCGGCGTAATCTCTTACTCTGCGCAACAAGCGATTGGCAATCCGCGGCGTACCGCGGCTGCGCTTTGCAATCTCTACCGCGCCTTGCGGATGCATATTCAAATTTAGATACGATGCACTTCGCTCAACAATGTTGGTTAAGTCTTTCACGTTATAGAACTCTAAGCGCTGCACAATCCCAAAGCGGTCGCGCAAAGGTGAGGTAAGTGAGCCTGCACGTGTGGTGGCACCGATCAATGTAAAAGGGGGCAACTCTAATTTAATGGAGCGCGCTGACGGCCCCTCACCTATCATGATGTCTAACTGATAATCTTCCATAGCTGGGTAGAGTATTTCTTCAACCACAGGGCTTAAGCGATGTATCTCATCAATAAACAATACATCGTTCTCTTCTAAGTTGGTTAGCAGCGCCGCTAAATCCCCTGCTTTCTCAAGGACAGGGCCAGAGGTAGTTTTGATGCTAACGCCCATTTCATTAGCAACGATATTCGCCAAGGTGGTTTTACCTAAGCCTGGAGGACCAAAGATTAATAAATGATCGAGGGCATCTTCACGTTTACGAGCCGCCTCTATAAAAATTTCCATTTGCTCACACACGTGATCTTGCCCGGCATAGTCGCTAAGCATTTTCGGGCGTATGGCTCTGTCGACCGCTTCATCTTCGTTTTGCGCTTGGGGCTGTGTAATTCGGTCGGCTTCTATCATGCTCTTCTCTGCTTAGTATTCACTTACACCATCGCTTTTAAGGCGTCGCGTATTAATTGCTCACTGCTAGCATCTTCTGTAAACACATTTCTAATTGATGTTTCAGCCTGAGCGCGCTTATAACCAAGTGCCACTAGTGCACCGATTGCCTCGTCTTTTGCAGAAGCAACAGGCGCTAAAATAGGCGTAGCTTCAATAGGGTTGTGCATCGTCGAATTGCTATAATTTGCACTGGGCGCTTCAATGTCTTTTAACTTATCTTTGAGCTCAACCACTAAACGCTCTGCTGTCTTTTTACCGACTCCTGGCATTTTAACCAAGGCCGTAATATCTTCGTGCAACACCGCTTGCATAAATTGTCCGGCAGACATACCCGACAATATCGTACAGGCTAATTTTGGCCCAACGCCATTCGCTTTGATGAGTACTCTAAACAAGCTTCGCTCTTGACGGTCAGTAAACCCAAACAATAGCTGTGCGTCTTCTCGCACCACAAAGTGAGTGTAAAGCGTGACTTCTGCTTGAAGCTCTGGAAGCTGATAAAAGCTAGTCATAGGGAGCTGAACTTCATAGCCAACCCCGCCTACATCCAAAAGAATATCAGGAGGTAGCTTTTCGATGATGATACCGCGTAAGCGTCCAATCATTGTGTGTCTGCGCTCATTTTCGTAGTCGTCCTCTTACGGTTTTGCTTGCCTGACCAGACATCCTGATCATGCTTTGTTCAGTATGCAAGTGACAAAGGGCAACTGCAAGTGCATCTGCCGCATCGGCCTGCGGCGTTTTACCTAATTTAAGTAAATACGTCACCATGTGCTGAACTTGGGTTTTATCAGCAGAGCCAGTGCCCACCACCGATTGCTTTATTTGCCGCGCGGAATATTCAAATACCGGCAGTTCGTGGCTTGTTCCCGCTACAATTGCCGCGCCGCGAGCTTGCCCAAGTTTAAGCGCCGAATCGGCATTTTTTGCCATAAACACTTGTTCAATAGCAAATTGGGTAGGCTGAAACTGACGAATAATTTCGTTCACACCGGTAAATACATTATGCAATCGTGAGGCTAGATTTTCATCTTGCACGCGTATGCAGCCGCTGGCCAAATATTCGGCTTTGTTTGCCACCACCCGAATAACACCGTAACCGGTAATACGTGAGCCAGGGTCAATACCCAATATGATTTTCATGTGCGCTCCGGCACAAACTTATCAATGGCCAAGCGATTAGTCGCCGACCACACTTTTTTAAGGGCGTCTGATTTTTTAAGCCATTGATAGCTTAGATGCTCGGTCAGCGAAATACTTGCAGCCTCACTAACCTGAGCACAAAACACGTGCTCATTGTTATATTGGGTACCTTCAGGATAGCGATATAGCCACTGCTGGCGAATTTTATATTGATTGATGTGGCGGCAGTCACCAATTTCGTGCAGGGCAAAGTTAAGCTGCATGCCGGTTTCTTCTGCGACTTCGCGATATGCGGTTTGAATAGGACTTTCACCAAGTTCAATGGTGCCGGTAACCGACTGCCAAAAGTCTGCGTCGTCGTCACGCTGCAAGAGCAGCACGTTCGATGCGGGGCTAAACAGCACCACCAACACAGACTCAGGCCGTTTTAATGCCATCTACTTTTTATTGGCCGTAGAAACAATCGCCAGCTCTTCTAGCTGCTGCGGATTGGCTTTGCCTGGCGCACCAGTGAGTGGACACGCAGCGGTTGTGGTTTTTGGAAAGGCCATCACGTCGCGAATAGAATCGGCGCCTAACATCAACATTAATAAGCGATCTAAGCCAAACGCTAAGCCAGCGTGCGGTGGCGTACCATATTTTAAGGCCTCTAATAAAAAGCCGAATTTCTCTTGGGCTTCTTGCTCACCAATGCCCAATAGTTCAAACACAAGAGACTGCATGTGCATATCGTGAATACGCGCCGAGCCGCCGCCCAATTCAACGCCATTCAAAACCATATCATAAGCGTTCGAAAGCGCCGTTTCTGGTGAGCTTTTAAGAGCGTCTAAGTCGCTATCACGGGGAGCGGTAAAGGGGTGATGCAGAGCATGCAGGCGGCCATCGACCTTTTCAAACATAGGAAAATCGACCACCCAGAGTGGTTTCCAATCGCCTTGCAAAAGGTCAAAGTCTTTACCGAGTTTGAGTCTCAGTGCGCCGAGTGCTTCAGTTACCACCTGATTGCTGTCGGCACCAAACAATAAGATGTCACCGTCTTTTGCTTTTGTAAGTTCAAGCAGTTGTTTAACACTTTGCTCAGAGAAGAACTTCAATACCGGTGACTGAATGCCTTCCATACCTTTTGCCACTTCATTGATTTTCATCCATGCGAGACCTTTTGCTCCATAGATGCCGGCAAACTCGGCGTACTGATCGAGTTGCTTACGCGATAAACTAATCCCACCAGGCACACAGATAGCCGCAACTCGGCCATTTGCATCATTTGCGGGGCCGCTAAAAACTTTAAACTCGATGTCTTTAACAATGTCTGCTACGTCGATTATTTCTAGGGGATTACGCAGGTCAGGCTTGTCACTGCCATACCGTTTCATGGCCTCGGCGTAGGTCATCCGTGGAAAGTCACCTAAATCGACGTTCATCATTTTTTGGAATAAATCGCGGATCAGCCCTTCGGTGATGGCCATCACACCATCTGCATCTAAAAATGAAGTTTCGATATCTATTTGTGTGAATTCGGGTTGACGATCAGCTCGTAAGTCCTCATCTCTGAAACACTTAACAATTTGATAATACTTATCCATCCCGCTCATCATGAGCAGTTGCTTAAATAACTGTGGAGACTGTGGTAGCGCGAAAAATTCGCCTTTGTGAGTACGGCTAGGCACCAAATAATCACGCGCACCTTCAGGCGTTGCCGCGGTAAGTATTGGCGTCTCTATATCTAAAAATTCATGGGCTTCAAGGTAGCGTCTTACCGCGCCGGTGACTTTACTGCGAAACACTAAGCGCTCTGTCATAATCGGACGGCGCAAATCTAAATAACGATATTTTAGGCGCTGCTCTTCACTGTTTTCTTGATTCCAATCGAGGGGAAGCGCAGGCGCACGGTTGATAATAAGCACTTCTTTGCCGAGTACTTCTATTTCGCCTGTGCGCATATCTTTGTTAACTTGACTGTCAGGGCGTGCTCGCACAAGACCGATGATTTCAATACAGAATTCATTTCGTAATTCTGAGGCATTAGCAAAAGCCGCTTCGGTATCCGGATCGATAACAACTTGTAATATGCCTTCGCGGTCGCGCAGGTCAATAAATATCACGCCGCCTAAGTCGCGACGCTTATTCACCCAGCCTTTTAGGGTGACGGTTTGTCCAATATATTGTTTATCGATTCTTCCACAGTAATCAGTGCGCATTTAATTGCCTTTGTTCTTATCTTTTGAGTGCTGGCACAGGCCAAGTTAACTATCTGGCATAGCAGATAATCCAAGCGCCGTAGTATAAACCAAAGCGGCTCAATGCAAAACGCTACAGGGATAATAAATGTGCTTAATTTAGGAAGGTGAGTAGTGGTTGCTGAATTCGCTCTACAATCTGCAATTTTTGAGCTTTCAGATAAGCTCGGTGACTTTCATCAATACCCGTAAATCGCGCTCAACAGTCATCGCAAAATCACGCTGAGCACTGCGCTCTATTGCGCATCAAAACAGATTACATGCTCGATACTCAGGCGTATTCCAAAAGACTCACCAATGTGATGATCATGATGACTTGGCGCCAAGCATAGTACCTGCTCTGAAAAGTTCGGCAGGGCCAAACGGTACAAAATGTGCGCGCCACGAAAACGCCGATCTACAACCAAGGCTTTTAGCGGACTGTCGTCTTGGTGGGTAATATCGTCGGGCCGAACGAGCACCGAAAGCTTCTGACCTTCTGTATAATTTTGCTCAAGGGGCAGTGCAAACCTGCCCAGTTGAGAATTAACGTAATATCTACTGGCGTATTCAGGGTCAGTCACTACTTCCCCAGATATAAACGTACTCTCACCAATAAAATTTGCGACAAAGGGCGTGTTTGGCTCGTGATATAAATCATAAGGGCTGGCCCACTGTTGGCAGTGCCCCTGCGCAAAAATTCCGATCTTGTCGGCAAAGGCAAACGCTTCTTGCTGATCGTGGGTAACTAACAAGGCCGTGATCCCCAAGCGTTTAATGATGTCTCGTACCTCAACCGCTACTTTTTCGCGAAGCTCTGGGTCGAGGCTTGAAAAGGGTTCGTCTAGTAATAGCAGCCTTGGATTAGGCGCAACCGAGCGCGCAATAGCTACGCGCTGTTGCTGTCCGCCCGAAAGCTGATTCGGATAGGCTTGGGCAAATTCTGCAAGTCCGACTCTATCGATGTTCTCTAAGGCCGTTTTACGACGAGTTTGTTTAGATAAGCGGTGCAGACCGTATTCCACATTTTCTAACACGGTCATGTGCGGAAATAACGCAAAATCTTGAAACACTACACCTACTTCTCTTTGATCTGGGGAAAAGTTCACAGTACCGCTGGCAACACAAATATCGTCGAGATATATATCTCCACTTTGCTGACGATGAAAGCCAGCAATCGCTTGTAAAAGGGTGGTTTTACCGCAGCCAGACGGCCCTAAGATACAGCCAATCTCGCCTTTGTTGAGGCTTAAGTTTATGTCGTTTAACACTGAGGTCTCGCCATAAGCTAGTTCAATATTTTGTAGACGAAGCATCTTTATACACTCGATTTATTCAATTGACGGGTTAAAAATATGACCGGCAGCAGACCCACAATCACAATGCTAATCGCAGGCAACGCTGCATCAAGTAGTCGTTCATCTGACGCCAACTCATAGGCTCTTACGGCCAGCGTATTAAAATTAAACGGCCGCAGTACTAAAGTAGCTGGAAGCTCTTTAAGAATATCGACAAACACCAGCAGAAGAGCGCTGATGACGCTAGCCGATAACAGGGGTAGATGTATTTTGCGAAACATTCTGAACAATCCACCGTGCAGACTCAATGCGGCATAATCGAGCTTTTGCGGCAAGCGCGCAAAGCCGGTTTCAGTATTTTGTAGAGCGACGCTAGCAAAACGAATTGCGTAAGCAAAAATTAGCGTGGCGATCGTGCCCGAGAGTATCAATCCGGGTCGGTAATCAAACCATTCAAGGGTAAAACGATTAAATGCCTTGTCGGCCCAACCGGTAACAATCAGCACGCCAACTGCAATAACAATCCCTGGCACCGCATAGCCTAAACTGAGCATTTGCTCAGAATACTTCAGCGAGCGCTTACCCGTTATTCGTTTAGCGTACGATACCAAAAGCGCTAATGCGACAATAATCAATGCTCCAGCGAAGGCCAATAAAAATGAGTTTTTTACCAAACCTAAAAAGTCGGACAAGTCGCCAACGGAGGCATACTGAACGCTCCAGCTTAGCAGTTGTAAAAACGGAATGATAAAACCAAAAACAGCGGGCAATAAACACAGCAAAAATACGCCCATTGCCACCGGCCCTTTGAGTCTTTGTCGTTGAGCGCCAGCATGCTCACGCGACTGAAATTTTGAGGCGTCCCGCCTGCTGTGTTTTTCAAGTACTAACAGCACTAACACAAACATACAAAGCACTGTGGAAAGCTGAGCAGCGCCTTGAATGTTGCCCATACCAAACCAAGTTCTGAATATACCAGTGGTAAAGGTGCTTATCCCAAAGTAAGCCACGGTGCCATAATCAGCTAGCGCCTCCATCATGGCTAAAGTTGCACCGGTAATTATGGCGGGGCGCGCCAGCGGCAGTGACACTTTCAATGCGTGTTGCCAGCGTGTATAACCCGCCAGTTCACTGACTTTTTGATAGCTGTAGGATTGCTCAGCAAAAGCAGTTCGGGCAAGAATGTAAACATAAGGATATAACACTAAAACCATCATAATAATGGCGCCCGAAAGTGAACGAATATCCCAAAACCAGTAATCGCCGCGGCTCCATCCAAAGGTCTCGCGCAGTAAGATCTGCACAGGCCCAGCAAAGTCGAGTAAACCTGTATAAGTATAAGCAATGATATAAGCCGGCATGGCAAGGGGCAGCAATATTAACCAGCTAAGGATAGACTTGCCGACAAAGTCAAAGTTAACCATCAGATACGCTAAAGAACTGCCGATCACGATAGTGCCGAGCCCGACCCCCAAGGCCAATAACAAACTGTTGCTGACATAGTCGCTAAAAACCGTACTGAACAGATGCTCCCATAGGTCAACATCGATTGATAGGACGCTAGAAGCCACCACCGCCAGTGGCAATAGGACAATCGCCGATAGAGTGACAGTAGAAGCTACTAGCCATCGCTGCATAATTAAGTACGTCTACGCAATCGAATGATAGTTAACGCCAGCCTGCTTTATCCATCAAACGCAGCGCTTCGTCGTTTAGTGCACCCATTGTTTCTAAATCAACTTTTTGGGCGTCAAACTGACCAAATGAAGCGAGTTCATCGCTCCACTTTACGCCTTCAATAATAGGATACTCGTGATTTACCTCGGCATACCACTGCTGTGACTCTTGCTCCAGCATAAAGCTCAAAAGCGCCTGGGCCTGGGCTTTGTGCGGAGCGTATTTTGTGATCCCCGCGCCTGAAATATTAATATGCGTGCCATTTGCGTCTTGATCTGGCCAAATAACACCAACTTGCTGGGCAACAGCACGAGTAGCGGGGTCATCTGAAGTTAGCATCCCACCGAGGTAATAAGTATTCGCAATCGCAATCGAACACTCGCCTGCTACCATTGCATTGATTTGATCTCTATCACCGCCTTTTGGAGAGCGCGCTAGATTATTTACAATCCCTTTGGCCCACTCAAGGGTTTGTTGTTCGCCGTCGAGGATGATCAGCGAAGCAATCATAGATTGATTGTAAATATTGCCCGAAGAGCGAATGCAAATTTGTTTGGCAAAACGAGCATCGGTCAAATCAGCTATAGAAGAAATGCTGTATGGGTCAGTTTTACCCTTCACATACATGATCGGACGGGCGCGCTTGGTCAGTGCAATCCAATGATTATCATCGGCGCGCAAAGACGCTGGTATATGGCGTAAAATCTCATCGCTGTTAATATCTTGAAGTAAACCGAGCTGATTGGCTCTCACTAACCTGCCGGCATCAGCCATGATGATCAGATCTGCCGGTGAAAGCTCGCCCTCTGCCTGCATACGGCTTATCAATGCATCACCACTGCCGGTCACTAGGTTGACTTTTATGCCGGTCTGACTGGTAAACTTATCGAGCAATGGTTTGATCAGCGCCTCTTGACGACCCGAATAGACATTTACTTCTTCAGCAGATACTGCTGGAATAAACACACTCGCTAACATAGCTGCAACAATGAACTTTTTAATAACAACCTCCGCAGATTTAAATATGAGGGAACATCTTAAATGATAATAAGTCTCAATTACAGAAATACTAGCACAAGCGATCACATTTAATGATAATTAGCTTCAAATCGAATTAGCAAATTCCGCAGATAAATAACAAAACCGGCATTGCATAATCGACTATTACATACTCTACTATTGTGCGGTGTGATCCGCGTTACTCCTTTTAAATTCAAATGTTGGCTACTCAATCTGATATTTGCAGACACCAACAACTTGGCACTAATTTTGAATACAACAGTTAGCAAGAGAGAACTAATATGAACAATTCAAGGCTCGTTTATTCTACCGATAGCGGCAGAATACAAGCGGATAAAAAAACTAACGAAGCACGCCCAAAAACCGATGGCATCGTGCGAATAAAACGCATCACCAAAGGTAAAAAAGGTAAAGGCGTAAGCAGCATTGAAGGCCTAGATATGAATCAAGACGCACTCAAACAACTGTGCTCTGAGCTTAAAAAGCAATGTGGTTGTGGCGGCGCTGTAAAAGACCACAACATAGAGATTCAGGGCGATATACGTGAAAAGCTCAAGATAATACTTGAGAGCAAAGGGATGAAAGTAAAGCTTGCTGGCGGTTAGTTTCACAACTCAGCTTTACATTGATAACAACATAAACTTCTCATATGAGACTGTTGAAAAGAGACCAATGAATGCAAAACTTGTCGATTTCTGATTTACATATTCTGTTGATTGAACCTTCAGACACTCAGGCAAAAATTATCAAAAGTTTACTGACTTCGGAGGCGGTTAACGGGGTTGATATTGTCAAAAACGTGACGCAGGCAAAACATGAAATTCAGAGACACAATGTGGATGTGGTGGTCAGCACCATGTATTTAGCAGACGGCAGTGGTCTTGACGTTTTAGAATATTTACAATCCGATCAGGCCACTAGCAACATTCCGTTTATGCTGGTATCTAGCGAAACCAGCCTGAAAAAACTCGAAGGATTTAAGCAGTCAGGTGTCGCCGCAATATTGCCTAAACCGTTTGAACCTATCCATCTTAAGCGCGGCCTCAATGCCAGCTTACAGTTATTAAATACCGAAGAATTAGACCTCAGTTTATTTGATGTGCGCCAAGTTCGAGTGTTGTTAGTCGACGACAGTCGCCTTGCCCGCAACCATATTAGACGAGTCTTAGAGAATATGGGAATCGAACTTATTACCGAAGCAGAAAACGGTGCACATGCCCTTACCTTCCTAAAAGACCAGGCCTTTGATCTTGTGGTAACTGATTACAACATGCCCGAAATGGACGGCAGAGAACTGTCTGAGTATATTCGCTTTAATCCTGAAACGAGCCATATTCCGATTATCATGGTGACCTCTGAATCAACGAGTAGCACACACATGACAAATATTCAGCAAACCGGCGTTAATGCACTGTGCGATAAACCCTTTGAATCCGACGAAGTGCGTAAAATTTTAGCGCGATTACTGGATCATAAGGACGAATAAACGTAACAATTGGCAGCATTTTTATAAATATTCTGCAATTAGTCGAATTAGCCATAGCTAAGCATTGACATAGCAGGTCGGCTTGCATACATTGCAAATCACGAGGCCTCTTTTTGCACTTGGCTATTCACACCGCATTGCGACTCAGGAAATACAGGAACCCCTCTTGGCTAACGAAGAATTGGAACAGTTGCGAAAAGCAATCACCGACACCGACAACACGCTGCTTGAAATTATCTCAAAGCGTCAAAAGCTCACTATGGAAGTGGCAAAAACCAAAGTTAAGCATCATATTCCTGTTCGCGACCAAAAGCGTGAAGAGCAACTGTTAGTGCGACTGATCAAACAAGGGCAAAAATTTGATTTAGACCCTCACTTTGTGACATCGCTGTTCCATGTAATTATTGAAGATTCCGTGCTCAATCAGCAGTCTATGCTCGCGCAATGGGCAAACCCAGGATCACAGCTGCCGCTAAACCGCGTCGCATTCTTAGGTGAAAAAGGCTCTTATAGCTACCTCGCTACGCAAAAGTACTTTGCGCGCAGAAGCGGAGAGCTTATGGAAATCGGATGTCAAAGCTTTGCCGAAATCATCCAAAAAGTAGAAAGCAACGAAGCCGACTTTGCTGTTTTGCCGATTGAAAACACATCTTCTGGCAGTATCAATGAAGTCTACGACCAACTTCAACACACTCGATTGAATATCGTCGGCGAACTCACACACCCAATCAATCATGCGTTATTGGTGCATCAAGACGCCGAGCCTAGCAAAATCAAAACCTTGTATGCGCATCCTCAAGTATTTGCGCAATGCAGTCACTTTTTAGCCGATTTAGGAAATGTTGAAGTGAAGCCCTGCGATAGCACGTCTGCGGCAATGTTGATTGTGAATGAATTACAAAATGATGAAGTAGCAGCAATTGGTTCTGAGGCCGGCGGCAAGCTTTATAATCTGCGAGCAATTAAATCAAACCTTGCGAATCAAAAAGAAAACCATAGTCGTTTTATCGTGGTCGCCAGTAAAGCAATTAAAGTGCCGCTGCAAGTTCCAGCGAAAACAACCGTGATCATGTCGACCGTACAAACACCTGGGGCACTTGTAGAAGCTTTGCTGGTGCTCAGAGAAAACAATATCAACATGACCAAGCTTGAATCGCGTCCCATTAACGGTAATCCATGGGAAGAAATGTTTTATCTTGATATGCAGGGCAATATCGAAGACGGGCCAATGCAAAAAGCCATCAATACTTTACGCGGCATGACTCGATATTTTAAAGTCTTAGGCTGTTATCCTGTTGAAGAAGTCTCGCCTACCAAGGTTGCAGCGGTTAACGCCCTTGCCGACCATTAACACATTTAGAACTTAGCCACATGACTATGCCGCATCCTGAACATTCAGCGTTGCGGCATTTATGTGAGACTTTAAGATTTAGACCTTAAATCGACTGACCATATCCTGAGTGTTTGTCGCAATATTAGCCAGTTCTTGAGCGGCCTCATTGGTTTGCGTCGCGCCAGTTTCAGCTTCATGTGCAGCGTCACCTATCCGCGAAATACTATGAGATACTTGCGCAGAAGCTTGAGTTTGCTGCTGAGTGGCCAAAGCAATTGTTGTCGCGAGGCTCTGATTTTCTTCTAAATTTTTAGCTAATTCACCTAGCGCTGAAGTAACTGAATCAACGACTTCGATTCCTGTATCAGCGGCAATCACGGCATTGTTCATAGCCGAAACGCTCTCTTCAGAAGATTTGTTCATTTTTTCCACAATTCGCGAGATTTTCTCAGTATTTTCTTGAGAGCGAGTCGCAAGTGTGCGGACTTCATCGGCCACCACTGAAAAACCTCTTCCAGCATCACCTGCCCTAGCTGCCTCAATAGCGGCATTCAGCGCCAGTAGGTTTGTTTGATCGGCAATGCTGGTTATTACTTCCAAAAATTCAGTCACCTGACTGACGTCGCTGCGAAGTGACAAAATAACTTCGCTTGATTGTTTAATTAAGTTAACCAAATCTCTGATATTTGATGCTGCAAGATCTGTTTTTTCTAAGTTCTCTGTGAGCGTAAGTTTTGCAGTGTCGCTTTGCTCTAAATTGTTTGACACCGTGCTAGATATTGAATCGATTGACTGTGATAAGACCTCGACTGATTGCGTAACACAGTAGGTTTGCTGTTTTTGCTCCGCTGCATTGCGCTTGCTTTCAGTAGTGATGGCAGACAGCTCTTGTGACGACGCAGCCAAAGCTAAAGAATTTTCACGCAGAGTAGTGACAATTTCGTGCACTTGCACAATGAAGCCATTAAACGACATCAAAAGCCTGTCAATTTCAGGGATCCCGCATTCGCGCAGGCGAATTGTCAGATCCCCAGAGCCCGCCGTAAGATCGCTGCACATGTTTCCTACAAAATTAAGAGGTTTAGTAATTTGTGCAATTAAAAATGCAGACATACCCATAGCTATTAGCAAAACGACCACCGAAACAATTGAAACAGTAGATATCAGCGCTGTTTGAATTTCTTTTGCTAATGTGAGTGCTTCATCAACATCAATCTCTGCTATAACCGCATAACGATGCTCACCGATGCTCAAAGGAGCAAAGGCAGAAAACACTGCGACTCCTCGATAATCAACAATTTCAATAAAACCCGATTCTCCTGATAAAGCTCGTGTTACTGACTCAGATTCCACTGGTAAAATACCTACCGTGGTGCCAGCAGCCTCAATTTCTTTCGCAAGCTGTCCAGCGTTATTCGATATTGCCTGATAAAATGCCTGAGGCTCTTCCAAGAAAAATCGGCTTTCTGTAATTAACTTGTTATGGCTTCCTACTAAATAAGTTTCACCAGAAACACCAAATCCTTGGTTTAACCAATCACTGTCTCGGGTCAATACGCTGTTAAGTTTATCTAAAGGAATTTGAAAAATTAGCACGCCAATCAACTGTTGGTCGACAAAAATGGGAGAAGATAAAAATCCGGCCATTGCGTTATAAGACGGTAAATAAGTTTCTAGTTGACTAAAAAAAACATAGTCAGGTGAGCTTGCGCCTAAGGCCTGTTGATATGCTGCGCCAATGCCGCTATTCGCATATGGACCATCCTTTATGCTGGTAGCATAATCTAGCTCTTTAAAAACGCTGTAAACAATATTACCAGTGGGAGCATCTACTAAAAAGATATCGTAGTAGCCAAATTCCTTTAAGAAGCGCCTAGCAGTATCGTGAAACGCCGCATGAATACTGGCATAGTCGGTAGTATTTGCCAATCTCAATAAGCCATCCTTCTCGCCTATTTTGTATGTAGAAGCTGCGATGAAATCGTGTTGCAGAGCCAGAGCATTTTGATTTAAGTCTGAATAGAGTTGCCGAAGCCCGCTTGGCGCTTTACCGTTTCGATCTTGATATAAGCTAGAGAATTCATTTGTATAATAGCGCTCAACACTTTTGACATTCATATCGCTAATTGCGCCGCGCTGACTCGCATATGCATTAAAAGCCGGCACGAACTTTTGCATAGCATCAACCCATGCTGGCTCTTGAGATTTGATTCTAACTTGGGATGTTAAAGTATCGAAATAAGTGGTAGTTGCTTGGGTTGTATTGAACAGCTTGGAGGTCAAATTGTCTTTGGCTGCGCCGGTCAAAGCGTCTGTTGAAACATTAATCAATACGGTAAGCGAGGCCGCAGATAGCAGTAAAATACAGGTAAGGGTAACAATTACCATCGACATGGTTAATCGAAATTTTAAAGTCATCTAGGATGTTCCTTGGCAGTAGGTAAGCGTCTCAATGACTATGAGGCGCTTACAATACTGCAGCACCCTTAATCACTCTATTTTTCGTAACAGATGGCTATCGTCTGCTTTCAGCAGCATTTTTTTGCTATCGATTAAGCATATTTTAGAATAATCGCCAAACCATAAAGCCGCTTCTTTAAACTGCTCAACAAATGCTGACTTATCGCCATGCTCTAAGAGTTGAATTGCCATTTCAAAGCGTTGACTAAAACGTTTCAGAAGCGCGATGCTGTCTTTGTTACTGAAGATAATATCGGCATATAATTCAGGAGCTTGAGCAAACAAACGTCCAACCATTGCAAGCTCTAAACGATAGATTGGTGAACTAAATTCAATAAGCTCACTGAGCTTTGGATTTTCTTGCTGAAGATGCTGACCATACACAAAGGTGCTGAAGTGGCGCATCACCTGAATATAGGCCATGGCATGATCATGTTCAGCGGCACTGCTGGGATAAAGCGAACCACCCCAAAGACGCATTTGTTCTAACAACCATTGATACTGATCACTGTGACGCCCATCACACACTACGACAACTTGTTTTATCATACCCGGTGCATCAGGGCCAAACATAGGATGTAAACCCAATACAGGGCCACTATGCGCGGCCATCATGGCATCTAATGGTGCTTGTTTGATACTCGTGACGTCAGCCAATACACAAGATGATTTTAGTTTAGGCAATTGCGCAATAATATCGCATGTAGTATTGATTGGAACCGATATAATGACCAAATCAGCGTCACTTAAAATCTCCTCAGCATTTTGCCATTGCGCCTTGTCTAGCACCGCTACTGAATAAGCACTCTGCTCAAATAAACTAACAAATACTTTTCCTAGCGCTCCTGCTCCACCTACCACCACTACCTTAGCGATTTCAGGATTTACACATGCATATTTGGCATGCTGAGAATGGTAAGAATCGCGCATCATTCTGCGCAAAATATCTTCGACTAAATCAGGCGACAGCCCTAACTCTTCTGCCTGTTGGCGCCTAGCTTCAATGAGCGCTTTTTCGCGTTCAGGCACATAGATTGGCTGCGCATACTCACTTTTCAATCGCCCAATATCTCGAGTTACGCTACTGCGTTTCTTTAGTAATTTAACCAATTCACTATCTACCTCGTCGATTTGTGCTCGAAGGGCAGATAGTTTTTGATCGAGCGACGAATCAGAACTCATCTTTATAAACGTTTCTGCAAACGCATTGGCAACACTGTGATCAGTTTTTCGCGGGCCGCCAAAATGCTTTTTTGAGTTTGTTCCCAGCTGATACAGCCGTCGGTAATTGAGAGACCATATGTCAGTTCGCTAGCCGTTTTACCTTTTGTTCCCTGATTGCCTTCCACTAAATGGCTCTCAAGCATAATGCCAATAATTGACTGGTTGCCTTCTAAAATTTGATTGACGACATTTTCTGCCACTAAGGGCTGTCGGCGATAATCTTTTGCCGAATTCGCATGACTACAATCGACAACTAGTGCCGCTCTTACGCCTGCTGATTTAAGCTCATCCTCACATTGAGATACACATACTGAATCATAGTTAGGTTGCTTACCACCGCGCAAAATCACATGGCCGTCAGGGTTACCTTCAGTTTTAATAATGCTGACTTGGCCCTGCTTGTTAATCCCCATAAAGCTGTGCCCTGATGCGGCAGACTTGAGCGCATTAATAGCGATGTCTAGGTTGCCGTCGGTACCGTTTTTAAAACCAACCGGCATAGACAAGCCGCTGGCCATTTCACGGTGAGTTTGTGATTCTGAAGTGCGTGCTCCAATAGCAGCCCAACTGAAAAACTCACCTAAGTACTGCGGACTAATCGGGTCTAAGGCTTCGGTTGCCACAGGAATTTCAAGCTCAGCTAACCAGTTAAGTAGTTCTCTGGCTCGGCGAATGCCGGTATCAATATCAAATGAGTCGTCAATGTGCGGGTCGTTGATCAGACCTTTCCAACCGGTAGTCGTGCGCGGCTTTTCAAAATACACGCGCATCACCACGTAAAGGGTATCTTTGCAAGACTCGTGCAGCTCTTTGAGCTTCAGTGCATATTCTTTGGCAGCTTTTACATCGTGAATTGAACAGGGTCCGCAGACCACCAGTAAGCGATGGTCTTTACCATGAATAATATCTGAAATAATGCTGCGGGCATTTTCGACATACGAAATGGCTTTGTCACTAACAGGCAGTTGTTTAGCCAATTGCTCTGGGGTGACAAGCACCTCTTCAGAACTGACATGAAGGTTGGTTACACTATCTTTTTGCATGTTTATTTTTTACACATTAGAGGCATTGCGATTACGGGCAATGCTTTTTAATTTTTAGTAGAGAAACTTATTATTGCGCGGTAATCCACGTTCTGTCGGTGTCTTTGCGTCCCATACTGCGAATCGGTGGGTTTATATTTATTCACCGTTACGAGCGTTTTAACAAACCTTGCTAGTAACAGCAATGGTTTTATTGACTAAATAGACAAAAACGGCGCTTTAATACGATTAAAGCGCCGTTTCATGTGAAATTATTGCTTTGCTATAGTTTACATCGCTGGATAGATGTAGCTAGATTGAATGCCCAAGGGAATGCCAATAGACCAGTAAATTAGCAGGAATGCTGTCCAGCATATCAATAACGCAATGCTAAATGGCAGCATCAAGGAGAGCAAGGTGCCAATACCAGTAGACTTCACATAACGTTGACAGTAAACCACCACCAGCGGGAAATAAGGCAGCAATGGTGTAACAATATTGCTCGAGGAGTCACCTACTCTATAAGCAATCTGCGCTAAGTCAGGTGAAATACCCAATTGCATAAGCATGGGTACAAAAATCGGCCCCAAAAGCGCCCATTTAGCGGAACTTGAGCCCACAAACAAATTCACAAAAGCGGTCAAAAAGATAATACCCACAATCGTTATCATCGCTGGAAGTGACAGCGCTTTGAGAAACTCAGCGCCTTCAATTGCCATTAACGCGCCAAGATTAGACTTGCCAAAGGCATCAATAAACAAAGCACAGAAAAACGCCATAACAATGTAGTAGCTCATACCCTGCATAGCTTTGGTCATGCTGTGGATCATGTCTTTGGTCGACTGATACGTGCCAGACATGTAGCCGTAAACCACTCCGGGGAATAAAAATAGTAAAAATATAATTGGCACAATAGACTGCATGACCGGTGCGGCAAAGGAGGTTAAGGCGCCATTCGCATCACGCATCGGTGAAGTCTCAGGAATAAGCACCAATACTAATACTACAATACCGCTAACAAGCGCTGCAGTAGCCCAGCGCAATGCGCGCGTTTGCTTTGGATCGAGCTCTTCAAACTTAGGAATGTCTTCAGGGTCTCCATCTACCTTGACGTTTTTTAAACGCGGCTCAATCACCTTATCGGTGAGATACCATGCGATACCAATCACCAACAACGAAGACGCGGAGTTAAAGAACCAGTTGTTTAGGGGGTTAATCATAATATTTGGATCAATAATACGCGCCGCTTCTTGAGTAAAACTTTGCAGTAAAGGATCGATGGCTGATGGTACAAAGTTAGCAGAGAAGCCACCGCTCACGCCAGCAAATGCGGCTGCAATACCCGCTAATGGGTGTCGACCCATCGCATAGAAGATCACGCCGGCTAAAGGTATAACCAATACATAACCCGCATCTGTTGCGGTGTGGGACACAATTGCTACTAACACGACCATAGGTGTTAACAGTGCTCTAGGGGTCGAGTCGAGCATGCGCTTTAAACCCGCGCTGATAAAGCCTGAGTGCTCTGCCACACCCACACCTAACATCGCCACTAGCACTACACCTAAGGGAGCAAAACCGGTAAATATAGTGACCATTCGACTCAAAAAGTCGGCTAGAGATGCTCCAGTAAGCAGGTTATTGATGACGATCGCTTCGCCTGTTCGCGGATCTAAGGCTGAAAAATTAAACTGCGAGAAAATTGCAGAGCACACCCAAATGATGACTAAGCAAATAAAGAAAATCATCGCTGGATCGGGCAACTTATTTCCGACTACTTCGACTTTATCAAGGGCGCGAGTGACCCAGGTAGATTTGGTTTGTTCCATCGCTACAGCTCCATATTTATTATTATTGTTTTGTATGTGGCCAATAAACTCGTTTGCAGGCGGCGCGTCTGTTTATAAAAATAATAAATTACCAGATATCGCATCTCACATACCTTGACTTGATTATGCGAGAAGTGAAGGAGATTGCAAGACGATGAGGAGGGTTTTTACATTTAATTTAGATTTGCGAAGCCAATTAGCCACTTAACTTTGTCAGTTAAGGTCTTAAATGCGATGCTAAATTTACTTCAGCGAGCTTATTTGACTAGGGAATTTGCGCCAATAACACTGCCATCATCAATGACTGCACCACCAACGATGGTTACATTAGCGCCTATCCACACGTCATTTCCAATCATTATTGGCAAAGAGCGGCACAAACCTCTAGCTCTACTATCGGCTTCCATGGGATGTGAGGTCGCCGCTATTACCGTGCTTGGACCAATGAACACATTGCGACCAAATGTGACTAGCGCACCATCTAAAATGCTTACGTTATGGTTAATAAACAATGCGCCTTTAGCGTGAACATTAAATCCGTAATCACAATAAAAACTGGGTTCAATCCAAGCGCTAGGCGCGTTTGGGAGCAGTTGCTTAAGTATTTTTTTACGCTCAGAAGCACTACCGGGAGAAGTATGATTAAAATCAAAGCACTGAGTTTTTGCCCGCATACGTTGCTGAACCAGTAGCTTATCGGTCGCAAAATACCACTCACCTTTTGCCATTTTTTCAGATTCAGTCATGGTTTATCTGCCTTGATTATGTAGGTAAGTTGATTTAAGAATTAAGCTATTACTGCCTTATGCTTTGGTTTGAATAATATGCGTTTGCAGCAAAACCCGAAGATATCAAATAACAAAATAAGTAAAATAGCAAAGCCTAAACCCCAAAATAAGGCCTGACTATTGAGTGGAACGGCCCATTGGTATCCTTCAAGGGTTTCGATGAACAGCGGACTATTGACTTGCTGACTCACATGTAGGGTCGCCATTAATGGGTGTTGCTGCAGAGCTAGGGCTTCAACATTTAGCAACGATACACGGTCAACAATTGCCTGAATGTTCTCGGCATCGCTCACAAACACCTGGTCTTGGCTTTGACGATAGTGCGTAATCAGTTTATCGATGTCACCCAGAAAATACCGCTGAGCGGTTTGTTGAAAGCCCGATAGGTTTTGCTTTGCTTCCGACAAATGCGCATTCACCAAAGATTGATATTGCCCAACAAAGCCTGGAATTTGCACACCGATGAGCACTACTACAGCAAAGACAATAAGCCGTAACAGGTTAAGCAAATAAGTCGCGCTTGATGCAAGCATTAATATAAGTTCCGTCGTTATTTGTTTGTAGGGCTTAGAAACGCCAAGCGTGAATTAGTTCGCAAGCTATACAATACGACCACAAACTGCAGAAATGCCATCAATTGCCGATAGCCAACTATGAAATATAGCACTGCTAAGCGATGAATAAAGTAATTCTTATCTAATTTAAAATGAATTCATAAATTGGCTACCGTAAAACCTGCATAAGAGAAGTAATGAAATGTCTAAACTGATGTCTTCTATCGATCAGCGAACTAAGCTTGTTGGCGAAAACCGCCTTGAAATTTTGATGTTTAAATTAGGCTCAAGGCACACATTTGCGCTAAACGTGTTTAAAGTACGTGAAGTCATTACTCTGCCAAAATTAAATCGTATGCCAGGCTCACATTCGCATTTAACTGGCGTAATTAATTACCGAGGTAAGTCGATTCCGATCATCGACCTACGTACCGCGATTCAACTTAAGGGCAGCGCTGAAAACTATGAAGCGAATAATGTTATCATCACCGAATACAATCGCTCGGTTCAAGGCTTCCTGATTGGCCAAATAATGCATATTGTGAATACCTCATGGAGCGATATTCAACCCCCGCCAAGTAATGTCGGTAAAAACCACTATTTAACCGCAATCACCCGAATAAAGTTTGAAGAGCGCGAAGAGTTAGTCGAGATTATTGACGTTGAAAAGGTCTTGGCGGAAATCGTACATTACGACACCAGCATATCTGAAGACGTCTTAGATCATCAAATAAGTACCGAGCTTAAGGGCCGAAAAATTTTGGTAGTTGATGACTCAGCCACTGCCCGCTCGCAAATTAGAGAAACGGTCACTCAGTTGGGCGTAGAAGTCATTGAAGATCACAATGGTTTAGCTGCATTAAAACGTTTAAAAGCATGGGTTGATGCCGGTAAATCCATTGATGACGAAATTTTGATGATGTTTACTGACGCCGAAATGCCTGAAATGGACGGCTATCGATTAACCGCCGAAGTAAGAGACGATCCGCGCATGAGTCACCTTTTCATTGCGCTTAACACTTCTCTTAGCGGCAGTTTCAACGAAGCGATGGTCAAGAAAGTCGGTTGTGACCGACTAATATCCAAGTTTCAGCCAGATTTGCTCGTGCAGGTCTTGCAAGAAAGAATGCGAGCAGCATTAGAAACCTAGAGACTGTTTGTGTTTACTGTAACAAAAACCAACAGGGCATAAGCGAATGGCCGGCAAACCAAGTTATGTATTGATGTACCCTAAGCCTTTCTTAAGTACCAAGCCAATATAAGGCCTGAGCCAAACCCAAACAAATGGGACTCCCATGAGATGTAAGGCTGGCTGGGCAATACGCCCCAGATCATGCCGCCATAAAAAACCAGCACCAAAACTGAAATAACGGCTAACCAAATCCGTTTGCTTAAAAACCCTGCTAGCAATAAGTATCCAAAATAGCCATACAAAACACCGCTGGCTCCGACATGCCTTGCCTCTCGTGCAAATAGCCAAACCAATAACCCGGTCATGATGATTAACAGGCCACTCACCATGACATAGCGCTTCAGTCCAAACTCTAAGAGCAAAAATGACAGCACCGCGAAGGGCACAATATTGGACATAAAATGAGTAAAGCTGCCATGCAGCCACGGTGAAGTAAAAATGTACCCGAGGTGGCTTAACTCTCGCGGTATCACCGAAAACTGATTTAGCATACGACCACTAAAGAGGTTCACAATTTCAATAATACTCAGCAGTATTAGCACCGCGAGCACATAGTGCCAATCAGGACGTTTGAGAAGACGAGCTTGCTCTACCATGAGAGAACTCCTTGCGCTGTTTGATGCATGTTAATGTGCGAGGACATGTAATGTTAAGACCTCAAATAATAATATGCGGCAAATAACGCGACAAATCTTGGGTAATCATCGATTCGTCTTCTCGAATAGAGATACCTGCGGCCTCGTCTCCTACTAACCAGGAGCCTATTAGAGTATGGCTGTTGCCGAACTTTGGTAAAGGTGTGTACGCTTGATAGATAAAACCTTCCTCACCATAAGGACCGGAAGTAGAAAGGTTTGCATGGTCCAAGGAAGTCAGCCCCGCAGCATTTGCTTGCAGAATTTCTATATTGGCACCCTCACGAGAAAAGAGCGGCTTTTTAACCCATTTATTGGCCTGCAGATCTTTATGCTTGAGTTTGGGAAGGTCACTTTCAAAAAATGCGGGCAATAAATTGGGGTGCCCAGAAAAAGACTCCCAGAGTGCTGGCAATAGCGCTTTATTTGATACTACGCTTTTCCAAATTGGCTCTACCCAAGCTGTATTTGCCTTTATCGAGGCTAGACCAAACTCCTCTCGCTGCATAAACTCCCACGGATATAGCTTAAAGCAATGCGATATAATTTGGTCCTGCAGGTCAGTCAAGTCTCCATTTTCGCCTAAGCCAATATCCTCAACAAATACGAAGTAGTCATCAATACCGGCAGCCTTCGCGCAATCTTGCAAATATTGTACTGTGCCGCGGTCTTCGTCAGTATCTTTACAGCAAGCAAAATGCATATAATTTAGGCCATAGTAATGCGCGATGACCTTCAGTTGATTGATGAGTTTTTCTTGCAGGGAGTTAAATTGGTCAGCGTTTTTAGGCAGTTTGCCTTTATCGACGTTATTTTCCAGCCAAAGCCATTGCCAAAAGCCTGATTCATAAAGGCTCGTTGGCGTGTCAGCATTGTTCTCAAGTAATTTTGCAGGATGTTTGCCGTCATAAACAAAGTCTAAGCGGGAATAAAGTGACGGCTCTTGCGCCCGCCACGAATCCGCAATCGGCTGCCAAAAACCTTCAGGGATCGCAAACTTTCGCAGCAGCTCCTCGTCTTTACACACCTTGCCTACGACGTGCAGACACATTTGTTGTATTTCTTCAGTGGGGCTTTCTAAATCGCGTTCAATTTGCTCTAGGGTAAACTGATAATAAGCGCTCTCGTCCCAATATGCTTGGCCGTGCATGGTATGGAAGTGAAAACCATACTCATGCGCCATTTGCTGCCAATTTGCTCTGGGCTGAATGCCCATTCGGAGCATTTAACCACCCCATCCTTTTGAACCGCTGCGGCTTCCCCAAGCAGATTTTGCCCTTACGGACGAGCCAAAACCGCCGCGCTGCATGGTACGCGTCACCGCAGGTTTTTTATCAAAGACACTTTTGCTTACGCTGTAGCGTTTTTTGTTCAAGCCACCAAAATCTCGTCCGTCCGCGCCAATCCAGCGATAACGATACGGAGAGTTTGGAGAATATGAAGTAAACATTGGCTGATAATACGGCCTCGGCGAAAGCAAGCTAGACACCATATAACCAGCCATAAAAGGCATAAAAAATGAACCAGAACTGGTGCGCACCTGTTGACACTGATTGGGACCAAACTCAAATTCACAGTCATTGGCTGTATTGTACTTAGGCGCCGTTCGAGCCGCTTCTGCTAGCGCGCCTTCGTAGGCGACTTCACATTGTGCGCTTGCACTTGGATTAGCGCTCACGCACTCGTCAAGATTATTAAATACGATGGCTTCTTCGCGCTGCGACGAGCATGCGCTCAATAACAATCCGGCAAGACCAACCGTAATCGGTTTTAATGAAAAGGCCTTACGCATGCTGCGTAAGTCAATATTGCGCGTGCGCTTTTGCTTTAGTTTTTGACTAGATGTATCGGTCATTTCCAGCGCTCCTAATAGGTCATACAAGCCGCATTTAGCAAGCCTACCGCCACAGACATTGCACCCAACATTATACCAGCAGAGACTTCATCGTTTGTGATACGCTCTGCGATCTTTGGCATAAAAGTAAAACGCAGCAGCGCAAATGCAAACAGTTGGGCAACAAGTGCAACAACACCCCATACCAAATAATCGAGCAAAAATTCAGAATTACTGACTGCACCGGCTAGGGCAATACTAAAACCAATCATAGCGCCTGCGAAGCCAATAGCGGCCGCAGTGTTTCTATGTTCTTTTACTAGCTTCCATTCATCGTGTGGTGTCACAAACGCGTAAACTAATTTAAATACAAAAAATAAGGCAATTGATAGTAAAAAGTACAAGGCAAAGTTACCTAAGCCTGATATTGAAGTGATAACAGCGTCCATTTTATTCCTTAACCGTTGATTGTTATGTCTGCGGGAGATACATCAAAACCGGTGCTTATTACTAAACATCGGTCATGATTGTTATCTACGATTTTTTCTTCACCGGCAACCAGTAAGGCCTCTACGTTATCATTACCCAAGTCTCTTTCATACAGCATTATAAACTGGTCAGTGGTGCTGGTATCGCCATCTTGCTCATACGTAGTTTCAGTCATCGCAACTGGCGGCGACTCCTCGCCAATAGCGTCCCAGACACGATAGTATGAATCACCGTCTAGATCATATTGAGGTTTGGATATACCGCTCGAAATTAGTTGGGACCATTGGGATTGAGAACCCACTGTTTTAGTATCGTAGAAGTACCAAAGTTTAACATCAGTAATGTGATTTTCAGATTCACCGCCGTCGGTAACGACCTGTAAAAAGGCATCATCGTCGGTATAAAATCGAAACATAGTGCCACCGGTATCCAATGCGATTTTACCCACTGCTTGAATAAGATGTTTATGGGCGGCACCGTTTATTTTCAGTTGAGGTTCAATAAGTTTGAGTTTAAGTGGGTCAAGTTCGAAAGACCCACCTAAATAAAGCCCCATTATTTCAGGGCTTGCTGGACGACTTTCATGATCAGGCTGCTCTTTCGAACCAAACACCTTTGAACCGAACAGCTTTCTAAACATGCAATCCTCCTGATAATCGCCAGTAAATGGCTACACAATGCATGCAGCCCTAGCCTATTTGTTACCTAAAATCCGACTAAGTTCATCATCAGCACTCGATTGACCACCTTTGATGCCCGCTCCGGCAAGGCGCTTTTCTAAGTCGTCTGTTGATTCGCTTTGTGCAAGCTCTTCTGCGGCTTCAAGCTCTGCGCTTCTTAAGTTTTGCTTCTCTTGGATGCGAGCCAAGGACTCAGTAGCTGTCTTCATTCTACTGTTTGCTCCTAAATGGCTAGAAGATACCGATACCTGAGCCCGCTGGACTGATTCGGTCGCCTTTACCATATCAACCTGCTGCTCTAAGCGGCGCAGGTTGTTTTTAGCCTGGCCGATATTGCTGGCAAGCTGCTTTTCAGATGCAGTAAACTGGTTCAAATACGTTTGCTCAATGTCAAGTTGCCCGCGAAGCTCAGACACCCGAGCAGCACAATCAAGGGCCAACTGACGGTCAGTATCAATCGCTTTTCGAGCATGCTCTTCAAACTCGGCAATAGACTTATTTAGCCCATCGACCTTCTGTTGTGACAATTTACATTTTGCCAAAATTTGCGTGCGAGCATGGTCTGATTTGCGCAACTCATCTTTAGCTTCGCGGATTTCTTGCTCTAATATTTTAATTGCTTGGCTATCAACCACCGCTTGTGCGGTCTCGTTAGCAGTGCCTTTAACAGCAGTAAATAATTTTCTCCAAACTGACATGGTCATCTCCGGTAGTGAATAGTGATTAATTTGTTTTTAAGAAACCTTGGTAGGCATCGATAAATGCTTCAACATTTTGAAAAAGGGTTTGAATTTCGATTAACACGCTTTCTTTTTTGGACTGCGCACTTAGCGAGCCAAAGGCCGTGTAGTATTCACCACCAGCCACGTTTGAAATGCCAATCGTTGTAAGCGGAAATAACATGTGCGTGCGCAAAATTTCATTGTTCATAGCGTTTGCGTCGGCTACCTCATCAAGTGAAAATAGCAAAGATTCTACTAGTATCTGCTCGCCGCTTATTGCTAACCATGCATCGAGCCCATCTTCGTTGGCGATCAATAAACAATCAGCCTCGTGTGTTACCACATATCCATCGACTTCCGAAATTACTTCAGCAAGTTGTGATAGTTCCCACGTCATTCTGTATCTCCTAAAAGTGTGTATTAACCATGTCGCTATCTATATTAGCGATAAATGAAGATAATACTAGGGAGCAATGTGCTTTGCTTTGCCCCAGCTACAGCTTATGTTGGACGAGAGTATAGTATCGAAGTTCAAAAATTGTCAAAGTTTTTTATTACTTTTGATTAAAATAATGTTTAAATGTAAATTATAAGTCACATAAAGACACAATAAGTAGGTTAAAAATGCAGGCAAGAGCAAACGATTGGCGGAAGTTGGTTCAGCGACTATTGAAGGCAGAGTTATCCAAAAAAGGGATTAAGTATCAAGACTTAAGCGATAAACTTGCGGGTATTGGCGTTGACCAGAGCGCGGATAACCTGCGTAACAAAGTTAACAAAGGCATTTTAGGCGCTGATTTATTGTTACAAATTATGTTTGTACTCAACATCAAACATATTCGACATGAAGACATTGAAGATATGCTGGAGGATATCTGCGATTAAACTTTTTGCTCTGTACTGCGCCACATTATAGATAACATGAAAGTATTTCACGCCCGCATTATTTTCCGATAATGGTGGAAGAACACATCGTAACCTTCGATACAAAGCCCAGAAATAGTATCAAATACAACAGTAATCCCACTCTAAACTCTCTAAACGTTGATAATATTCATTAATCAGGATAGTGTAAAATGACGACTTTATGAATTCACAGACCTGAAATATGCCACGTCATGAACGAGAGCAATATCTAGGTAAACCTCTGATAAATGAGGATGATTTAACTTTTGCACTGTCTGATCATCTGGGTGAAAATCTCACCGACATTTGTGATTTAGTGATGGAGGTTTTCAATGCACAGCGCTGTGCGGTTATCGCCGATTACGATGACCAATGTGTTAGCCTGCATAACCTTGGGGACATACCCGAACAAATTTCCAGAAACGCATTGGCAATACTCAACACAAGCAAATTTACTGCCATAGAATCTTTCCAAACACCAGAGCATATTGACGAGCCTCAACATCAAGTGCAGGTAATAGCCGTACCTTTGATTTTGTTAGATGGCTTAAAGTTTGGCGCCGTAGTGTTCACCCGCGAAATTGGCGAAGCCCTCGCCAATAAAGAGCTGCGAATTCTGAGCGTTATTGCTCGAGACGTGCAGAATTTCTTTATTCATCGTCGCGAAACCTTCGAGGCTGAGAAATCTTTTGAACTGCAAAAATTAATGCTGCAGAACAATAAGGATTGGATTTTTGTAAAAGACGCCGAATTTAGAATTGTGTATGCCAATAATGCTTTTTTGCAGGTGTATCCTGAGTCTATGCGCGATAAGGTTATCGGTTATACCACCATTGAAGAATATGATGACGAAGCCTCTGAAAAATTTCTCACCTTCGACCGCATGGCCTTTGAAAAGGGTATTAGCGAGACTACCGAAGACTTACACATGCCAGATGGTAGTCATATTATTGTTGCTTCGACTAAACGTCGTTTTGAAGATAAAAACGGTGAATCATACATTTTATGTGTATGTCGAGACATTACCGAACAGCACAAGCTGATCATTAACCTGCAAAAGGCCAATCAAGAACTCGATGATTTTACCAGTATCGCATCTCATGATCTTAAGTCGCCCTTAAATGCCATTCGCCGATTATTAGTATGGATAGAAGAAGAAACTGAAGGAACTCTGCCAGAGAATGCGAAGGAAAATTTACGCTTTGCTGTAAATCGCGCTGAGCGCATGCACACCTTGCTAAATGATTTATTAAAATTTGCTAAAATCGGTCGTGAAGAGGTCAAAAACACACGCTTATCATTGCAGAAATCTGTTGATGAGCTTCGCCCGCTGTTAGATATTCCAGAGCACTTCGAACTCAATGCTGATGAACTTATGATGTATGTTCCATCCGTGCCATTTAACACCATTTTACTTAACTTGATCTCCAACGCATTTAAACACAATGATAAAGAACACCCAAAAGTAAGGGTTGAGGCATCAACATCTAAACACTATTACATAATTAAGGTTCAGGATAATGGACCGGGGATTTCACCACAGTTTCACGAACGAGTATTTAAACTTTTTCAAACCCTCAAACCTCGAGATGAAGTCGAAGGCAGCGGCATGGGGCTCTCGGTAGTAAAGAAATACGTCGAATATTACCAAGGCCGTATTGAAATATCTTCCGATGGCGAAAGTGGCTGCTGCTTCACCATTTATTGGCCAATTGTAAAGCATACGCAAAAAGCCGCGACACACACTAAAGCAAAGACATAAATCTACCTATAAGCGAATTAACTATGACGTCCAACTGTCCAACTCTTTTTGTAATAGATGATGATGATGTAGATTTTAAGTTGCTCAAACATGAATTTACCAAGCGAAAAGTTACTAATGAAATTATCAGAGCAAAAGATGGCGTAGATGCACTCGAAAAATTAGCCCTTGGCGTTGTGCAAAAACCATTTGTAATATTGCTCGATTTAAATATGCCCCGCATGGGCGGCATGGAGTTTTTAAGCGAGTTAAGAAAGCACGAAGAATACGAAGATGCGGTGGTATTTATTTTATCTACCTCATCTGACATAAACGATATTCAGGCAAGCTACGAAAAACACGTTGCCGGATATTTTTTAAAAGATGATGCGGAAAAAGGTATTGAACGCGTGGTCGATGTGCTCGGTGGTTACTTTCAAATAGTAATGTTACCCGACTAGGCTCTGTTGAGCCTTGCTGTATGAATTGATGAAAATCCATACCTATTATTGTTAAGCAAAAAGTTTTTTAGACATTGGTCGATAGCTTTATAGAGCCCATGCATTGCTGGGTTTACGCGAAATATACTCAAGTATCAGCACTATTTTTGCAGTGCTCATTACATAACGATTACTTTTATCTGATACACAGGTATGTTATACAATCCCACACACAGGGAAGAAATGATTATGCTTAGTCGTAATGAAACATACCCAACGACTTTGAAAAGGCGAATACCATGAAAAAACTTATATTGACTAGCGCAGCATTGCTAACTTTTGTCGCAACCAATGCTCATGCGGATGCGTCTGCCATATCAATGGCTAACCAAAATTTTGAAACTAAAATTTGTTATGTGGCCGCAACTGAGGGTTTAGATGCTGCAAAGCAATTAGTCTCAGACAAGGGTTTATCATTTCGCAAGTTTGAGAAAAACGTCACCTGCAACAACAAAGACTTAAGCACTTTTGCTAAGCACTTTGCAAACGCTCAAATCCGTGGCGAAAACGCTTCGCAGGTTCAGCTAGTTGCGACCAATAATGACGTCGAATCTAAAATTTGTTTAGAATCACTAACCCACGGTATTGATAAAACTGCTGCTAAATACAAAATTAACAAGGACTACATTCGTTGCAACGGCAAACCATTGCCTCGCTTTGTGAATGAAAACAAGAGACGCGGTGCAACAGTTGCTGCAGTGCCTGAGTAACATTTAAAAATAACTCAGCCAAATCTTAGAAAGTACTGTTTGCATAAGAGTCTTTACGCAAAAGAAAAAACCCGCCAAAAGGCGGGTTTTTATTTGTTAACAGTAACGGTAAATTAATGTTAGTTAAGTTTTTCTCTGATACGTGCAGATTTACCTGAACGCTCACGAAGATAGTACAATTTAGCTCTGCGAACTGCACCGCGACGTTTCACTTCAATGGAATCAATCGCAGGGCTATGAGTTTGAAACACACGCTCTACACCTTCACCGCTTGAAATCTTACGAACCGTAAACGCAGAATGTAAACCACGGTTACGTTTAGCAATAACAACCCCTTCATATGCCTGAAGACGCTCTTTATCACCTTCTTTCACTTTTACTTTTACGACTACTGTGTCACCAGGGCCGAACACTGGTAAATCAGTTTTGAGCTGTTCTTGCTCAATTTTCTTGATGATATCTTGATTGACTTTAGCCATCGAATCCTCTCTTCCTAGTATTAACTGTCGTTTGCTGCATCAGCTTGCTTAATTTGTTGAAGCATTCGCTGTTGCTCCTCAGTCAGAGCTAGGCTATTTAATAAATCAGGGCGCCTGCTTAAGGTTCTTGTTAAAGACGCTTTAAGCCGCCACTGTCTAATTTTTTCGTGATCACCACTTAATAACACCGAAGGTACCGTTAAATCGTTAAAGGTTTCAGGTCGTGTGTAGTGCGGACAATCAAGTAAGCCATTAGAAAACGAATCTTCCTCAGCCGACAGATTGTGCCCTAGCACATCGGGAATTAATCTAGCCACTGCATCCATTAAGACCATGGCAGGTAATTCGCCGCCGCTTAATACGTAATCTCCAATAGACCATTCTTCGTCTATTAAAGTCTGTATTAAGCGCTCATCGATTCCTTCGTATCGGCCTGCTACTAGCACTAAATCTGTGCTCTGACCGATAGATTTAACCCCTTCGTAATTAAGAGTGCGTCCTTGTGGGGACAAATAAATCACTTTGCTGTTTGCTGCTAAGGTCTGTTTTGCCTTAGCAATTGCGTCTGCTAATGGTTGCACCATCATCAGCATTCCAGGTCCGCCGCCATAGGGCCTGTCGTCAACCGTGCGATGTTTGTCGAGAGCAAAGTCCCTCGGATTAACCAAGTTGACTTCAATCAAGCCTCTCTTTACCGCTCTGCCAAATACGCCTTGTTCAATAAAAGACGTGAACATATCGGGAAATAGAGTAACAACGCTAAACCGCTGTGCGGTTTTGCCTTCGACAGAATCCATTTAAAACGCTGGATCCCAGTCCACTTTAATCGTGTTACCTTGCTTATCGACTTCTAGTACGACTTGGTCGTAAATGAAAGGCAATAAACGTTCTTTTTGACCAAATGCATCGTTAGGATTGGCTTTTACCATCATCACGTCATTTGAGCCGGTCTCGAACAATTCCTTAAGGATACCCAAGTCATAACCTTTGTCGGTTATTACCTGCATACCAATTAAGTCTTTCCAGTAAAAATCGTTCTCAAGCTCAGGCAACTGCGATGTGGCTATACTGATATCTAAGTTCTTTATCAGCTCAGCATCTTCACGAGTATCGACACCAACTAGCTTAGCTACGAGAGCTTTGCTGTGGGTGCGCCATTGATCAACTTGAACAGTTTGATTAGCGCCAAGTTTCCAGGGCTCATAATCAAATATATTTTCTGCATTTTGAGTAAAACTGTTAATTCTGACCCAACCTTTCACGCCGTGAGGCGCTCCGATTTTGCCAACAATTAATGTGTCAGACGCTACACTCATTCTTACTCCATCCTTTGCTACAAAAGAAACTGCCTACGCAGCAGCTTTTGCATCTTTTACCAATCGTGCAACACGGTCAGAAAGACCCGCACCGTGACCAACCCAATACTCAACACGCTCAAGGTCTAAACGAAGCTTTTCAGCTTGACCTTGTGCAGTTGGATTGAAAAAGCCAATGTTCTCAATGAACTTGCCATTGCGAGCACGACGGCTGTCAGCAACAACCACTTGATAAAAGGGGCGCTTTTTCGCACCACCACGCTGTAAACGAATAGTAACCATATATGCCTCAAACTCGTTGTAGCGTTACCGTTAACAAAGCCTTTCTACCACCAACGGTAAAAAGGTGCGCGAATTATACGCAGATTAGCCTGTATTGCAAGGCTAAGTTACCTGTGCAACGCAACAAAACTCGGTGTTTGACCATAATTCAGCGCTATTGAACTAAGCATTGTAATGTGCGCGATGCTTGAAGGAGTATTGAATAAGATTTGGAATCCATCGAGACTTGCGCTATTGCCTGCCGCGCAAAGACGAAATAAAGCATGCAGCGATTACAAAGCTCAAAGACATCATCAGTGCTAATGAGATGGTGCTCATCAGTTCTGGATTAGTTTCAGCGGTAAATGTGGCGTCACCTAAATAATAGTGCATCATCAGATTGACAATACTCATGCCCACTAGGTTGCCGATGGTGCGAGCTAAGTTCATTGAGGCTGAAGCAACCCCGACTTCTTGCTCTTTTACCGAGCTCATAATAGCGTTGTTGTTTGGTGTGGAGAATAAGCCAAAACCGATGCCCACAATGGCCAAAGAACTGCCAATATACAGTGCGCTTGTTTCAGTATTAAGTTGATTTAAAAATACAAAACCAAACGTCACAATAACGCAGCCTAAAGTCGCAATAATACGCGGCTGAAACCGGTCAGAAAGCTTGCCTGCAATAGGCGCCATAATTGCCATGCAAAGCGCCTGCATCAATAATATCTGGCCTGCATATGCCGGGTTAAATCCCTTGATGTACTGCAGATATAAGCTGAGTAAAAACAGAATGGCAAAATTGCTGCCGTACATCAGAAATGATGTCGACAACGACAAGCTAAACACCCGACTTTCGCGAAACATTTGCACCCTAATCAGAGGCTGTTTATCGCGACTTTGATGAACGATAAAGCCTAGCAAACTTAACATCGATATAAGCAACAGGCAGATGCCCAATAAGCTGGGTAATTTGCTCAGTCCATATACTAGAGAACACGAAAAGCTTAAAAATATACCAGAGCCGATCCAGTCAAAACGAGAGTGTTTGTCGTTTTTCCATTCCCCATGCAGCTTTAACTTAATAAACACTAGCAAACCAATAACCAGAGGGATCTGAAAATAAAACACGGAGCGCCACCCTAACCACTCGGTCAACCAGCCTCCTACGGCTGGCGCCAAAGTAAGGCCAACATAAACACAAGCCGCAACCGTACCCAATGCACTGCCGCGTTTGTGCGAGGGGGTAACTGAGGTAATTATCGCAACCCCAGTACCAAAAATCATCGCGCCTGATGCACCCTGCACGAAACGCCAAAATAAAATCCAATCAATATTGCTAGCAATTGCGCACATTCCCGCAGCAAGCGCGTTGAGTATTAGACCGAGCACGTAGATGCGCTTACGCCCGTAGTTGTCGGCCAATTTGCCAAAGGGCAGCATAAAAGCGACGTTAGCCAAAATATAGAGCGTGGGTAACCAACCTACCTTGATGGCATTAGCCTGAAGATCTGCCGCCAGCGTGGGGATGGCCACATTGACAGCCGCCATTCCCATAGGCGCAATTAAATAGCCTACGCAAACTGCAATCAATGCGTAGGTAGTGAGCGGTGATTTAGACAATTAATGACCTACAAAACGTGAAAGAGAAAATTTGAAGCAACATCATGACGTAATTAAACGATACGCAATTAAACCATACATAGAAAGCCCATCCCAAAATAACTTTTAGAATTTGTAAAAAATTCACCCCTTTTTATTTAATGAAACGTTTTTGCTGTGAACTCAATAATAAAAAAGGTAATCATCTTATGATACTCATGAATCAAAACACGATGCCTAGTGCATCCTTTGCTCGCTTTTCGGGCAGCTTAATAATGGGCGCTTTGGCGACCTTTGGCATATTTGCCGGTATGCATAGTTTAATCGCTCAAGATATTGAGCGAGTGCCACAGCTTAAACCTGTGGTCATGATTGATGCCATTATGGATGAGCTAAAAGACACGCCTCCAAGCATCAGAGTGATTTCGCCTCCTCCTGACATTGCAGCACCGCCACCCTCACCTCAAATTGTCCCCGATGACAGCCCTGATGACAACACCATCAGCATTGCTACATTCACACCGCCGGATATTGGCAAAGAATTTACGCAACCATCTTTTAATGTAGATCAGCAGCCTAGGCCAATGGTAAGGGTTAATCCTAGCTATCCAAACAAAGCGGCTCGCGATGGCATAGAAGGCTTCGTAACCTTGTCTTTTAGCGTCAATACAAAGGGCGAAGTAGTAGATATTGAAGTTGTAAATGCTGAGCCCACAGGAGTGTTTGATAGAGACGCCCACAGAGCATTGCGTAAATGGAAATATCAGCCCAAACTAGAGGCTGGCAAGCCGGTTGCAATGCAAGGCCTGATGGTGACGCTGGACTTCACACTCAACAATGATTAGCCTGAACGCTACTTGGATATTTACAATAATGAGTCAAGCAAGGAAACGCTGAGTGAAACTCTTACAAACGCTAAACATATTTGACGCCAAAAACGCCAGCCCAGAGGCGCTTATGGCTGAGTATGTTATTGGTCAAAATAAGCGAGTGTTCAACCAGCTCTATGACAAGCTCGCCGATGATTTATTTCACTATTTAGTATCATTGAGTGATCATCAGCTGGCCAGCGATATTGCGCAAAAAACTTGGCTCAAGGTCTACGAAAAACCTCAGCGCTATCAAGCTAGCGCTGGCTTTAAGGCATGGCTGTTCAGGGTCGGCCGAAATGCCTTGATTGATGAATTTAGAAAGCAAAATAGGCTCGTCAGCGTCTTTGAAGACGACAATTTCGCAGCAGACAGATTGGCTAGCGAAATTTCGACCCTGGAATATGAAGACATGCACCAAGCCTTCGATGCTGCGCTTGCTAACATGCCTATAGCTCAGCGCGAGGCGTTTTGCTTGCAACAAGAGTGCTTTAGTCTCGATCAAATTGCCGAGATCACCCATTGCCCGAAAGAAACGGTTAAAACGCGAATACGATACGCTCGAGAACTACTCAAGCGCAAACTGGAAAAATATCATGAATAGCAGCCTTCCACCTGATGACAGAGATTCATTAACGACGCTTTATCAAGCACGGAAGAAGCGCCACCATGCACCTGTAAGTCATAAACAGTCGATATTAGACAAAGCTGCAGCCAACTTGCAGCGTCCAATCATGGCCACCATTGCCCAAGCGCTGACGGCGCATCTTCAGCGCTCTGTTGTTTACGCTAGCCTAGCGATTGCCGTGGTGATAGTTGGGGTACAGAGCATGCAAAATGAAATACCAGCGATAGGAAATGAGCCCATAACCATAAGCTATCGCAGTATACAGATTCATTCTTTAGAATCTGAACAACTGGCTGTGACTGACAACGCTAAAAATCTTTTCCAGTATAACGAAGAGCGGCACAAAGCCTTAGTTGAACAGGCACAGCAAATCGAGCAGCAGCAGGTGCTAAGAGTTATAAAACAAGATTCAGAATTGCAGCTTGTGAACTGTAATGATGAGCTTATTGAAATTTCAAAGCAGGCTTTAGCGATGCTTGTTGCAAGTGACTTCCCGCTTATCAACCCCAGCAATAAGCGTTTTAATGAAGGCCAGCTTTTAGCGATTACGTTTGACCAAAACGGCTATATTTTACATATCGATGACACCGCTCAAACCAAGCAATGCACCTAACTAAAATGAGAGCTTGCCGCATGCTACAAGCTCCACGTATTTGCATGCTAAGTGCTTCAAAAAGACAGCAATGATTGCTTGCAGGTAAAAGATGTGTGGAATGATTCAATATGCATTGCGACATCGTATTGCCGTGTTAGCTTAATTTGCTTAGCGCGATAATTGCCTTTATTCTAGGGCGTATCTATCTCATAAAAACCCACGAATATGACAACTAGCGTCACTCAAACTTCACCGCCATCTGATTTCAGAACGGTAAAATCATCACAAGTAGTGCTAAAAGAACTTATGATCCCGAGCTATGCAAACTTTGGCGGCAAAGTTCACGGTGGAATCATTCTTTCACTGATGGATAAAATCGCCTACACCGCTGCGGCATCCCACAGTCGCGCATATTGTGTAACCGCATCAGTAGACTCTGTTAACTTTGTGAATCCTGTAGATGTTGGCGAACTAGTCACCTTGATGGCGTCGATTAACTATGTTGGCCGCTCCTCAATGGAAGTGGGGATAAAAGTCGTTTCTGAAGACTTTAAACGCGGTATTGAAAAGCATACCAACACCTCTTATTTCACGATGGTGGCCATTGATGAAGCTTCCCGAAACTCGATACCTGTGCCGGGTTTAATTCTTGAGGACCATACCGAAGTAGAGCGTTTTATTTGGGGTAAGTTTAGAAAGCAGTACCGAGCTGACTACAAAAAACAATTCCACAACCTGCGAACAAACTTGGACATGACAAGCGAGGAAGCACAATTGATAGGTGAGAATTGCTTTATTAAAAAAAGGAGCTGACATGCAAGCACCAAAATTCAGACGCACATTTTTATAAGTCAATCATCATCGCGCCGCGCTCAGCGGTTGACAGTTTATAGTGCTTTGGGGCTTATTTACTATCTAGCTTTTTAAATCATCCATTCGTCTACCCTTTTACCAATGAGCAGTCTGTGTGATGTTTCAGTGAATTTGATGTTCGATGAAAATTACGCCGTCCGGATTATTGCCAGTCGGATATTCTGCAATGATAGTCTGTGTTGCAATGTCTATCGCCACTATTTTATTTTTAAGGTTTAAAGACAGATAGGCAATGTCTTTGCTCGGATGCAAAATAATGCCTTGTGGTCCTGCTTCTTTTTCTAAGGCCAGCAAGCCAATCTCTTTTTTGTTTTTAGTATCAAAAAAGCGCACATTGTGTTTTCTAAAGTCGGGCACGATAGCGACGGACTGGTCATGGTTAAATAGCACGCGGTAAGGAAAACTAAAGCCATCCCAAGATGCCAGTACTTTTTCGCTCTCAGGATTAACGACTAAAAGTTTACCGTCTCTATTAGCGCCATACCATAGCTCGTTACTGTGGGTGTGAAGATTGATCGCTTCAGGCATTGCCTCAGTCGCAATATCTTTGATTTTATCGCCCTTGGCCAAATCTAAAACAGAAATAGAGTTACTGCGGATATTCGTGGTAAAGGCGAGTGTTTCGTCCTTAGATAGCGTGACCATGTGCGTTGTATTTTGGCCAGTTTTAATGCTTCCGGTAACTTTACCACTTAAAATATTGACGATACCAAGTTGCTGGCTCTTCCCTGAACTGAATACCACACGAACACTGTCATTTAAAAAACGAATGCCATGAGGCCCAGGTAACTCTGGCAGCTCAATTGTCCGCGCTACTTTTTGCGAGTGAACATCAAACACAGTGAGGCTGTCGCCGCCAATAAAATCGGTACTTACTGCCCATTTTCCATCGGCAGATAGCACCAGTTCGTGAGGACCTTGCCCCGTCGCAAGAGTATTTACTATTTTTTGAGACGCTACATCAATAAAACTGACGCTGTTATCAGTTTTGTTAACAACCGCCAACAAACCTGTCTTAGGCGCTTCGATGGGTAGCGGCGCACTCTCGGATTGAGCAATCGACGCACAAACAAACGGTGCGGCTGTCACCAACACAAGTATGCCTTTGAAAAATCGACGCATCCGCTCAGTCCTAATTAACGCGGTGGAAACCCACCGCCCATTCCGCCCGGCGGCATCATACCGCCCATGCCGCGCATCATTTTTTTCATGCCGCCGCCGCCCATTTTTTTCATCATTTTTTGCATTTGCATAAATTGTTTGAGCATGCGGTTTACATCTTGAATTTGTGTACCTGAGCCTGCTGCTATACGTCTTTTGCGAGAACCTTTGATTACTTCAGGACGCTCACGCTCACCGGCAGTCATTGAGTTTATAATGGCTTCCATCTGCACAAACTGCTTGTCATTGGCCTGGTCTTTTATTTTCGCTGACATATTGCCCATGCCCGGCATTTTATCCATCAGTGACATCATGCCACCCATGTTGCGCATTTGTTCTAACTGCTCTTTAAAATCTTGGAGATCAAAGCCTTTACCTTTTTGCACTTTACGAGCAAGTTGTTCAGCCTTTTTGCGATCGACCTTTCGTTCAACGTCCTCAATTAGGCTAAGTACATCGCCCATTCCCAAAATCCGCGAAGCAATTCGCTGCGGATGGAAAGGCTCGATAGCATCGAGTTTTTCACCCATACCCAAAAATTTAATCGGTTTACCGGTAATATGCTTAACCGACAGCGCAGCACCACCTCTAGCATCACCATCGGCTTTAGTAAGAATTACACCTGTTAGCGGCAACGCTTCGTTGAACGCTTTAGCGGTATTGGCTGCATCTTGCCCGGTCATGGCATCTACCACAAACAAGGTCTCAACCGGTTTAACCGCAGCATGAAGGGCTTTAATCTCACCCATCATCGCTTCGTCAACCGCTAAACGCCCGGCGGTATCCACCAGCAATACGTCAATGAACTTCATTTTTGCGTGGGAAATTGCTGCTTTTACGATATCTACCGGCTTTTGCATGATATTGGACGGGTAAAACTCAACATCCACTTCGCTCGCAAGGGTTTCAAGCTGTTTTATGGCGGCGGGCCGATATACATCCGCACTCACTACCAATACCTTTTTCTTTTCGCGTTCTTTGAGGTACTTAGCCAGTTTACCAACACTAGTGGTTTTACCCGCGCCCTGCAAACCAGCCATCATAATTACGGCAGGCGGCGTTGCGGCGAGGTTTAGCCCCTGATTGACATCTCCCATCGCCTGTTCGAGTTCACTCTGGACGATTTTAATGAACATTTGACCGGGATTAAGGCTTTTTGCAACCTCAACACCCAAAGCACGCTCTTTTACTTTGCCTATGAAATCTTTGACAACGGGCAGCGCAACATCTGCCTCCAGCAGCGCCATACGTACTTCACGGAGCGTTTCTGAAATATTATCGTCGGTAAGTCGCCCTTTGCCGCTG
The DNA here is from genome assembly GCF_041380235.1 of Glaciecola sp. SC05. Lineage (NCBI taxonomy): Bacteria > Pseudomonadati > Pseudomonadota > Gammaproteobacteria > Alteromonadales > Alteromonadaceae > Glaciecola > Glaciecola sp. SC05. The sequence continues at coordinate 45,875 of NZ_JBGIYY010000017.1, forward strand.
ATATTCTTAAGGGTCTGGCCTAATCGTTCTGTTAAATTCTCAAACATAAAAGTAAATTATTTTTCGCTAACAATAGAATGAGTATACAATAAACCTTGGAGTATTCGGAATCTTTGCGGTAACTTTATCCTTTTAAATATCAATAAAATGTCAAATGTGAACATCAAGGTCTTTAAATGACTATAGCAACCCTACTTTCTGTCATCAGTATTGCGCTCTACGTAGCGGCAGGCACGATGTTTGGACGAGAGTTTTTTGGTCGGCAGACAAATCGCGCAAAATACGCGAGCGTCGCTCTGATGGTAGCAGCTTTTTGCCATATTGCTGTTCTGGTACTGGCGGCGCGCGGGCATCAAAATGAGCAGCTCAGCCTGACCTTTGTTTCAGCATTGTTAGCCCTACTGATCACAATTACGATGTTTGTAGCGAATAGATATATCCGTAATTTGGTGTTTTTACCTATTGTTTGCTTTTTTTCTGCCCTGTTTGTGCTGCTGCATTATGTGTTTCCAGCCACAACTGGTATCGGCTTAGATATGAGCATCGGTCTGGCGATTCATATTTTACTCTCACTCGTTGCCTTCGGCGTGTTAGCTATCAGCACCCTGTATGCCTGCCAATTGGCCTTTATTAAATATCAGTTAAAGCATAAAAGCCGTATGATGCTGCACTCGGGTTTACCACCGCTCATGTCGGTAGAAGGCATTTTGTATAAACTGATGACCTTAGGCACTGCGCTTTTAGTAATTGCCTTGCTGTCGGGATTTGTGTTCATTCCAAATATGTTTGCCGACGGATATGCGCACAAAACAATATTAAGCAGTTTGGCACTACTAACATTCCTGCTTGCTTTAATTCTGCATAAATCAAAGGGCTTAAAAGCGCGCAGCGCGGTGGTGTTTAACGCCATTGGCATTACTCTATTGGGCTTGGGCTATTTTGGTAGCCGCTTAGTTAGAGAGTGGTTAATCTACTAAGCGCATGTCTTACCAAACTCTTAAAATCATTTTCAAAGGAATTCAACCTTGGATCAAATAGACACCAGTACGCTCAGTATTGCGCTTGGCGTGCTTATTTGCATGTCTGCATACTTTTCAAGCTCTGAGACGGGCTTGATGACTATTAATCGCTACCGGCTTAAGCATTTGGCAAACCAAGGCATTGCAAGTGCATTGCGAGTGCAAAAGTTACTCGACCGACCCGACAGATTGATTGGTCTAATCCTGATCGGCAATAACTTGGTCAATATCGCAGCGACGGTAATAGCGACAGAGATTTGCCTACGCTTATTTGGACCCATCTACGGCCCAATTGTGGTAACCGGGGGATTAACGCTTATTATTTTAGTATTTGCTGAGGTCACGCCTAAAACCTTTGCTGCGCTGTATCCAGAAAAAATTGCATTCCCAAGCTCGTTTGTTTTATTGCCGATGCTCTATGCAATGACACCAGTAGTAAAGTTTGTAAACGCGATCACTAATGGTGTGCTGATGCTTATGCGCATCAATCCAGCAGGCGGATCGGGTGATTCTTTGAGTAGAGAAGAACTGCGCACAGTAGTGCACGAAGCGGGCGCCATGATCCCGCAAAAACACCAAGATATGTTAGTCAGCATCCTAGATTTAGAAAATGTGACCGCCGAAGACATCATGGTGCCAAGAAGTGATATTTTCGCACTCGACATTAACGATGATTGGAAATCATTACAGAAAAAGCTTACCCATTCGCAGCATACCCGAGTACTGCTCTACAGAGACAGCATAGACGATGCTGTAGGCTTCATTCATGTAAGAGATGCTTTGCGTCTGCTGTCCAAAGATCAGTTTACCAAGGCCTCTATGCTCAGAGCAGTGCGAGAAATTTACTACACGCCAGACTCTACCCATCTGCACAGTCTTATGTACAAATTTCAAGCCGAAAAAGAACGGATTGGCCTAGTGGTAGATGAGTATGGAGATATTCAGGGGCTAGTTACCCTTGAAGACATACTCGAAGAAATCATTGGCGACTTTACAACGAGTATTCAACCTGACTATCACAAAGAAGCGATTGAGCAGCCTGACGGAAGCTTCTTAGTAGACGGAAGCGTAAATATTCGCGAACTCAACAAAGAGCTCGATTGGAAGTTTCCTATCGATGGCCCCAAAACCCTCAATGGCTTGATTGTTGAATACTTGGAAGAAATTCCAGAAAATAATATCAGTTTACGATTGGCAGGTTACCCGGTAGAAATTGTTGATATTAGCGGGAATATGATTAAAACCGTGAGAATACAGCCGGACTATTACCGTGACGCCAGTCAGCCTAATGATGAAAAGAGTTAAAGTCTTTGTGCTCGTTTAGCTAAGGCCTTTGCCTTTACTGCTTCGATTTTTTCGTTCAAGTCATCGAGTTTGTTGACAATGTCCTTCAGGTCATCATCATCTGATATATCTGAGGCTAAAACATGTTGTTTTAAAGCCATAGCAAGGGCAATTGGCAAAGAGTGTTTTTGCATGGTTTTGTATTTGCCCCTTTTAGTTCATGCTTTGAAACAAAGCGAGTTGCGCCCCCGTATTGGTGGCGGGATCATAATCGATAACTAGAATATCGGCAGTATCAAAAATTTTTCCATGAAAACCCGCACAAACTTTATCCGCCAGTAAACTGACTAAAGGCATATGGCTAATTAGCATCAGCTGTTGCGCCGCTCCCAGCCCTTGCTCATCCCCATGTGCATAGCCGGCGATGATGTCATGTACACCAAATGATTCGCCCATAGGGGTAATCGCGTCGGTGTCAGTTTTATGGGCAAATGAGATGCTCTCGCTGACAGCTTCAAAGGTTTGCTGGGTTCGCAAATACGGGCTTACTAGCACTTGATCTATGCTAGCAGGTAGCCCCTGACTCTCAAGAAACCTCGCCAGTCGCTTACCTGCCGCTTCGCTTTGACTTACACCAAAGCGGGTAAGTACTCTTGATTTATCATTGATTTGGTAAGGCACTGCCTCACCATGGCGCATTATTATTAATATCATTAAAGTATTTAGACTCTTAGGCGCTATTACATATTGCAGCAGCTCTTTATAATTAAATTAACGACTGTTTGTACACTTACTTTACAACGCGTTATGCTCTAATTTATGCATAACCTCGAGAGACACTCGTGTATTTGCTAAAAAGTGCAGAACAAAACCTAGTGGTTGATACACTTCCGAATAAACTGAAACTAGCAGTTATTCGGAGTGACAACATCAATGCGCCCATTATTTCTATATCAGTCGCCGTTGGTTATTACCATGAAACTAATCACTGCTACGGGTTTTCTCACCTTTTAGAGCATATGATTTTTCATAGAAGCAAGAATTCCGATAGTTCAGAAGCACTAGAAAAACATGTTAGCAAACACAGTGGTTACATTAACGCGTGGACGCAGGCCTGTCACACAAATTTTCATTTAAGCTGCGCAAACGAAGGATTTGCAGAAGCAGTGGATATGTTAATTGACAAAATCACTCACCCTAGCTTTGCACCCGCAGATATCAAAACTGAAATTGCCGCAATTGACGAAGAGTATCGCTTAAAGCTTGAAGACCCAATACGAGGTTTGCTGTCTGTCAAAAAGGCGATTGCTAACCCTTCCCACCCTTTTCATCGCTTTAGTGTTGGCAATCAGGAATGCTTTGTGCAAATCAGCGCAGAAGAAATGCAGCAACAGCTGCATCAGCATCACCAGCAGTATTTTCACAGTGGGAATATTGCTGTATGCATCAAATTACCTAAAGTCGGCAATTACGATGATGTTTTGCTGCGTATAAAAGATAGTTTAGGCGAAACTATCAGCGCGAAAGAAAGCAATTATGAACTCGCTTTACCGAGCTTGTATTTACCTGAAATGACCCATAAGTGGGTGAATTTGCGACTGCAACATTCACACTGTCAGTTAGTCATGTGTTGGCTGATTGAGAAGACACAGGATAACTTAGATAATAAGGCCTTGAGCATGGTCAGGCAGTTATTGGAGAGTAAGCATAAAAATGGCCTGTTCGACACTTTGAGCAAACAGGGTTTAGTGCGCGCGCTTGCATTAACCGGTGGTATCGAGCAGCCCAACTTTGAGGAAGTGCAATTGCATCTTACCCTGGCGCCAGCTGGGCTTGAAAATAAAGATATGGTCCTGAGTATTATTGCGGGATACCTTGCTTTTCTTGCTCAAAGTCAGTTAGCAAACTGGCGCTTTAGCGAACTTGAAAAACAAAACCGCCTGTTAGAGCAATACGCCCATAAAAAAGATCCCGTGGAAACTTGCATTAGTGTAGCGCAATCATTGCATGGGCAAAGGCCAGAATTTGAGCAGGCTTCAGTCAGTTATCATCAGGCTAAAACGCGCATCTTGGCCATCATTAAAAGCATGCAAGCCCGCCCGCATCACGTGTATTACATTGACGAAAATGCAGCCTGCGATAAGCAATCAGATTTTTATGCCGTCCCATATTCTGTAAAAGACTTTGGGACGGTTAAAGAGCACGATGCTGCACGCTTTATGCTAGCGCCTCAAAATTCATATTTACCCTCTCAACTAGTATTAGTCACCCCAGAGACCCCGCTTGGAAGCATTGAAGTAATTGACAAGCATGGAGTACTGCTAAAGTTTGCCCAGCTTATTAGCAAAGACCAACCCAACGGCGACTGTTTTATATCAATTAACAGCCCGGCAATGTGCGATACCTTGGCACACTCTATGAGCAAAAAAGTTTGGGTTGAGGGCTTTACCGTCTATTTGCAAAAGCGTTTTTATCAAGCTGATGATGCCGGAATTAGCTTTCGCGTGTATGGACATCAACACGGTTTGACCATCCATACGACCGGCTTTAGTGAAAAGCAATTGCTCTTAGCCATCGAAATTGTAAACTGCATGATCGCTTTTCATTTAAATGAAGATGAGTTTAACCAAGTAAAACAGGCCATCATAAAACGATTAAGCACAAGGTTGCTGCAAAAACCGATTAACCAAATGTTTGCTAATTTGAATACCTTGATCCAAGGAGACACCTATTCAATCGCCCAACAAGTCCAAGCAGTTGAGCGTTTAAACTTTACTGAACTCAACGCGCATCAAAAAGACTTCTTTAAACAAAACTGTGTAGAGGCGCTATTAGTCGGTAATTGGCGCTTGCATGCAGCACAAAAAATGCATCAGCAGTTGCAATCACGACTTACCGCCAAAGCGCTTTGGAAAAAGCCCGCCATACTCGCAACCGCAATACCAAAGCCGTGTTTACCGTCACTGCCTGTTATACAGGCGAACGATACAGCCATCGTGCTGTACCAACAGGTTAGGCAAATTGAAGAAGGTGTCCTGTATATCAAAGAGCGCGCCACGGCAATTTGCCTTATCTTAGAACATATTCTGGGACCGCATGTTTTTCTTCGCCTGCGCAACGACAAGCAATTAGCCTATATGGTAGGTGTGGGCTATAAGCCGATTAATTCGCAGCCAGGCTTAGCTATATATTTACAATCATCAAAATCCTCAGCAGACACAATCTACAATGCCATGATCGAAGCAATTTCAGAACTATTAGATGACTGGCTTGCCACCGAGAAAGAACTCGAGCATATTAAACTGCGGGTAGCACAACAGTGTGAGCCACTTAATAAAGATGTGTCGAATGTTGCCAGGCGCCTGTGGGCAAATTTTGAACATCACGACCCGTTTTTCCATTATAAAATTTTACAACAAACCCTAATGCAAATTAGCAGCGAGGAAATCAAAAACTGGCTAGAGAAACTCACTTCAGCTAATGAAGGGCAAGTTTTATTGACCAACGATATAAATGCGCCAATGCTGAATAGCTTCAAACCCTTTAGCCACCGACCAACTGTTGATTAAAACTTCCAATATTAGGCTGTAGATACAAAAAAGCCGACTAAGGCCGGCTTTTTATCAACTAAAGTTTAAAATTTTAGCTTAATTATAAAAGCTACTTTGTTTTTCTTTCATATCGATTAATATTTGAGCCGGCGTGTATTTATCGCTATAGGTCGACGCATAATGCTCTAACCTACCGACTAAATGCTCCATCCCTAATTCGTCCATGTACTTAAACGGTCCACCTAGGAACGGTGGGAAGCCTATGCCGAATATCGCACCAATATCACCGTCACGCGGGCTGCGAATTACTGCTTCTTCTAGGCAACGTGCCGCTTCATTTAGCATCAACAGAACGCAACGCTCCACCACCGTGGCATCTGTATATTTTGTGACCGGTGATATACCCAATAACTCATATACAGACTCATCTACTGCTTTACCCTTAGATTTACCCTTATAATCGTAAAAACCATTTAGGTTTTTCTTACCTTTGCGGTCATTTTCTAAGAGTTTTACGAAAGCATCAGGGGCAGAAAACCTCTCGCCAAATTGGCCTTTTAATATTGGCGTGATCTTAGTACCAACATCAATACCAACTTCATCCAGCAGTTTAAATGCGCCAACGGGAAACCCAAATTTAACCAGTGCCTTATCAATTGCATCAACCGGTTGCCCTTCCATTGCTAAATAACCCGCTTCGCTCATATACGGTGCTAAGATCCGATTCACGTAAAAACCGGCGCCATCTTTTACTACTATCGGCGTTTTGCCCTGCCTTTTTGCAAATTCAACCGTAGTCGAAATGGCAAGCTCGGAGGTTTTATCATGTGGTATGACTTCAGCTAATGGCATTTTATCAACCGGAGAGAAGTAGTGCAGGCCGATAACATTTTCTGGACGTTTCGCTGTCGCTGCAATCTCAGCGATCGGAATGGAGGACGTATTCGATGCAAAAATCGTGTCTTTCGAGCAATTTCCTTCAATTTCTTCAACCATTTTTTGCTTAAGCCCAAGATCTTCAAATACCGCTTCGATGACAATGTCGACATGCTTATAACCGCTATAGTCTAGGCAACCTGTGATCAACGACATCTGTTTTTGCATTTCAGTTTGACGCATAAAGCGCTTTTTAACTTTTTTATTCAGAATGTCGTAACTGTACTTAAGTGCACCGGCAATGCCGTTTTCGCTGATATCTTTGATGCGGGCAGGTACTCTTGCTTTAGTCGCGGTGACAAATGCTATACCGCCGCCCATAAGGCCTCCGCCTAATACGCCAGCTTTTGATACACGTTTAGGCTCGACACCCTCTACACCGTTTTCTTTTTTCATTTCGGTGGTTGCAAAAAAGATGTCTCGCAATTGTTTAGACTCTTTTGTCATTACCAATTTACCAAACAAGCGCGCTTCAGTCTCATAGCCTTTGCTTAGATTTTCTTGCCCTGCTTCAATACAATCAATAATGTACATCGGTGCAGGATAGTTACCCTTAGTCTTTGATAGCGTTGCTTCACGCGCTTTTTTGAACATTATTTTACGGCCAAAACCAGTGTTTTCTAAGACTTTATCCGTCATAGATTTTTTAGCTTCATGCTTGGTTTTCGGCGTAGCGGCAAACTTAATTGCAACGTCCATTAAAATAGAGAGGGGAACCATGTCATCCACGATGCCATATTTTAATGCCTGTTTAGCACGCACAGGGGCTCCTGTGAGCATCATTTTCATAGCTTGCTGGACACCAATCAATATCGGTAAACGCTGAGTACCGCCGCTGCCAGGCAGCAAGCCAAGCTGTACTTCAGGTAAGCCGAGCTGAGTTTTGTCGCTATCACTACAAATCCTATAGTTACAAGCCAGTGCAAGCTCTAAACCGCCGCCTAATGCTGGACCATGAATTGCAGCAACGAATGTCTTTGTCATCGCTTCAATGCGATCAAATATTCTTTGACCACCCACAGACAGGGCTTCAGCATCTTCACTAGACCCGCATGCAGCTAACATTGCCACATCCGCGCCAGCAACAAAGGAATCTTTCTTGCCGCTTGCAACGACTACGCCTTTAATTGCTTTGTCGTTTTCAATGTCATCTAAGATAGCTGAAATTTCGTCTCCAAAGTCAGCTTTTAAGGTATTCATCGAATCGCCCGGCACATCCATTGTTAGGATAGCAATACCGTCATCTCGTTTTTCTAGTGTAAAAGCGCTCATTATTCTGTCTCCACGATCATAGCAGCACCGAGTCCACCGGCTGCACAAGCGGTCAATAAACCTGTTCCACCGCCTCGTCTATTTAGGTCATTCAGCATTTGGGTAATCATGCGAGTACCGGTCGCTGCAAATGGATGTCCATAGGCAATCGAACTGCCCATTTGATTAAACTTGTCCATATCGATTTCGCCAGTCGCTTTCTTTCTGCCCAGTTTTTCTTTAGCAAACTTATCACTGGCAAACATTTTCACGTTAGCGAGAGTCTGCGCGGCAAAGGCTTCGTGCATCTCAATTAAAGTAAGATCGGCAAGGGACATCCCTGCTCTGTCCAACGCCATCGGCGTTGCGTATGACGGGCCCATGAGCATATCTTCTTGTACACCAATAGCAGCAAAGGCATAGCTTTTGATATAGCCGATAGGTTGATAGCCCAGCGCTTTGGCTTTACTTTCAGTCATCATTAGTACTGCTGATGCACCATCGGTAAGCGGCGTCGCATTGGCTGCAGTTACGGTGCCATACTTTTTATCAAATACAGGTCTGAGCTTGGCATATCCTGCTAACGTAGAATCAAAACGTACATTATTGTCTCTAGAAATAGCACCTTTAAACGGCGGCGCGTAAGCGGTCATTACTTCGCCGTCTAGGTTGCCCGCTTCCCAGTTTTGGGCTGCACGTGAATGTGAGTTGTGAGCAAGTAGGTCTTGATCAGCTCGCGAAATACCGTGCGACTTTGCCATTTGCTCTGCGGTTTGTCCCATCGACAAACCCGTTGAATACTCAGCTACTGCTGGAGGAACCGGCAACAGGTCTTTCATACCTAACTTTTTAAAGATGTTGAATTTCTGGCCAATAGTCTTGGCTTTCTGCAGGTCAACTAATGCCCTTGCGAGGTTTTTTGATACACCAATAGGCGAGACCGAAGTAGAATCTGCACCGCCAGCAATACCGACTTCAATATTACCCACCATCATTGATTCGAGTACGTTAACGGTAGATTGAAAGCTAGTAGCGCAGGCTCTTGACACACTATAAGCGTCAGTATGCACGCCCATACCAGTGCCTAGTACCACTTCTCGGGCAATGTTTGGCGCTTCTGGCATTTGCACCACTTGGCCAAACACAACTTGCTGTATTAAAGCAGGATCGACATCATTTTTGATCATCAATTCATTGACCACAATATTGGCTAAATCTACCGCTGGAACGCCATGAAAGTAGGTTGCCATTTTTGCAAAGGGCGTACGCAAACCGGCGACAATCGCTATCCTGTCACCGGAGTGTGTTTTCAAATTTTGAATATTGGACATTGTTTTTCCTCAACGTTTAGCCTTGGGCAAATGTTTGTGCACCGAAGCAGCTCTTCTGGTCTGACCACATGATTGTGTCAAAGTGCGTCAACAAACGCAAATTTATCGACACTGCTGCGCGCAATTGTCTCAGCATAGCCCAAAAGTCCAGTCTAACGCAGTAAACTTCTGTTTTTTTGGATACCATGAGCAAACTCTTGGTAAAAATGTGAAGACCAAGCGAACCACTTTCTATTTTGATAGTCGGAATCTTGCAGTTAAACATGCGAAAATAAGGCATGGCGTCATTGAGTTATGTACTCATCGCCCTTATATCTTTCGAAAGTGAAAGTTAGATAGTTAATAAACAACGGGTTGCTTCATGGCAGTAAATCAAATAAAACAGCTTTTATCTCATCTTAATTCGCAAGTAATTGGCCAAACCGAACTTACGCAAAGCATTGTAATTGCGCTTTTAGCAGACGGTCATATTTTAGTTGAGGGGCCGCCAGGCTTAGCCAAAACGAGAGCTATAAATGCCCTTTCAGATGGCATTGAAGCAAATTTCCATCGCGTGCAATTTACGCCCGATTTATTACCCGCCGACCTCACCGGCACCGATATCTATCGACCTGAAACCGGCGAGTTCATTTTTCAAAAAGGCCCTTTGTTTCATAACCTAGTGTTAGCCGATGAAATCAATCGCGCCCCAGCAAAGGTGCAGTCTGCGCTACTAGAGGCCATGGCAGAACGACAAATTACGGTAGGCAGCACCACTTATGCTCTGCCTGAATTATTTTTAGTCATGGCAACACAAAACCCATTGGAGCAAGAAGGCACTTACCCTTTGCCAGAAGCGCAGCTCGACCGCTTTTTAATGCATGTAGAAATTGATTACCCAAATGCCGAGACTGAGCTGAAAATTTTGAAGCTTAACCGCGGAGAAACCCTCGACGAAATCAATCATGCCTTGCCAAAAGATGTCGACAAACTGTCGCAAATTGACATTAAGTCTGCCCGCAAAGCAATCCTTGAAATTCACATGTCTGAGGCCATCGAAAATTACATCGTGCAATTAATTATGGCCACCCGTCAGCCACAGGCCTACTCAGAGCAGCTCCGTGAGTACATTGAAATCGGTGCGAGCCCACGGGCAACTATCGCGCTTGAGCGCTGTGCTAGAGCTCACGCTTGGTTACATGAACGCGATTTTGTGTCTCCAGAAGATGTTCAAGCGGTCTTGTATAACGTGTTAAGGCATCGCCTTATATTAAGTTATCAGGCCCAGGCCCAAGGCATCGATAGCAATAAAGTAATTGCTCAAATTGCCCAAGTGGTTCCTATTCCATAAAGTAGCTGCGAGCAATATTGTATGCAAATGAACGCAGTGACAAATGAGCTGAATAAACTAAAGAGCAACGGCATCGAACTATCGATGGCAGAATTAGTGCGTTTTAAGTCACTGGCTAATATGATTTCATTGGCGCCCACGGCAAGGGCTGCTAGTCAGCTAGCAGGTTCTGAACGCTCAATGTTCAAAGGCCGAGGAATGGAGTTTGATGAAGCCCGTCATTATCAGCCCGGAGATGATATTCGCAGCATTGACTGGCGCGTCACTGCAAGAACCGGTAAAACCCACACCAAAATATTTAGAGAAGAGCGTGAACGCCCTGTTTTTGTCTTCTTAGATTTAAGTGCAAGCATGCAGTTTGGCACGCAGTTACTCTTTAAAGCCGTGCAGGCAGCTCATGTTGCCTCTCTAGTTTGCTGGGCAAGTGTTGCCCGCGGCGACAAACTCGGCGGTATCGTGTTTAACGAACTGCGCGATATTGAGAACAAACCGCGAGCGCAAACTAAAAACGCGCTACATTTTTTAAATTCAGTAGTGAATTTACAAAACGAAAGTGTTGCGACTATACAAGCTCCCGCTCAAAACCTGTCAAGTTCATCGTCGGCAGCATTTTTAAATGCCCTGCAGCGCATGCATTTTTTAGCTAAACCGGGTAGCTTGATCCATATTGTTTCCGACTGTACACAACTAAACAGTGAGCACTTTACATTGTTAGGTGACCTTAGCCGGCACTGCGAAGTCAAAGTCAGCGTAATTAAAGACCCCTTTGAACAAAGTTTGCCAGAAAGTGCGCAACAACAAACGCTGAGCATTACCGATGGGCGTAAACGCTCTAGTATTGTGTTAGGTGACCACTCCCAATCTAAACGCTATGAACAAGAACAACTCACACATCTTGCTACTCTTAAACATGAATTGAATAAGGTCCGAGTATTTCCCCGCCTAGTAAGCGCGGGCATAGCACTAGATGAACAAATGGTGGCACACAAACGCGGTTTTGAACTAGGGGTAGGCTTATGAATCCTTTGGATCAACTTGCAGATATTGCCATCCCAGCAGACGTATCCGCTTGGCCTCCGGCTTTGGGGTATTGGATTGTTTTGGGCCTTGCAATATTACTAGCAGTTGCTTCGGCTGTGTTTTTTTATCGTCGTAATGCAAGAAGGCTAGCCCTTAAGGAAAGTTTAGCAGCCTTACAAAGCATTAACTTCGACGATCATTTAGCCATGCAGCAAGTCCATCATGTACTGAAAACCGCTGTACAAAGTTATTTACCAGAGAAAAACATTCTGCAGATGCAAACCGAGCAATGGGCTGATTTAATTTCGAAATTATATGGCTCAACACAATCAGAGTCAGCCTGTCAGCCCTTAATCCAGTTAGCCAAATGGCAATATGATCAACGCCTTAAAATTGCAGAGCCGCAAGTGATCAAAACAGCGGCACAAACTTGGCTGAAGAAGGCCTTGCCGCCGAATAAGGGAGCTGTGGATGTTTGAGTTTGTTTGGCCATGGGTGTTTGTTGTATTGCCACTGCCATATATTGTCAGGCGCTTTATGCCGGCAAAGCGTATGTCTCAGTCTGCCGCTTTGCGAGTACCTACCCTGCAGACACTTGCAGGGACCGATTCGAAACCATCAGGCACCAGCGCTTATATGACCTTATTCGCCTTTCTCGTTTGGGCGCTATTGGTAAGCGCAGCAGCGAAGCCTCAATGGTTAGGAGAAGCCGTTGCAATTCCTAACGAAGGCCGAGACCTAATGATCGCGGTAGATTTGTCAGGCAGTATGAAGCAAACCGACATGCAAATAGAAGGGCGGGAAGTCAACCGCCTCAATATGATTAAGTATGTGTTAGCTGACTTTATTGAGCGCCGCGTGGGCGACCGACTCGGCTTGATTTTGTTCGCCGACACCGCGTATTTGCAAGCGCCGCTGACCTTTGACCGCAATACCGTGAAAACCCTTTTAGACGAATCTATGATTGGCTTAGTTGGCGAACGCACCGCGATTGGTGATGCTATCGGACTTGCGGTTAAACGTTTCAGCGAAAAAGAAAAATCAAATCGGGTGCTGGTTTTGCTCACTGACGGACAAAACACCGCAGGGAATATTACCCCTGAGCAAGCTCTCTCCTTAGCGGTGGCAAATAAAGTCACCGTCTACACCATTGGGGTGGGCGCAGATGAACAAATTATCAATAGTTTCTTTGGTCAACGCATGGTCAATCCATCTCAAGACTTAGATGAGCGGATGCTCACCAATATCGCACAACAAACCGGCGGTCAATACTTTCGGGCGCGAGATACAGATGAGCTCGTGGGCATCTATCAAATGTTAGACAGCTTAGAGCCTGTAGAGGGCAATTCTCAGAAAATGCGGCCGCAAAGCGCCCTATTTTATTATCCACTGGGTATCGCTAGCTTGTTAACCCTGCTGGCAATCGGTATTGCGATTATAAAGCCATCGCTTGTTGCTCTGACAAACAGCAAAAACGGGAAAGTCGATGTTTGATAACTTTCATTTTTTGAGACCCTCAGTACTGCTGCTGATACCCGCCATGATTGTTCTGGTGTGGGTATGGATGAGGATCAAGCTGGCGAGCAGTCAGTGGCAGTCAATTTTGCCTGCTCACTTGCACCAGCGTTTGGTCACTGTAAAAGGAGACCGTCAAAGCAAGCAGGCATTTATATGGCTGATGATAGCAATGAGCATTGCTTGCCTAGGCATCGCTGGCCCAGCTTGGGAGAAGTTACCACAGCCCGTTTATCAGACAGACTCTGGCCGTGTTGTCGTAATGGATATGTCTTTATCAATGAGAGCGACCGATATATCGCCCAGTCGCCTTGCTCGAGCGAAATTTAAAGCCATTGACCTCATCAAAGAGATTAATGATGGAGAAGTAGGTTTGGTAGCCTATGCAGCAGACGCATTTATCATCAGTCCATTAACCGAAGACATTAGCAATTTAGAGAATTTGATCCCTAGCCTAAGCCCCGAAATTATGCCTAGTTCTGGCAGCAACCCAAAGGCAGGCTTTGAACTAGCCAAACAGTTGCTGGATAATGCAGGTTATAAAAATGGGCATATTTACTGGATTACTGATGGCATTGAACTTGACGATGTTGCTCCTCTTAGAGAGCTTATTAACAGCACTCAATACGAATTTTCTGCATTGACGATTGGCACAGACCAAGGTGCGCCGATACAGTTACTCGACGGCAGCTTGCTCAAGGACAACAGCGGCGCAATAGTTATTCCAAGAATGAACCGAGCATACTTAGAGCAAGCTTTAGCGCCGTCAAATGCACGCTTTACCCAGATCAGTATCGACGATAGCGACATACGCTCCATGCTGCTCACCAGTAGCCGACTGGATCAAATCCGCGAAGGTAAAGAAGAGCAAAGTACAGGGGATGCTTGGCGAGACATGGGCGCATACTTAGCCATATTATTATTGCCAATCGCCCTTTTGATGTTTAGAAAGGGAGTGTTATTTAGTGCACTGCTGATTACTTTGATACCCATGCAAAGCGCCGAGGTATTTGCGCAGGACACAACACCGGCGCAGCCAAATACAAATCAGGCTGAGCAAACGCTAACTGGTAATATACAATCCTTATTTTTAAATCGTAACCAACGAGGTCTACAGGCTTTTAAAGCAAATGATTTTGAAGCCGCCGCTAAGCTTTTTGATGATATTAATTGGCAGGCAGCAGCCGCCTATAAAGCCGGCGATTTTGAAACCGCGGCGAACTTATATCAACAGGCAGACGGTTTAGACAGCATATATAACCGCGGTAATGCTTTGGCGAAAATGGGCGAATTACAAGACGCCCTCGATGCATACGAAAAGGTTTTGAAGTTATCGCCTGAGCATCAGCAGGCGGCGCGCAATAAAAAGATTGTTGAAGATTTAATAGATCAACAGCAAAATCAGCCTGAGCAAGAGCAGCAGCAAGACCAACCGTCTGAGTCAGAGCAGGAAAACGAGCAAAACGGTGAAGGTGAGCAGCAAGAGCAGTCGCAAGATGGATCGCAAAACGATCAAAACAGTGAACAAAATTCACAAGAAGCTGACCAAAACGAACAGCAAAAGCAATCAGAGGATCAAAATCAGCAGGGTGAAGGGCAACAAGACCAATCCGAGCAAAGCTCAAGCGAAGCGCAACAAAATGATCAGCAAGAGAATGATCAACAACAGCAAGCTAGTTCTGACGCTCAACAACAAAACACTGAAGCTGAAACTGAACAAGAGCAAGAGCAAGACATGCAAAGCGTACAAGCAGTTGATCAAAGCGAACTCACACCCGAAGAGCGAGAGCAAATGCAGCGCCTGCAAACACTAATGAACAAAGTGCCTGATGACCCTGCATTTTTGCTGCAGCGGAAAATGTTAATTGAATCTCAGCGTCGTAAACAGTATGCGCCTCCCACAACACAAGAACAGGAGTGGTAATGAAGTCTTTGTACTGGTCTTTTTGGTTTTTGCTAGCATTGGTGAGTCATTATGCCTCAGCCGAGCTCACTAGCCTTACCGCCACAATTGATAAAAACCCCATATTGCTTGATGAATCAGTCACCTTGCAAATAACCGCTGTTGGTGGCGCAGAATCTGACGCAATTGATTTTTCTGTGTTAACGCGTAGCTTTAGAGTCGGCCAACCGTCGGTAAGCCAATCAACCCAAATCATTAACTTTGATCGCACCACCACGACCACTTGGACACTGCAACTTTTTCCGCGCGGCACTGGCAAGTTAACTATTCCGGCTTTTAGAATTGATCAACAAGTAACTGACCCAATAATTTTAAACGTACTGCCGGTCACAGAAGCCAATCTCGCGCAACCTCGGGACTTTTATGTCACAACACAGGTCAGTAGCGCGCAGGTGTATTTGCAGCAGCAGGTCCAATATCAGGTCAAAATATATTTGGCGGTAGATATCCAGCGCGGCAGTTTAACTGAACCGGTGCTCGACAACGCGGTAATCGAGCAACTTGGCGATGACAAAGAATACCAGGAACTAGTCAATGGCGTGCGCTATCGGGTGATTGAAAGAAACTTTGCGGTATTGCCTCAAGCGAGTGGTAATTACATCATTGACGGTCCTGTGTTTCAGGCCGAAGTGTTGGCCGGCTCTCGCCAAAATTTTGCGTTTTTCAATCGCAGCAAAACCATCAACCGTGTTGCACCCTCTATTGAGCTGACCGTCTTGCCAATTCCTGAAAGTTACCCATTTTTATGGTTACCCAGTGAACAAGTTCAGGTAAGCGAGCAATGGCAAGGTAATGACAATGAGTTTGTTCAAGGAGAGCCTATAACACGAACCATAACGATAAATGCGCTAGGGCTAATTGATGAGCAGTTGCCCGCCATTGAAGCACAGTATCATCCCAGTTTTAAAACCTATCCAGAGCAGCCTGAGAGAGCGACCATTAAGCAAGACAGTCGATTGATTGCGCAACTGGTGCAAAGCACGGCAATTATTCCAAGTCAGACTGGAACATTTGTATTACCCGAAATTAGTATCCCATGGTTCGACGTGAATTCGGGTGAAACCAAATTTGCGGTTGTTCCGGCAAAGACTGTAAACGTCATTGCGCCGGTTAATCAAGCCAGCGACGCCAGCCAGCTAAGTGGCGCCGCGATCAGCGAAGCCACTCCTGTAGACCTGCTTCCCGAGCAAGCTGAGAAACCCGCATCAGATGGCTTATTTCCTGTCTTAATATATGGTTTAGATGCGCTGCACATCAGCTTAATTGCTGCCCTTGTGGTGCTTATTATTATGATGCTTTTACTTTATCGCAAAACACCGACTGTAGCAGCGGTAAAAGAAACCGCGCAAATACCGATATCTGACAGCGAAGCAACGGCTTGGCAGCAGCTCAATCAAGCCATTGACAGTAAAAACACAAAAGCATTACAGGCCTGCCTCAGAGCATGGTTGCAAAGTTTAACAAGGCAGCATATTCAGTCCTTAAATAACACCTTGATTCATTTAGATGCCAGTGATGCTGCCGAAGCCTTTAACGGCGCACTGGCGAGTCAATACAGCGAAACGACTGGTAGCTTTGACGTCGAGGCGCTCAAACAAACGCTCACGCGATTAAGAGAGCGTGAACAGCATAGACGCGACTCACAGTCTCGTACTAATATGTACCCAATTACGTAAAGAAACAGGATTAATAATGATTAAAAAGCCTCTATTTACTGTGTCTGCAATTTGTATAGCACTTAGCATAGCGGCATGCAGCCCCGCTCCAGAAACGGCACAAAGTGGCCCGACAGCAGGTGCCGGCGAGACCCAAAACGCAATGCAAGCTGCAACAGAGTCACAGCGCTTAGCGCAGTTTTTTGCTGACTCTTTTGAGCAAGATTTACAAAACTCACCAATGTTTCAAAGTCGACTTGGCTACAAATGGGATTACGATAAATGGAACGATGTATCGCCCGCCGCTGACCAAAGACGTCGTGAATTGATGGAGCAGCGCATGGCGCAGACAGAAGGCTTTGACCTTGCCCAGTTAGATGAGCAAGAGCGCTTAAGTTTGCAATTGTATCAAGCAGATTTGACCCGTCGCCTCGCCAATGATGAATTCAGGCTACATAGCTACATCATGCATCAGTTCAGTGCTTGGCATACTACTGTGCCGAGCTTTTTAATCAATATTCATCGCGTATCTTCAATTGAGGATGCAGAAGCTTACATCGAGCGGCTAAGAGGCGTTAAGCCCCTTTTTGATCAAGTTTTTGAACAGCTCAAACTGCGTCAAGAAGCCGGAATATTTCCTCCGCAGTGGGCCTACGATCAAATGATCCAAGCTTCTGCGAACGTGATTAAAGGTAATCCGTTTGAGGAAAGCGTCGAGGACTCTACTATTCTCGCCGACTTTAAGGGCAAACTAGATGCCCTAGGCTTAAGCAATGCCGAAAAAGGTGGCTTACTAGCAGAAGCCAACGAAGCGCTGATGCAAAGCGTTAAACCAGCCTACATGCAAATGATCGCGGAGTTAACAAAACAGCAAGCATACAGCCCAAAAGGCGATGGCGTATGGCGCTTACCTGACGGCGACAAATGGTATCAAAATAGATTGTCATGGTTTACCACCACCGACATGAATGCCCAACAGGTGCATGATATCGGGTTAGAGCACGTTGAGCGTATCCATAATCAAATGCGCAATATCATGAAACAAGTCAACTTTGAGGGCGACCTGCAGGCCTTCTTCACATTTATGCGCGAAGATGACCAATTCTATTATGAAAACACAGAAGAAGATCGCAACCGCTACCTAACCGAAGCAAAAGCATACATAGATAAAATGGAAGCAAAAATACCGGATTATTTTGGCTTGGTTCCGAAGGCACAAATGATTGTTAAGCGCGTAGAAGCATTTCGTGAACAGTCTGCCGGAAAAGCGTTTTATCAATCTCCTTCAAAAGATGGCTCACGCCCGGGGGTTTACTACGCTAATCTTTTTGATATGCGCAGCATGCCAAGCTATCAAATGGAAGCACTTGCCTATCATGAGGGCATCCCTGGTCACCACATGCAGCGCTCTATTGCGCAAGAGTTAGAGGGTATTCCTGAATTTCAAAAGTACATTTCGTTTACCGCCTACACCGAAGGTTGGGGCCTGTATACTGAAACCTTAGCCAAAGACATGGGATTTTATGAAGACCCCTATTCTGACTTCGGGCGCTTAGCGATGGAGCTATGGAGAGCATGCCGTTTGGTGGTAGATACTGGCATTCACAATATGAAATGGTCGCGAGAAGAGGCAATTGAGTATTTAATTAAAAACACACCCAACCCTGAGAATGATGCCGTAAAAGCAATTGAGCGTTATATTGCAATGCCGGGTCAAGCAACCGCTTATACCGTTGGTATGCTAAAAATATTAGAGCTTCGGGCGGATGCAAAAGCACGCCTGGGCGATAAATTTAGCTATCCTGAATTTCATGACGAAATTCTCATGTACGGACCGATACCCTTAAACATTTTGGAAGAAAAAATTAATCAGTGGGTTGAATCAACACTCGCAAGTTAGGCTGTGCGCCTGCATTAATTTAAGAAGGCTTAATTCACAGTGCATCAATAGTCAGATGGTGTCTGTGTAAATTAGGCCTTTTTATTGCGTTTAATTTAAGCCACCAACTCGATTGTGTTGCTCTTTGCTTTATAGTGTAGCTTGCCAAAACTGAGCAGTGCATGGGTATAGATGCACTTTTTAGGCGCTTAGCCTATACTCAAGCCAGAATACCATTAGGTACTTACGCGAACACTAGGATCTGAAGTGTTTTATCGCTGCGCGCGCTGGCGCTAAAAATAAACCGTATAAAAAAGTGAGTTTATTTACCCATGTTAGGAAATAAAAACAAGGTGTCCTCGGTCTCTACAGATATGATGACAAAACAACGACGATACGAAGCCTTAGTGAAAGCGTTGCATGCTGATATTTTTCGCTATGCAGTATGGCTAATAAAAGACCGGGCCATTGCCGAAGATGTGGTACAAGAAACCTTCCTTCGCGCGTGGAAATCCTTAGACTCACTGCAAGATGAAACGGCTGCAAAGTCGTGGTTAATCACCATACTCAGACGTGAAAACGCAAGACGTTTTGAACGTAAACAGTTTGACTTAGTGGATATTGACGATGTCAGCGTGGCCGATCCGGTGGCGCCTAGCGACGGCAATATAGAGAATAGAGATTTGCGCAGAGCAATTGCTTTGTTAAGCGAAGAATATCGTGAGCCTTTAGTGATGCAAGTAATTATGGGCTTTAGCGGTGATGAAATTGCCGAGCAGCTCAATTTAAACAAAAACACGGTGATGACTCGATTATTTAGAGCGCGTAGCCAAATAAAAGAAATCATGACTAAAGACAAAGAATTTGGAGCACAGTCAAATGGATGATCTCAATTTTCGGCGCACCATTTACGCTGACCCGTATACCAAGGACCCTGAGATTTTAGAGGCCGCAAAGAGCGATCCTAAAAAGCAGGCTTTTTGGGATGAGGTCAGAATGATGGAAGCTTCACTTGAGCAAGCGATGAATGTCCCGGTACCGGAAGGCTTAGCTGATAAATTGATACTTCGCCAGTCGATGGATGATTTTCAGCAGCAGAAAAAACGTCGCCCTTGGTACTTAGCGTTGGCCGCTTCGGTATTTCTTGCCAGTATTTTAAGCGTAAGCCTTTTAATGCAAGGGCCTACTGATCTGAAGAGTGATGTCTACGCCCATATGAGTCATATGAGCTATGAACTCAATAAAAGCGGCAAGGTAGATTTGGCCATGGTCAACGACAAGCTTGCTACCTACAACGGTCAAGTAAACGAAGGCATAGGCGAAATTGTGTCTGCCAATTATTGCTATCTTGATTCGATTAAAAGTCTGCATTTAATTATTAAAGGCAAAGATGGCTTAGCTTCGCTTTTTGTTATGCCATCTGAAATATCAAAAACCATTGATGACGATTTTAGCAATGATGTTTACACCGGCTCTGCGTTCTTGCTTGAGTCAGCTAAAATAATTATTGTGGGTGAGACTAGCGCCCAAGTCGAAGAGCTCAAAGCAAAGGCAAAAACTCTTCTGTCTTTTTCCATTTAAGCGAATGAGCGCCTAAGCCTTAGGCGCTCATCTTTGTTCTCTACTCTTTGTTCTACACTCAAACAGCCTTCAGTTTATAACGACTGCTTGCGCGCCTAATCAAGCTACTAAATCTGACCAATATTTGCGATTACCTTTCGATTTATACTCAAGGTGTTACCATATATAAAAAGCAAATATGAGGTTTTCATGGAATACGGCACATACATCTCACTCGCAATCTACTTTATGGTTATGCTGGGCATTGGCCTTTACGCATATAGAACAAACGAAGAGAGTGCATCTGGGTATCTACTGGGCGGACGCAAGCTATCTGCGCCAGTTACCGCACTCTCAGCGGGCGCCTCAGATATGAGTGGATGGATGCTGATGGGCGTGCCAGGCGCGATGTATATTTCCGGTGCATCGTCGCTTTGGATTGTTTTTGGCCTATGTTTAGGAGCTTGGTTCAATTACCTACTAGTGGCTCCGCGCTTGCGAGTGTTTACGGAAGTTGCAAACGACGCCATTACGCTACCCGATTTCTTTGAAAACCGTTTTTTTGATAACACTCATACACTGCGCATCGTTGCCTCTGTTGTGATTATTGTGTTTTTTACCGTTTATACATCTTCAGGGGTAGTCGCTGGCGGCAAACTTTTTGAATCGTCATTTGGTCTGGGTTACCACTGGGGAGTGTTATTAACCGCAGGGGTGGTTGTGGCCTATACCATGGTCGGTGGCTTTATGGCGGTTTCGTTAACAGATTTTATCCAAGGCTGCATCATGTTTGTCGCATTGATTTTAGTACCTACTGTGGTGATGTTTGAACTCGGTGGAATTAACGCAACCCTCGACGCGCTCTCGGTGATCGACCCTAATCTACTGAAGTTATTCACCGATGCCGACACCGGTAAAACCTTAGGCATCGTTGCCGTGATTTCACTTATGTCTTGGGGCTTAGGATATTTTGGGCAACCCCATATCATCGTTAGATTTATGGCGATTGGCTCCCTTAAGCAGATCCCAACGGCTCGTCGAATTGGCATGACTTGGATGATAGTTGCCTTATTTGGCGCAGCTATGACTGGTTTATTCGGGCTTGCATATATGAGCAACACATCGGCGTCGATAGACGACAGCGAAACCATCTTTATTGTGCTGTCGCAACTGTTATTTCATCCCTTGATTGGCGGCTTTTTATTGGCCGCAATTTTAGCCGCTATTATGAGTACGATATCGTCACAGCTATTAGTGACATCAAGTTCGCTCACCCGAGATATCTATGTGAGCTTTTTACACAAAGATGCTAGCGAAAAGATACAGGTCTTGGTTGGCCGAATTTCGGTGCTGGTAGTCGCCATTGCCGCTATCATGTTGGCATTTGGTGAAAACAAAACCATTTTATCGTTAGTCAGTCACGCTTGGGCAGGGTTTGGCGCAGCCTTTGGTCCATTGGTCTTATTTACGCTATTTTGGAGAAAGATGACTCAAAAAGCCGCTATCGCTGGCATATTGTCAGGTGCTATTACCGTATTAATTTGGATTTACGCGCCGCTTAGCGATAACCCTGACAGTATATTTAATACTTTATACGCAATAATCCCTGGGTTTTTAATATCTGCGGCCGTTATATACATGATGGCAAAAGCTTTTCCACCCGAAAATCAGCAAATTTCGGAACTATTTGATGAATATCAGCTTCAACTAAAAAATGAAAACTACGGAAACGAGTAATTTATAGATGGCATTTTTTGCTGCGAGGCAGCCAATATTAGACAGTGATAAAGCATTATTTGCTTATGAATTGTTGTTTCGTAACAGTATGGAAAATGCATTTCCGAACGTCGACGAAGAAAAAGCCACATCTAAAATGATCGAAGGTCTGTCTCTTGATTTGGGCTTAGATCGACTATCAAGAGGCAAGCTCGCGTTTATAAACTTTACTAAGGCCTCGCTTCTTGCCGGTCATCCGAGCTTTTTACCGCCCGATCAAATTGTCGTTGAAATACTCGAAACTGTGCACCCTTCGGAGCAAATTTTTGCCTGTATGCAAGATTTGCACAGCAAAGGCTATATTTTAGCCTTAGATGATTTCATTCATTCACCCAAATGGGAGCGTTTTTATCCACTATGCCAAATCATCAAAGTGGACTGCCTCGACATTACTGAAAAACAATTGCTAGAGCTGTCACAAATACCTAAACGTCACCCACATATCCGACTATTGGCCGAAAAGGTAGAAAACATTGGCGTTTTTAACGACTATAAAAAACTAGGCTTTACACTATTTCAAGGGTACTTCTTTAGTAAGCCAGAAGTAATGAAAAGTGTATCGTTGTCGTCCTCTCAAGCGCTATTGAGCAGTTTACTTAACCAGGTGAGTCATCCAGATTTTGATATTGATAGCATCGTTAAACTATTAGAGCTTGATCCGGGCCTATCGTTTAAGCTGTTGCGCTATGCGCAATCTCCAGTTTTTCATAGACGCAATAAAATTGAAAGTATTAGACAGGCAGTCGTCATGCTCGGAAAAGCAGAGCTTGAGCGATTTGTGACGCTGCTGTTTGCCGCAAAATTCGGCGAAGAAAAACCTAGCGAGCTAATTCGTTTATCGCTGCAGCGGGCAAAATTTTGTGAGTTCTTTGCCGAGCGTACTGCTCATAAAGATAAGCTATCTTCGGCATTTTTAGTCGGCATGCTATCGCTGTTGGACGCTATGTTAGATGCTAACTTAGCCACTGTTATTGAGACCCTCCCTTTGTCTAACGATATTAAAGTCGCGCTGGTCAAGCATCAAGGTTGGTTATCTGATTGTATTAAACTAAGCAAAGATTTTGAGCAGGCAAATTGGCACGCTATGCTCCAAGGTTGCAACAAGTACGGCGTTGATTATGACGCTATGTTAGAGGCATATGATGAATCTATTTTATGGTCTGATCAGCGTTTACAAATGATAAATTAATACATTAAATAAGCATCAAAACCACCTTTATATCATTCAGAATGTGTCTACGATCTCTCTACAGGTCAAAATTCACATACTTATAACAAAACTGCATAAATAGTTATTAATTAGTAATTAACCAGAACGAAATGTCATAAATTCACCCGCTAAGATATGTTAACCTTAACGGCAATGAATATGTATACTAGGACAAGGAACTCCCGCACTATGAGCGTTGCGCCAGCCACCGTTTCCCATCTCAAACAGTTAGAAGCAGAAAGCATTCAAATATTTCGTGAAGTAGCCGCAGAATTTGATAACCCGGTAATGCTTTATTCCGTCGGCAAAGACTCCTCGGTCTTGCTACATTTAGCGCGCAAGGCATTTTCGCCCGGCACCATTCCATTTCCGCTACTGCATGTCGATACTACTTGGAAATTTAAAGAGATGATCGCATTTCGCGATTTGATGGCTAAAAAGCATAACTTAAATTTAATCGTACACACTAATCAAGAAGGCGTGGAACAAGGAATTAGCCCATTTTCGGTAGGTAGTGCCAAACACACCGACATTATGAAAACCGCAGCCCTTAAACAAGCCCTAGATAAATATAAATTTGACGCAGCATTTGGCGGCGCTCGACGCGATGAAGAAAAGTCGCGGGCAAAAGAGCGTGTATACTCATTTAGAGACGATAACCATCGATGGGACCCTAAAAATCAGCGCCCCGAACTTTGGAATATTTATAACTCTCAGATAAATAAAGGTGAGAGTATTCGCGTGTTTCCAATGTCGAATTGGACTGAACTCGACATTTGGCAATACATTTACATGGAGAATATAGAAATCCCCTCCTTATATTTAGCGAAGCCAAGACCAGTAGTAGAGCGTGATGGGGTATTAATAATGGTTGACGATGAACGTATGCCGTTACGAGAAGGCGAGCAAGCAACGATGAAATCAGTTCGCTTTCGCACGCTTGGTTGCTATCCTTTAACC
Organism: Glaciecola sp. SC05; assembly: GCF_041380235.1. Taxonomy (NCBI): domain Bacteria; kingdom Pseudomonadati; phylum Pseudomonadota; class Gammaproteobacteria; order Alteromonadales; family Alteromonadaceae; genus Glaciecola; species Glaciecola sp. SC05. Next base: position 70,115 of record NZ_JBGIYY010000017.1, read on the forward strand.
GGTGCCGTGGAATCGACAGCAGATACGCTACCAGAAGTCATACAGGAAATGCTGTTAACCAAAACATCAGAGCGCCAAGGGCGCGTTATTGACCACGATTCTTCAGGCTCAATGGAGAAGAAGAAAATGGAAGGGTATTTTTAATGACAGATAATGTAGTTTGGCATCAAACCACGATAGACAAAAGCGAACGCGCCAGAAAGTTAAATCAGAAGCCAAGTGTAATATGGTTGACTGGGCTATCTGGCTCAGGCAAATCGACGCTAGCCAATTTGCTAGAGCGCAAATTATACGAGCAAGCTCATCATACCTACTTGCTCGATGGCGACAATGTTCGCCACGGCTTATGCGGTGACTTAGGCTTTGACGACAAGGCCCGAGTGGAAAATATTCGACGCATCAGCGAAGTAGCAAAACTCTTCGTTGACTCAGGATTGATTGTATTAACCGCGTTCATCTCGCCCTTTAAAGACGACAGACGCTTTTGCCGCTCTCTGCTAGCTGAAGGGGAGTTCATTGAAGTGTTTGTAGACACGCCCCTAGAAGTCTGCGAGCAACGCGATCCGAAAGGACTTTATAAAAAAGCGCGTCAGGGTGACATTAAACATTTCACCGGCATAGATTCGGTATATGAAGTGCCAGAGGCCGCCGAAATACACTTACAATATATTGACGAATCACCTGAACAAACGGCTGAACGTTTATATGTGTTGCTGCAACAAAAAGGCTATGTATCATGAGCGGTTTTGAGATTACCCAATCCCTTGTTGATGATGTGGTAAAAATTAGCCAAGAAGCCGGCGAGCGTATTTTAGAGATCTACAAAAAAGATGTTGCGATCTATGAAAAGAATGACGCGTCACCGCTTACTGAAGCAGATTTAGCCGCTCATCTTCATATTTTAGAAAGTCTTAATAAGATATCAGACCTACCGGTATTGTCTGAAGAGTCCGCGGATATCAGTTGGAATACTCGTAAGTCTTGGAATCGTTATTGGTTAGTGGATCCACTAGACGGAACAAAAGAATTCATCAAAAAGAACGGTGAATTTACCGTGAACATTGCTTTAATTGAATATGGCGAGCCAACACTCGGTGTCGTGCACGCCCCGGTATTAGGGACCACTTATATCGGATGGGTTGGCGAAGGCGCATATAAACTCGAAAATGACGTGCGCAAAGACATCAAAACCAAAGCGCATGTGGCAGGTGATATTTGGCAAGTGGTCGGCAGTCGCTCTCACCAGAGCCCAGAGATTAATAAGGTCCTAGCCGCGCTTGGCGGAGAAAGCAACCTTATTGCAATGGGCAGCTCTTTAAAACTTTGCTGTGTAGCGGAGGCTACCGCTCATGTATATCCGCGTGTTGGCCCTACAAGCGAATGGGATACCGCTGCGGCACATGCGGTAGTATTGGCTGCAGGAGGTAAAGTCACCGTCCTTGATGTAGACAAACCTCTTGACCCTGATGCCCACCCTTTACGCTACAACCAGAAAGAATCCGTTTTGAATCCTTTTTTTATGGTAACCAGTTGATATGAACAACGAAAATGAATTACTAAAAACCGACATTCTCGAATATTTGGAACAGCACGAAAAAAAGGACCTCTTGCGGTTTTTGACATGTGGCAGTGTTGATGATGGCAAAAGCACCCTTATCGGACGCTTATTGCACGACTCAAAGATGATTTATGAAGATCAACTGGCAGCGATTACTCAAGACAGCAAAAAAGTGGGTACTACGGGTGAAAAAGTCGACTTAGCTTTATTGGTAGACGGCTTGCAGTCTGAGCGAGAGCAAGGCATTACGATTGATGTAGCCTATCGTTATTTCAGCACTGAAAAGCGTAAGTTTATTATCGCCGACACCCCCGGGCATGAGCAATACACCCGTAACATGGTAACCGGTGCGTCCACCTGTGATTTGGCAATTATCTTAATCGACGCTCGCGCGGGTGTAAAAACCCAGACGAAACGCCACTCTTTCTTAGCCTCATTACTTGGCATTAAAAACATCATTGTTGCTGTCAACAAGATGGATTTAATGGACTTCCGAGAAGATGTTTATGAAGAGATAAAGAAAGATTATTTGAAATTTTCAGAGCAGCTAACCATTCCTGATATTCGATTTGTGCCTCTATCAGCCCTTGAAGGCGACAATGTAGTTAATCGCAGTGTACATACGCCATGGTTTGAAGGAGAGCTGCTTATGGAGCTACTTGAGAGCATACAGATAGCTGTACAACGCGACGATAATTTCAGATTCCCAGTGCAATACGTGAACCGTCCAAATCTCAATTTTAGAGGTTTTGCAGGCACTATCGTCTCAGGCACGATTAAAAAAGGCGATGAAATTACAGTACTGCCCTCAGGTAAAACCTCAAAAGTAAAATCGATCATAACCTTTGATGGTGATCTAGACATCAGTGAAGCGCCTAATGCAGTAACCCTTACCCTTGAAGATGAAATTGATATTTCTCGCGGTGACATGATTGTCAAAGCAGACAGCTTGCCGATGCATGGTAATTTATACAAAACGCATATGGTATGGATGTCTGAAGATGCAATGATCCCCAATAAGCAATACAGTTTTAAATTTGCCACTAAGCTAGTCAGTGGCAGTGTTGCAAATATTGATCATAAAATTGATGTCAACACACTAGAAGAAAGCGAGGCTCTGCATCTAAATTTAAATGAGATTGGCGTGGTAGACATTCGCTTGACTCAGGCAGTTGCATGCGACCCATATGCTGAGAATCGCGCTACCGGCGCGTTTATTGTGATCGACAGGCTTACTAACGGAACGGTTGGTGCAGGCATGGTCATTTCAGAGAACGCAGCAAGTGCATCTACCGCTAAATATTCTGAATTTGAGCAAGAATTTAACGCTTTAGTCAGAAAGCATTTTCCGCATTGGGGTGCCGTGGATATTACCCAGCTCTGAGGAACTCAATAAGCCGCGCATTCAATAAAACGCATGACTTTCATGCGTTTTTTTATGCGTCGTCTCAGTAAATTAAGTTCATGTAGCGCTAGACTATTGTGCAAATTGGTCTTAGTCTAATGAGCAAATAATAAAATAATGATGTCATGCCTGTAGACCAACTTCTCGTAGTCGCAATTTTCTTTGCCACGATCGCTGCTTTGATATTCTCAAATCGGCGTCCTGCTGGGATTTTTGGTGCCTGCACCCTTGCCCTGATCATGACTCAACAGGTCAGCTTTGAACACGTTTTGGACAACGCGACTAATACTGGTTTGATTACCCTTGTATTGTTACTGCTAGTGAGTAATTCAATCGACAAAACCGCGTTTATTAAGCGTTTGGGTCGAGCAATTATCAGCAAGTCTTATCGCCTTAGCTTTATAAAAATGTTTCTAGTGACCTTCTTTTCGTCGGCCTTATTGAACAATACCGCAGTAGTCGCTAGCTTGCTAGGGCCGATTAAACAGAATACCCTGCATGCGCCATCGAAACTGCTTATCCCACTGTCTTATGCAGCCATACTTGGCGGCACGGTGACGCTGATCGGCACATCAACCAACCTAATTGTCGATAGTTTCTTGCTCGAACACGGTCACCCTGGTTTCGCTTTTTTTGATTTCACTTTATTTGGCCTGAGCGCTGGCATTTTATGTGGTGTACTGTTGTTTTTAATGTCGCCATTACTACCTGAACTGCGCGCGGCTGAAGGTAATTATGCGAGCTATTTACTCGAAGCCGATGTTGAAGCAGAGTCTGAGCTGATTGGTAAGTCGGTTGAACAAAATCACTTGCGTAATTTGCCCGAACTCTTCCTAATCGAAGTGGTTAGAAAAAACAGGGTGATATCTCCCGTATCGCCCAATTTTATCATCCAAGAAAACGATAAGTTAATCTTTACTGGCAATGTACAAAAACTTGAAAATATTGAACACATCAAAGGATTGACCATGTTCGCTGAGGCAGATGGTTTACTTAGCGAAAATTTAACAGAAGTCATCATATCTAATCGTGCACCGATTATTAACAAGACGCTAAAACAAGTGGGGTTTAGAGCGCTCTTTGATGCAGCCGTGGTGGCTATTCGTCGAGATGGTGAATCCATATCGGGAAAGATGGGTGAACTAAAGCTTCAGGCCGGTGATTTTTTGCTATTAGCCACCGGCGATGACTTTCAGCGCAGAGACAATATTAACAAAAATTTCTTCATGGTATCTGAACAAAAACTCGCGCGTAAACTGCTGCCGTGGCAAGAGTACTTTACCCTAGCAGGCTTTTTAGGCACCATTAGCCTTGCTGCATTATCAGTTGTTCCGCTGGCCATCGGTCTGTTATTTTTTGCAGCGGCTCTAATATTAGCCAGCGTATCCTCAATGTCAGACCTAAAACGAAATTTACCCCTAAATCTGATTATTGTAATTGTTGGCGCATTATCGCTGGCAACCGCTTTGGAAAACTCTGGTGTTATAAGTGATATTACTACCGTAGTGAGCCCGCAGCTTGAGGGTATGCCGCCCATTTATGCACTGATATGTATTTATTTAATGACTGTCTTATTAACCGAGTTTGTAACTAACAACGCTGCTGCTGCGCTAATGTTTCCATTTGCATATGGCTTAGTGAACGCAATGGGGCTGCCAATTATGCCGTTTGCGTTAACCGTGGCCTTTGCCGCTAGTGCAAGTTTTATCTCTCCTTATGGTTACCAAACCAATTTGTTAGTATTCAGCGCGTCAGAGTACAAATTTAGTCACTTTATGAAAATGGGCACACCCGTATCGATATTATATGGAAGTGTTGTTCTGACTCTGTTGAATTTTGTTCACTTTTAGGCCGACAAAGTTCCATCAGGAAACTCCTATATTTTCCTCTCAAACACGACAGTATTGATAGGTCGTTTAACTGCTTCTATCTTGGAAGGGGCTGCATTGGTAAGGTTATCAAGAATAGATATCGAGATATTTTTTCAGCTTAGCCATTTGCGTAATATGTTGCCAAATGTATTGGTCGCAGCGCTCTTTAAACCAATAGTCATTTTTAATGTACAGCAAGTTCTGCTCAATCTGTAGCTCAAAATTGAATTTATCAAGCTCTTGCTCAGTTATTAAACGCATCGCCCAAGATGAAAATAACGGTTTCTCAATAATTGCTGGCTCCAGCTCAAACATCAGCTCGTGTCTCATATCCTCCCTTATTTCTTCAAGCAGGTTTTGAAGAACCTCTTCTTCGCCCTCTAAATATTGCAAGAAACGGCCGCGGGAGAAGCACAAAAATCCTGTTACGCCCAAGCTTTTGTTCTTTATTGCCGCGCGCTGAGCAAGTTCTAGCAAATTGGGTGTGGTAGCCTCAAAATTTGCTTCGCTTAAATAGACAACACACTTCACGTTACATGCACATCTTTAATAGTTTCATAGTATTCAAAGGCTTTAGTCTTGGTTCTTTTTCTCGATAATTAAATCTGCATAAGTTCTTAGTTTGTCTTTGGTGCGCAGTTCCGCAAAGGGATCTTCGCTGGCCTTAGAACGTTCTTCACTTGGCTGCTTTGCAGGTGCCTCAGTGCTATTTAGCTTATTCCTGTTTTTCCAATTTATAATACGCTGTAAGGCCGAGTTTTTTTCTTCAAGATCTGATTGTTTTTGTTTGCGTTTATTGACCCAATGATTTGCGCCTAAAAACACAAAGATCGCCACAGCCCAAACTAACCACTTCACCGCAAACGACAAGCCAACCGAAGCGTTTGCGGTGCTTTGCGCATAAGATAAATAATCTTGATGAATCTGCCCAACTAAAAATACAAAAGCAATCAAGGCAATCAGACTTACCAGCAAAAACTTATACTTACGCCAAAGCAAACCAGATAAAACAATATTAATAAGTTTATTCATAGCGTTGCGAATTATCCAAAAAAGTTAAAACCAAGTACCGCTAGCACCGCTAACAAACCCTTTTCTTTTATCGCCGAATAAAGCTTACCTTCTTCTTCTTGCACGATCACTTCAAGCTCCTCTGGAGAGAAGTCCTCGGGCTTTTTTTGCATCAGCACAATACGAGTTTTTGCCCGATCTATTGCTTTATCACGCAGCACGCGCTTTACTTTTTTATTGAGCGTTGAAAAAGGGTTCTTCACTGTTACCTCAGATTTTATGTTAAGCGATACCGTCAACATATTTTTACTATAATAGTGCATATATGAGGATATTCCTCTCAAAATGCAAATAATCAAAAAAACATGAGTGCCTAAGGCAGCATTTTTTTGTTTTAGGTTATAAGTTATTCACTGCATCCTATTGATAATACACCGCAGTTTATATACTATCGTGGCATCAAAACGTGAGACAAATATGACCAATACAAATTTCATTCATCATCACAACACATAACCTTTCAGGTATGTGCTTGAAAGGGTATGTTCCTTTCAAGCAGGCGAATGAAGAAATTTGAAGCCCTCGAAAGGAAACTTTCGGGGGTTTTTCCTTTTTAAAGCTGTCGAAGACCTAGGCTTTTTTAAGCGAATGACAAGATAAACGACATCAGCAGTATTAAATAAAGGACCAAACATGAGCAACACCAACCGTCTGCGCATTGCAGTGCAAAAATCAGGACGTTTAAGCGACGAGAGCATTGCGATCCTCAAAGCCATCGGCATAAAACTTCAAATTCGCGACCGTTTGTTAATTGCACACTCGACAAATCAGCCCATTGATTTGCTCCTAGTAAGAGATGATGACATACCCGGCTTAGTCATGGATGGTGTCGTAGATTTAGGCTTTATTGGCGAAAATGAGCTTGAAGAAAAAATGCTCGAACGTAAAGCCGCAAAGAAAAGATATGAGTATAAGACTCTTCGCCGAATGGATTACGGTGGCTGCCGCTTATCCATCGCAGTACCTAATGAATTAAATTACGAGTCGGTTAAAAGCCTTGAAGGTAAAAAAGTGGCGACAACCTACCCATTTTTACTTGAGCGTTTCTTTGAAGAGCAAAAAGTCAACGCCCAAGCCGTTATGTTAACTGGCTCAGTGGAAGTCGCACCAAGAGCTGGGGTAGCCGACGCCATTTGTGATCTTGTGTCTACCGGAGCAACCTTGGAGGCAAATGGCCTTCGTGAGAAAGACATGGTATTTGAATCAAAGGCCGTGCTCATTCAAAAGGCCGAAGCCTTGAGCGAGGCCAAACAAGCCTTGGTCAGCAAGCTGCTGCCGCGTATCGATGGTGTAATGCAGGCCAAAGAAAGTAAGTACATTATGTTACATGCGCCAAAAGCCTACTTAGAACAAGTAAAAAGCTTGTTACCCGGCGCTGAAAATCCAACCGTTCTGCCATTGTCTGGCCATGACGACCGCGTTGCCGTGCACGTAGTAAGTTCAGAGACCCTGTTTTGGGAAACCATGGAGAAGTTAAAGGCACTTGGCTGTAGCTCGATTTTGGTCATGCCAATTGAGAAAATGATGGGGTAATGCTGTGAGTATTGGTGAAATCATTAAATGGTCTGAGTTATCCGATGCGCAGCAGCAACAAACGCTTTCGAGACCTGCATTAAAAGACTCCTCCATGCTAAAAGATACGGTTAGCACAATTATAAAACGTGTATTGGCAGATAGAGACGCCGCTGTGCTTGCCTATACCAAAGAGTTTGATGGTGCCGAGCTCGCAAATTTGCGTTTGCCCATCGAGCAAATTGCACAAGCACATACCTTAATCAAAGCTGAAGTAAAAAGGGCAATAGATTTAGCGTACAGCAATATTCGCACCTTTCATCAGGCGCAGTTCCCCAGCGACATTGCTATTGAAACTCAACCCGGAGTGCTGTGTGAACAAAAGCATGTCGCTTTGGAAAAAGTCGGCTTATACATCCCTGGCGGCAGTGCACCGCTGCCCTCGACAGTGTTAATGCTCGGGGTGAGCGCTCAGGTGGCAGGTTGCCCTTTACCGATTTTATGCACACCGCCCTCACCCAGCGGTACGGTAGCCCCCGAAATTTTGTATGCCGCTAGTAAGTGCGGTATTGAACATGTTTATTTATGCGGTGGTGCACAGGCGATTGCGGCTATGGCATTTGGCACTGAGAGTATTCCAAAAGTGGATAAAATATTTGGCCCTGGCAATAGTTTTGTAACCGAAGCCAAACAGCAAGTGAGTCAAGGTGTAGACGGTGCAGCCATAGATATGCCGGCAGGCCCGTCTGAGGTATTAGTGCTGGCAGATGGCAACGCAAATCCCGCTTTTGTGGCCTCAGATTTGCTGTCTCAGGCCGAACACGGCCCAGATTCTCAAGCAGTACTGGTAAGCGATAGCGAAGCATTGATTAAAGCCACCCAGCAACAGGTGTTGCATCAGTTGGCATTGCTTTCGCGCAAGCAAATTGCACAACAGTCTATTGAAAACAGTCGTTTTATTTTAACCGAAGATATGGACCAAGCCATCGCGGTCAGTAACGCCTATGCAGCGGAGCATTTAATTGTGCAAACCGACGACGCGAGAGGCTTGCTGCCAAAACTGGCCAATGCTGGCAGTATCTTTTTAGGCGCGTACTCACCCGAATCAGCGGGGGATTATGCGAGCGGTACCAACCACGTATTGCCCACTTATGGCTATGCTCGCAACTATTCCAGTTTAGGGCTGCTAGATTTTATGCGGCGCTATACCGTACAAGAGCTCAGTGCAGTTGGTATTCAAAACATTGGCCAAGCAATCATGGATTTGGCCGATGCAGAAGGCCTAGACGCGCATAAGCAGGCCGTTGCCCTCAGGCTAAATCATCTTGATGCTTTAGCAAAGAGCTTAGTCGAAACGCCAGCCTCTGAGGAGCTAAAAAATGTCTAAGTGGTTAAATGATCTGACTAATTTGCATGTGCGTGAACTCAAGCCTTACGAGTCTGCGCGACGCTTATTTTCTGCGGGTGATGCTACGAGTAATTCGGCGGGCAATAATAGCAGCCAACAAATTTGGTTAAACGCCAATGAGTCGCCGCAGGCTGACCAATATACTGTTAATAGCAGCGCATTTAATCGTTACCCTGACTGTCAGCCCCTAGAAGTGATCAATGCTTACGCGAAGTATGCTGGCGTCAATAACAAACAGCTTGTTGCCACGCGAGGCGCAGATGAAGGCATTGAACTGATTATCAGAGCATATTGTGCACCGGGTAGCAGCAGTGTCCTCATTTGCCCACCCACTTACGGCATGTATGCGATTAGCGCTCAAACCTTTAATGTAGGAGTACACAAAGCTCCTCTGAACCCAGATTTTAGTCTCGACATTGATGCAATAGCGGAACATGTGGGTAAAGTGAATGTTGTATTTTTATGTTCACCAAACAATCCAACCGGCACACGTATCAAGCAAAGCGACGTACTTAAGGTACTCGAACTTTTCAGCGATAAAGCCTTAGTAGTATTAGACGAGGCCTATATAGAATTTGATATCGATGCCCAGCAAACGGCGTTACTCAAGCGTTTCAGCAACCTGATTATTTTGCGTACTCTATCTAAAGCCTTCGCACTGGCGGGCATTCGCTGCGGCTTTGTGCTCAGTAGCCAGGCGATCTGCACTACTCTAATGAAAGTCATTGCCCCCTATCCTGTTCCGGCGCCTGTGGCTCAAGTTGCTGCGCAAGCCTTAAATGAAAACGGGATCTTGACGATGCGCAAGCGAGTGGAAGACTTACAAACAAGCCTGCAGAGTATTTTTCAAACATTACACAGCTATACAGATATTACAGTTTGCGGCGACACCAAAGCGAACTTTCTGCTGTTTAAAAGCGAACACAACCCCGCGTTGATGCAGTATTTAGTGCAGCAAGGGGTGATAATCCGTGATCAGAGCAAACAACTTAATTTACAAAATTGTCTGCGCATTACCGTAGGCAGTCCGGTCGAAAACGATAAGCTCTTGGGCCTAATCGACACTTTTTTTCAACAACATTCAACATCATCAGTAAGGAATGCCTCATGAGTCAGCAGGCTATTTTATTTATCGACCGTGACGGTACCTTGGTGCAAGAGCCACCGCTGGATAAGCAGTTAGATCGCTTGGACAAACTTGTCTTTGAAGTAAACGTTATCCCCGCACTGCTCAGTTTGAGTCAAGCCGGATTTAGACTAGTTATGGTTTCTAATCAAGACGGCCTTGGTACCACAAGCTTTCCTCAGGCTGACTTCGACGCCCCCCATGATGCCATGATGGCGATATTTAACAGTCAGGGCGTGTACTTTGATGATGTATTAATTTGCCCCCATTTTGAATCCGATAAATGCAGTTGCCGCAAGCCCAAGCTAGGTCTGGTGAAAGATTATTTACAGCAAGGCCGAGTGGATTTTGCACGTTCATATGTGATTGGCGATCGCATTACTGACATCCAACTTGCTGAAAACATGGGCATTACTGGCATTCAATACGACCCGGTCAGGCTAAACTGGGATGCCATCGTAAAGCAGTTGACGCTGTCACCAAGAGTCGCAACGGTTATTCGCAAAACCAACGAAACCGATATTTTTGTAGAAGTAAATCTCGACAGCACCGACAAATCTAATATCAGTACGGGTATTGGCTTTTTTGATCATATGCTCGATCAAGTGGCCACTCACGGAGGGTTTTACCTTAACCTGCAGGTAAAGGGTGACTTGCATATAGACGATCATCACAGCGTTGAAGACACGGCTCTGGCTTTTGGCGAAGCTATGAAAAAAGCCCTTGGCAACAAACGCGGGATTGCTCGCTTTGGTTTTGCCCTGCCGATGGATGAGTGCCGGGCAGAGTGTTTGATAGACATATCAAATCGCCCATATTTTAAGTTCGATGGCAAATTCTCTCGTGATTCAGTGGGCGAAATGGCGACCGAGATGGTCCCGCACTTTTTCCACTCTATGTCGCAATCCATGGGCCTATCGCTACACCTGTCGACCACTGAAGGCAATGCCCATCATCAGGTCGAAAGCTTGTTTAAAGTGTTTGGTCGAGCGCTTCGTCAAGCGCTTAGCAAAGACGGCGACGCCATGCCTAGCTCAAAGGGAACGCTGTAACAATGAGCGGACAACACATTACCGTCATCAACACGGGCTGCGCGAACATTTCATCGGTACGCTTTGCGTTTGAACGTTTAGGTGTCCATGTAAATGTTACCGATAACATCAATGAAATCAGCAAAGCAGAGCGTTTGATCCTGCCCGGAGTAGGCAGCGCGCCAGCAGCAATGAAAAGCATTCACTCAAAGGGCCTAGCAGATTGCATACAAAAACTGACCCAGCCCGTGTTAGGCGTATGCTTGGGCATGCAAATCATGGTACAGCGTTCTCAAGAAAACGACATGGGCAATAGCGAATTTACGCCTTGTCTTAACTTGTTGCCTGGGGATGTCAAACGGATGCATGCGCAAGGACTGCGAATTCCGCATATGGGATGGAATGAAGTGACCAGCACCCAAGACAATCCTTTGTTCAAGGGTATCGACGATGGCACTCACTTTTATTTTGTGCACAGTTTTGCAGTAGATCTTTACGAGCACACCCTTGCAAGCTGTGACTATGGTCAAACTTTTTCCGCCGCGATCCATAAAGACAATTTTTTTGGGGTACAGTTTCATCCCGAGCGCAGTAGTGATGCCGGCGCCCAGCTATTAACTAACTTTCTGAATATATAGGACCTTTACTATTCATGATTATTCCTGCCATAGACTTAATTGACGGCAAAGTGGTTCGCCTCTACCAAGGCGATTACCAGCAAAGCACCGAATATAAGCTCGACCCCGTTGACGTAGTAAAGCGTTATGCCGCGGCAGGTGCCGAGATTTTACACATCGTGGATTTAACCGGCGCTAAGGATACTAACAAGCGCCAATTAGGCTTGATTAAAAGTATGGTGGCGACAGGTCTAATGCGCTTTCAAAGCGGCGGCGGCATTCGCAGCGAGCAAGACGTGCAAGACTTACTCGAGGCCGGCATAGAACGAGTCGTTATTGGCTCTAAAGCCGTAAGCGACCAAGCGGAAGTCGCGCAGTGGTTTACCCAATTTGGGCCAGAGCATATCGTGCTTGCCCTAGATATCAACATCGATGCCGATGGCAATAAATTTGTTGCAACCCATGGCTGGCAGCAAGATTCGGGCGTGAGTATCGATGCGCTTATTACGTTTTATGCACAATACGGCTTAAAGCATGTGTTATGCACTGACATAAGCCGTGACGGCACTTTGCAGGGCGCCAACGAATCCCTTTATGCCGAATTAGTCGCCCAATACCCCGACATTCAATGGCAAGCATCCGGCGGCATTGGTAGCTTGCAAGACATAAAAAACTTGATCCCCACCAAGGTACAAGGGGTTATTTTAGGGCGCGCGCTATTAGAAGGTAAGTTCACCCTTGAGGAGGCTTTGGCATGTTGGCAAGGCGCATAATTCCCTGTTTAGACGTGCGCGATGGTCTTGTTGTCAAAGGCGTCAAATTTCGCAATCATGAAATCATCGGCGATATTGTCCCGCTTGCGCAGCGTTACGCCCAAGCGGGCGCGGATGAACTTGTATTTTACGATATTACCGCCTCAAGCGACCGGCGCGTAGTTGATAAAAGCTGGGTCAGTAAAGTCGCGCAAGTCATCGATATTCCCTTTTGCGTAGCGGGCGGCATTAAGACCATTGAAGACGCCGGCGCCATTTTAGAAATGGGCGCGGATAAGATCTCAATAAATTCCCCTGCGCTTAGCGACCCACAGCTTATCACCGACCTTTACAATACCTTTGGTCAGCAATGTGTGGTGATCGGCATCGACAGCTTCTTTAATGAAGACACTCAGCAATATGAAGTCTATCAATTTACCGGAGATGAAACCCGCACCCAAAAAACCCATTGGCAAACCATAGATTGGGTCAAAGAGGTACAAGCAAGAGGCGCAGGCGAAATTGTACTTAACTGTATGAATCAGGACGGTGTGCGTCAAGGCTATGATATTGTGCAACTCTCTCAAATTAGAGCAGCATGCAAGGTGCCTTTGATTGCTTCTGGTGGCGCTGGCACAATGGCGCACTTTGCGGAGGTATTTAAACAAGCGGATGTTGATGGCGCTTTGGCGGCTTCAGTGTTCCACAAAGCGGTTATCGACATTCCTGACCTAAAGACGTATCTGCGCGAACAAAACATCGCGATGCGGGCCAATAGCCAAACCTAAACAAGTGAACACAAACATAACGAATGGTCATAGTCATCAAGCATAAAAAAGAAGGTCCCATGCGCATTCTAAATGATGCATGCGGCATCGTCGCCTTTATGCTCATATTGATTTACTCCCTACTTGTCCACTATAACGCTTCAGCTACCGCCGCCAACTATGAATCGGTTGGCAACCCTCTTACAAAAATATACAGCGCTAAAGAGCATGGCGGTCACAATCAAAATTGGACCTCTATTCAAGATGAAGATGGCCTGATTTATGTAGGGCACACTCAAGGTATTTCGCAGTGGGATGGCAAGCAATGGACTAACCTGCTCACGCCGCAGTCTACGCCAGTGCGCTCCATTACCAAGTTTAAAGGGGATTTATACTTTGGTACCACCGATGATATTTTTAAGCTGCAGGTAAATCGCTCCGGCGCGTTAGCCAAAAACAGTATTATCAACCCACAATTGAACAACATGCAAAACTTTGGTGAAGTATGGTCGAGCATTGCCAATACTGACGGTGTGCTTTTTGTCACTGCAGAGCACACTTTTTTCTATGATGGCGAGCGCATGCATTCGGTGTCAGAGGCATTATCGAGTAAGCATAACGCATTTGTCATCGACAATGCGTTTTACTACAAAACCAGAAACCTACCGTTTATATACAAGCTATCGACAAGTAAACAAGCTGAAAAAGTCAGCTTCAGTCAAGTACAGCTCCCTGTAAAGCTCCCTGAAAATGCTCGTGTCATGGAAATATTGACGAGCAAAGACAATAAACTAACGATATTTACCGAGCAGCATGGCGTATTTCAGATGGATAACGACCGTCTAATTCAGCTTAGGGCTCCAGAAGATTTTGCGGCAGACATCCGTCTGTATGATGCGATTCTTTCAAGCGATGGACTTTATTACGTGAGTTCAACATTCAACGGCTTATTTATCCTCGATGGAAACCTCAATATTATCCGCCAATACACTGAAGATGACGGTATTAGCATGAATACGGTGTTTTCAGTGAATGAAGACCTGCAGGGTAACATTTGGCTAACTGGCATTCCAAACGTGGTCAGCTTTCGGCCTCCCCATCTCATTAGCCAATTTAAAGCAGGCAACACTTCCACCGAGATTTTAAGGTTTAAAAATACCAGCTTTGGCATCTTTGCAGCAGGCAATGGCATATACAAGCTTAGCAATAACGTCAACTCCGTTCGACCGCCATACTTTATGTCTCTTAGCAGCAACATTAACAACAGTATAGATTTAGTTGAGTTTGATGACACCTTGATTCGCTCAGGCTATGGTGGAGTTTTCGAACTTAAATTTAACCCAGACCAAAGCGCTCTACTTGAAGAAAATCTGCTTATTAATACGGTCCAGGGCCGTCTTGTACAATATAATCCTGAAACGCAAAGCTTTTTGGTCAGTGCGACCGACGGCGCATTTTCAATGCAAAAAGAGAATGGTCAATACCGCTATAAAAACTTTTCAACAGAATTAAACAATTTGATCAGCCTCTATCGAGATAAACACGACACGCTTTGGTTGGGCACTGCAACCAGCCAATTGTTTGCCCTGCACGATATATCTGATTTTGGAATCAATGCCCCTATTCAACGCTTTACTCGAAATGACGGTTTAGGCTTGGGCCCTGTTGAAATATTCAATATTAACGATGAGGCTATATTTAGCAGTGCAGGAAAATTATTCCGGTTTTCTGAAAACACAATCCAAGCAGCAGAGCTACCAATGTTTAATGAAAATTGGCTTAGCGATAGTCAATTGATCGATAAAATAATACAAACCCCTGCAACCGCGACGACCCCCGAGAGGCTCTGGTATCGTAAAAATGGTCAAAGCGGCTACTTTGAACATGGCAGCGATAGCGATAAATGGACAGAGTTCACCCACATTTTTGATGCAATTCCCGACGGAGGCTTCAACGACTTGTTTGTCGACTCTGACGATATACTTTGGTTTGTAAGAGATAAGGCTGAAATGTACCGAGTGGATATGGCTCAGATTGGCAGACTGCCCGCGATGGCGCCGCTAAATGTCCGAAAAATCGAATCGAACAACCAGCTGATCGACTTTAAAGTGGCGCCCGGCAGTCGCGTCGAGCTTTTACCACAGCAAAAAAACCTGCGTTTTAGCTATGCGTCTACCGACAGCAGTTCACCCAAACCCATAGAATATCGTACGCGTTTAGCCGATGGCGAAAATGCTAATTGGTCGAATTGGTCACAAGAAACTTACCGAGATTTTACGCAGCTTGTACCTAATCACTATCGTTTGCAGGTGCAAGCTAAAGACGCTTGGGGGCGCACAACTGAGACTTATCTAGATATTGCTGTGATTGCGCCTTGGTACCTCACTAAAACCGCTTATGCAATTTATGCGTTTATTTCAATAATGTTGATTTTAGGCTTCGCTTGGATTGTTCAAAATTGGCGCACCGCAGCATTAGAGTCGGCCAACAAAGCGCTTGAGCTAAAAGTGCAAGAGCGTACCAAAGAGGTAAATGAAAAGGTCGAGCAGTTAAGGCAGCAGCAAATACTCAAAGACCGCTTTTTTAGCAATGTATCTCATGAGTTTAGGACGCCACTTACGCTTACCATAGGACCGCTTGAAACCCTCATTACTGAGCACCAGTCTGAATTGAGTCAAGCAGTAAAGCATTTAGCAAAAACAGCCCTCAGTAATGCCAGTAAGATGCTAGCTTTAGTGGGCCAGGTACTCGACCTAAATCGCCTCGAAGCAGGAAAACTGACGCTACGGATTGCTCAATATGATATGGCTGAACTGTTACGAAACATCGGGGATCGCTTTGAAAATTGGGCAAAACAAAATGGGCAAGTCATCCAAACCGTAGGCTGCGATGAGCCATTGTTGCTTTGGTTTGATATAGACCAATTTGACAAATGTGTCTCTAACTTGCTTTCCAACGCTATAAAATACAGCGGACACGGTTCAAAAATAGAGATGCAACTTATCAACAAAGGTAGCAATGCCGAAATCATAGTACGTGACAATGGAGTCGGCATTAGTGAAGATGCAAAACTCAAAGTCTTTGAACGATTTTATCAAGACAAAACCTCTGAAAATGTATCCACTCCGGGCACAGGGATTGGTCTATCCCTAGTCAAAGAGTTGATGGAAATCCACTTTGGTGAGGCTCGTCTTGCTGACACTAGTGATAGAGGCTGTTGTTTTGTGCTGACCTTAAAAAGCGGTAATCAACATTTTGCAGCAGAGCAGATTATCGAACCAATTGAGTTTACTCAAACCGCTTTATTAGATAATGATAAGCCAGATGCGACAAACATAATTCAGCCAGCGGTAGGAAAAATAGGAGGGTTTAAGGAAGATGAAGATGTCACCACTTTACTTATCGTGGACGACAATCAAGAGTTGCTCAATTTCATTAGTTTGCGCTTATCGGGCAGCTTTCGGATCATCCAAGCCGTAAATGGCCAAGAAGGCTATAATAAAGCCTGCAGTGACCTACCCGACTTGATAATTTCGGATGTCAATATGCCTATTATGACCGGCTTAGAGCTTGCCACAAAAATAAAAACCACCCCTGAAACTAAAACCATCCCCATTATACTACTAACCGCCAAAGCGACTAAGAGAGAAGTCGTCGAGGGCTTTAGTGTAGGAGCCGACGACTACTTAACCAAACCTTTCGATACATCTGAATTGATCATGCGGGTTAATGCACAGATAAATGCGCGCAAACTTGTCCGAGATGATCAAAGGAGCAAGCTGCCTCGCTCGTCAGATAAAGCTAAGCCAAGCACATTCAAGAGCAAGCTTGAATACATTGTAGCCAAGCAAATATCTGAGCCGAGTTTTAATGTCGAGCAGCTATCAGCTTCCTTACATATGTCAAGAGACACCTTGATTCGCCGTTGCAAAAAAGAATGCGGTGAAACCCCGCTAAACATCATCGTACAAGCGCGCATATCCCTTGCCGACAAACTACTGAGCGCAAATGAAATGTCGATATCTGAGGTGGCCTACGCCTGTGGCTTTGAAAGCTTAGCGTACTTTTCAAAAAGTTATAAAAAACACCGAGGTCTAAGCCCCTCAGACGTCACCACTAATTAGAGAACGTCCAGCTCACCGTTTATTGATCTCAATACAGCGATTAGTTCAGTGTTATGTGAGCAGTTGTGCTTACTTGTATTGTCTACTTAAAAAAATGCGGCTTGCGTAAAATTGACAAGTAATTGCAACAAATGTGCAAAAGTATTTTAAAGCAATGGGAGTATATTAGGCGCAGGTTAGATTGGAGGTAGTATGAAAACAGCAGGATTAATTCTTCTGGCATCAGTGTTGGTTTTAATATGCATGAACAAAGCATATGCAAGCGCACCTAACCAAGCTTTTTCTCCCCAAGATATGGAGCCTCTAAACTATGCTTCTTTTTTTGAACAAACTGAGTCGCCCACCGACGCCGCTTTATTTGACGAGCAACACGTCATGGTAAAAACCTTCACAGATAATAACTTGGGTTACCAGACATTGGATATGGCTTCCAGTGTTAATAGTTTTTCTATTAGCCCGTACTGGTTTTATGCGCTAAAAATTGTCGTGCTGTTGGGCGTATTGATGTGGGACGATAAAGATAAAGCAAAATCGAGACGCATGCGGCACTAGCATCTATCAATGTTCTATGAATTTAATGTCAGTTTCTGTCATTGTATTTAACGCACCATATTAATCTTAGAATAAGAGTACAAGCACTAGGGTCTGAACTTTGCTGTATGGATGTTAAGACATTTGCTGGCAGATCTGATAGCATTCGCGAAAAATATCAATCAGCGACTTCGCATAGTAATCAAAATTATATGAAAATCACCCAAGAAAACTTATCCAAACTTGCGTGGGCTAAAGGCGATGGCCTACTGCCTTGTATCGTGCAAGACGCAAATTCTGCGCAAGTCCTGATGCAAGGCTTCGTGAATCAAGATGCAGTAATTGCCACTTTAAAGACAAAAAAAGTAACGTTCTTTAGCCGCTCTAAGCAACGCTTGTGGACTAAAGGTGAAAGTTCAGGACATACTCTTGATTTGATCGACATTAGCGCTGACTGTGATGCTGATAGCATATTGGTTCTGGCGCACGCAAATGGGCCAACTTGTCATAAGGGCAGCATTTCATGTTGGGCCGATGGGCAAAGTAGTCAGTTTACATTTTTAGCTGAGTTAGAGCAGGTTCTCGCAGCGCGCAAAGGTGCAGATCCTGAGTCTAGCTATACTGCGTCTTTATACGCTAGCGGTATTAAACGTATTGCGCAAAAAGTCGGAGAAGAAGGTGTGGAGACCGCGCTGGCCGCAACCGTGCAAGACTTAGATGAACTCAAGAACGAATCAGCTGACCTTATCTACCATCTAATGGTCTTACTTCAGGCTAGTGGGCTCTCAATGTCAGATGTAATTAATGTTTTAAAACAAAGACATAATAAATAATTTGGAAAATTTTCGTAAATATAGCTTGAAAAAAACATAGTCGCTCCTATCTCTTAACTGTTGACGCTGAAAGGGTTGACAAAAACCGCCGCCGTATACTCGGGGCAAACATTATTTTACATATTGCTTAATAGGAAGAATATGACTATGAGAACTATCGATCTATCTCCATTATACCGTTCATTTATTGGTACAGACCATTTAGCATCTATGATTGATGCAGCAAGCCGTCACGAAAAACAAACCAGTTACCCTCCTTACAACATTGAGTTAATCGGTGATGATAAATACCGCATTACCATGGCGGTAGCTGGATTTGCAAAAGATGACGTGACCATCGAAGTGCAAGAAAACACCTTGCAAGTCACTGGTGCAAAAGAGGCCGCTGACAAAACAGAAAATGAAAGAAAATTCTTACACAAGGGTATCTCAGAACGAAATTTCGAGCGTAAGTTTCAGCTTGGTGACAATGTTAAGGTACTTGCTGCGGACCTAGAGCACGGCTTACTGCATATCGATTTGGAGCGAAAAATTCCCGAGGCGCAAAAGCCCAAACGAATTGAAATAGGCAGCAAATTGATTGAAAACAGTTAAGCTGGCGAACCATTCTTTTCCCTAAACATAGAGGCGCTCAATTGAGCGCCTTTTTTATCTTAAAATATTCATAACTTAAATTTTACAAATACGCCTTTTGCAAAAAGCAGTAGTTTAAAAAAAACCGCGATACCAAATTATCCCCAACTCGGGATAATTAGTGCATAAGCTTAAAAGTCGATACGATATTAGCGAGCTGCGTTGCTTGACCCTGCATGCTTTCTGATGCCGCAGCCGCTTCTTCAACAAGGGCTGCGTTTTGTTGAGTGACATCATCCATTTGTTTGATTGCTTGACCAATTTCAGCAATCCCAGTGGCTTGCTCGGCTGATGCGGCATCGATATGGGACATGATTTTATTCACTTCTGTAATGGAGGTTACGATCTGTTCCATTGTGCCACCTGACTCGTTGACCAATTCGTTACCATTTTCTATTTTTGATACCGAATCTGAAATCAAGGCTTTAATATCTTTAGCCGCATTTGCAGATCGCTGCGCTAAATTTCGGACCTCAGATGCCACAACCGCGAAGCCCCGACCCTGTTCTCCTGCTCTAGCAGCCTCTACAGCTGCGTTCAACGCAAGAATATTCGTTTGAAAGGCGATGCCGTCAATCACACCAATGATGTCTGATATTTTACGAGACGATTCGGTGATAGATACCATAGTTGCAACCACTTCCCGAATTAAGCTACCTCCACGAGTCGCCACCTGGGACGCATCCATTGCTAATCGATTAGCTTGATTAGCATTTTTTGAGTTCTGCCCAACGGCGTTTGTTAATTCTTCCATGGTGGAAACCGTTTCTTCAATGCTAGATGCCTGTTGTTCCGTTCGAGTAGAGAGATCTGCATTGCCTTTTGCAATTTCTGTTGAAGCATTTTTGATGGTAACTGAGGCCTCGCGCATATCGTCAATAATTCGCGACAAGTTACTTATCAAATTGTTAATCGAAGAAGCAAGGTCGAAAAATTCGTTGTGCTCATCTAAATCTACACTTGCGGTGAGGTCACCTGCAGAAAGCTGTATAATCACATTACGAATCGTTTCGATAGTATTTTTACGCTCAGTAATATTAGATGCATATTTAACCACTTTATACGGCTTACCATTTGAATCAAATATTGGATTATAGGAAGCTTGTAGCCATAAAATAGAGCCGTCTTTTGCAACCCTCTTTATCTCATCACTGAAAAATAGTCCTTTATTTAGATCCTTCCAAAGTGCTGCATAATCATCGCTGAGGGCATCATCTTTGCTCATAAATATACGATGATGCTTACCTGATATCTCATCTAGTTTGTAACCAGTGGTTGTTAAAAACGCATCATTTGCACAACGAATTGTGCCATCCATATTAAATTCAATAACGGCTTGAGATTTATTGATCGCATCTATTTGGCCTATGAAGTCATTTATTTGTACTTTATGCTCGGTGATGTCTGAAGCAAACTTGATCACACCAGTTACTTTACCATCTTCATCAAATAAGGGATTGTAAGACGCTGATAGCCAGATTTCACGGCCACCTTTTGCGACTCGCTTAACCTCATCGCTAAAAAACTCTCCGGCTTCCAGCCGCTTCCAAAAAGCCCTGTATTCGAGAGAGTTTTTCATATCTTCTGGCATAAACATGCGGTGATGCTCACCAATTATTTCAGATAATTGATAACCCATTCCAGCAACAAAATTGGCATTTGCGCTTTTAATAATTCCCTCTGGCGTAAACTCGATGACCGCTTGCGATTTATCAATCGAATCGATAATCGCACCTTGTTTCTTGGTTTGGCTTACATCCACCCATTCAATCATGGTCCCAATATGCTGACCCTCAGGGCGATAAATCGGAATATAGTTAAGTATGCAATGCAGCTCAGAAAACTGCTGTTCGTATGACTGCTTTGATAAGTTTTTGCCCTTGGCCACGGCATACGAATGTGGATTTATAAAGCTATCTATATTCTGCCCCAAAATAGCCGATGCGCTAAAATTGTGAGCTTGAACCTTTATTTTACTCTCGTGCGTGCTAAAAAAGGCTTTTGCAGCGTCATTTGCAAACATAACGTCACCTTTTATATCCGCCAGTAATATCGGCATAGAACTATGCGTTACTGCTTCAGTATATTGGGCTTCTAACATTTGCTCTAGCGTCAAAGCTACATTGCTTTTTTTATCTTCTAGCACACTGATTTTAAATTTGTTCAAAAAGCTCATAGGAAAATACCCATCTCAAAATATAACGTTTAATAGTAAAGTAATCGGCGAATTCGATTGTTTCATGACCGTTTTCAAGGAGTATTACTCAACCTTAAAGCCAATGATTGATCGACGTAAACCTTCCGACAGTGTCGACATTTCTTGAGCTGCTTGCGAAGTATTGTTCGCTGCTGTTGCGGTTAAGTCTGAAGAATCGGCAATGGCCGTTACATTTTGATTTAAATCTGCCATTACGTTTGACTGCTCTTGCGCGGCCTCTTTCACTTGACTGTTCATATGCGTTATTGCGGTAATTGATGACAGCATTAGATCAAGCAAATCATTGGTCGCGTCCGATTGTTTAACGGTTTCTTGCGTCTCGGTGCCGCAATCCTCCATACTTTTTACCACTGAGGTGATGCCGCTTTGCAATGAGCCGATGGTACTTTGAATTTCGCTCGTTGAGCTCTGCGTTCGCTGTGCTAGTGTTCTGACTTCGTCGGCTACAACGGCAAACCCTCGCCCAAGCTCGCCCGCTCTAGCAGCTTCAATAGCTGCATTTAGTGCCAATAGGTTAGTTTGATCAGAGATATTATTAATCACCTCAATGACTGAACCAATTTCTTGGCTACGTTGCTCTAAAGATTTCACCATTTCAATTGCATTGTTCATTTGATTGGCCAGCAAACCAATAGAATCTGCGGTTTTTTGCACAATGACTTTGCCATCATTTATTTGTGTTTGTGCATCCTGAGCTTTTTGTTCCGATTGCTCAGACAAATGCACCACTTCTTTATTACTGTAGAGCATTTCGGTAATTGCGGTGGCCAGCAATGCGGTTCTTTCCTTTTGCTCACTCGCTGCATCGCTGGTCATTTTAGCGACGTCGGCTGAATTATTTGCAGATTGAGCAATTGAGCCGACTGCCACAACAATATCCTTTATTAGCCTTTGTAAATTGCTGTTCATGTTTATAATGGCTTTGTAGATACCGGTAGCGCTATCTGCATTCTCGAAAGTCTGCGTTAAGTCACCTTTTGAAATGGTAGTGGTAATTAGACTGATGTCTTTAGGCTCACCGCCAATGGGTTTGCGGATCAGTTTAGGTAAAACAATAGCAGCAATTGACCCAAGGATAATACTTAACAATCCGAATGCGGCCACTAATAACACGGTATTTTGGGTCGAACTTTGGGCAACTGTACCTAAGGCTTCTAGGTCAGCTTTCACGGAGATTTTAACGTCTTCCAATAACACCTCAAAATTTGGACCAACGACATTTAACGTATTGTCAATAATGCTATTTCGCTGATAAATCACCTGGCTGACTTCACTCAATATCACGTTGTATTGCTGATAATATTGTTCAAACTGAGTCACTAGCGCATTATTGTTGGCACTGATATTTTCTGCCACAGCAGACTTCAATCCAGCAGTGTCTATTCTCGAAAGCTCTAGCTGAGCTCGCTCTAAATCTGTCGATAAATTACTAACCAGAAATCTATTTGCGTAAAGACGTCCGAGGAGCAGCGACTCTAAGGTGGTGCTGGCTTGTCTAACCAGCACAAAATCACCTTTGGCGTAGGAATAGTCAATGAGATCAGTCAAAGCAACGCGCATAGCACGCCCCGTTGGAATGAATTGACCATCAATAAGCTCGTGTCGCTGGGCAATAAGTGAAACAACCTGGTCGAAGCTCTCGAGATAGTCATTGATTAGATTATTTGCCTCAGCAATTTTAGCAGAACGCTTTGGTGATGTTATCTGCTGAGACGCCTCATCTAAAAGCCTTAGGGTATTATCTAGGCGTTCTTGGTAAAGGGCGAGCGTCTCTGGCGTATCCTGATTAATATATGCGGTTGCATGCAGGCGCGTTAACAGCATGTTTGATTGCAAATTACCGGCCAAATTAGTATCGGTTGCAAGCTCGGTATATTCTTCAAAACTATCTTGGCTCTTTAAGAGACCGTATACTGAAAGCACCACAACGATACTCAATAGTATAAGAAGTGAGCTGAACGATAAGGTAAGCTGACCTTTTAAGGTAAAGCGATTTAACATTGTGTCTCCTAAGCGTGTAAGGTAAATATCATTTTAATTAACGCTCGAATTGTCATTTCCAATTTCACATCGTTTATTGCACAACAAGATGTTGATTTGCATAACCACGTAGCTATCAAAGCGTTTTAGCTGCGCAAAATTTAGCGCGATGACCTCGACAGACTCATACAGAGCTGGATTCGCTGACCATTAGTAGTTATCGACATGTTTTTAAAAATATTAAGCAGTAGATGACTTTACCGACAGACGCGGTAGAGCTGTCATCGTAATTTGATACATTGCATAAGCGAGTCATACTGGCTATGCTTCCGACTCTTTAAATTTGACGATAAACTGCAGTTGGAGCTGCAAGGATTTTTTATGAAACGAATTCAATTTTCAATTATTTTGCTGTTAGCTATAGTCTTTCAGCCAGCAATGGCAGAGGACTCAGCCGCAAACGGTATGAAGTCGGTATTAGTGACAGGAGCAAGCACTGGAATTGGGCGCAATCTTGCAGAAACGCTTGCACGCAATGGCCACCATGTATATGCAGGCGCGCGAAAAGAAAAAGATATCATTGCTTTGAACGCAATTGAGAACATCACCGCTGTGAAACTTGACGTCACCAAGCAAGACGAGGTTGATGCGGTAGTTGCCCTAATAGAAGCTAGAGGCACAGGCCTTTACGCATTGGTAAATAATGCTGGCATTGGTGGTGGTGGCTCTGTGCTAGATACTGCAATAGAAGATCAGAGTGTTCTTTTTGACGTGAATGTGGAAGGCGTATACCGAGTCACCAAAGCCTTTGCACCGATGATCATTGAATCGCAAGGACGTATCACGACTACTGGCTCTATCGCTGGGACTATTACCCGTGGTGGACTTAGCGCTTATAGTGGCAGCAAGCACTGGATTGAAGCCTTTACTGACTCCCTAGCAATGGAAATGGAACCGCTAGGCGTGAAAGTGAGCGTGATTGAACCCGGTAATTATCAGTCGTTTATTCGTCGCAGTAGCGTACTTAAAGCCTTCTCAAAAATAGAAGCGGCGGGCGGCGAAATTACGCCAGCAATGCAAAAGATGTATGCCGATACCGAAGCGCGTGAATTGTCTTACAAACTGCCTGATGAAGTATCCACAGCATACATGCACGCATTATTTGATGACAAACCCTTGCGCAGGTATGTGGTGACTCCTAACCAAAATGAGCAGGCTTTTACCATTGGTACAAAAATTCAACAGCTCGTTGAACTCAATCAATGGGGTCCTTACAGCTACAGCAGAGAGCAGCTAGTCGAAATGCTGGATAAAGCGCTGGCCGACAAACAAAAATAATAAGTCTTTTGAGCCGTGCAACGCATCAGTAGGCATTAGAGTTTGCTGATGCACTGCATTATCCATTGTTTTATTTGAGACTCTCGCAAAGCTCCAGATACTCGGTCAATTTCTTCACCTTTATGGAAAAATATTAAGGTAGGTAATGAACGAATTCCTGCCTCGGTCGCAATTTGCTGCGACGCTTGCGTATCAACTTTTGCAAACAATAAGCCTTCTGAGTCTTGCGCCACCGAGCGAAACGCTGGCGCCATGGCATTGCACGGACCGCACCAGTCGGCCCAAAAGTCTACTATGATAGGTAAGTCATTCTTCTCAATGTAGTTGAAAAAATTGGCCTCTCCCAGTTCAATTGGCGCATGCTCGTAAACAGCCATACCGCATCTGCCGCATTTAGCATCGGATAATTTTTTCTCAGGTGGTATGCGATTAGTCGTATCGCAAGCAGCACAAACAATATGCATAACGTCTTCTTATTTCATCTATCAATGTGTCGTAAATGATACACGTTCAATTGCCATTACCAAAATAGAGGTGCAATCTACCGCATCTTATGTTTTCTTATTTGCCTTTGGTATTCAAGCCGCCTTCCCACTTTTACACACTTGGTTGACCGACACCCACCCTCAAGCAACAGCCGTTGGCAAAACAATGATGTAAATGCGGCTGCGCTGACTGATAGAATGGTCATTGGCTTTGTATTACTTGCCGTTATCGCATCTATCATAGAATTAATGGCGACCTTGTAAGCGCTATCGTCATGCTTCTACCTCTTTACCACCGTATTGTGAAGATAAGTCGTCTAACAGCGACATTGTGTTGTCATACGCGTTTGACTGAACCAAATAGACAATCCGGACTTTGTCGCGATCAAATAGCTTAGCATTAGCGTGCTCCAACTCAGAGTTTGAATTCACGTCATGCAGAAAGCGGTTGGCACTAGGCGCGTCACCAAAGCCAAACACGGCTGATAATCGCATATCGGTTGTTCCTCTATTTAAAATTTTAAAAAAGCGGAAGTCCCGCTAAGCCCATCACCAACACCCATGTTGCAAAAAATATTTTTAATTTCACAGGCGAAAAAAATAATACTACATGTTTTGCGATCATGCCCCCAACTATCGCGCCTGCCCCCGCAAACATTACTATTTGCCAATATACTTGGCCTGAAACTGCAATATGGTAAGCAATCGCTGACCATACGCTAAATGCGCTGAGTATAACGGCTAATGCGATGGCTAGGGTGATGTTAAAACCTCGCAAAATTAAATATACCGCCACTAACTCCCCCACTCCCACAGATAGCCAAGCGGTAACAACGCCGCCACCTAAAGAGATAATCCCCAAAGCAAGCATATCCATGCTCAGCAATTTATGTAAGAAAGCAGTTCGCTTCATCAACGGGATGGAGCCATAAATAGCTATCGCCAATACGATAGAAAAGAGCCCAAAGTATAAATGCAGTGAGCCTTGAATGGCATCGGTGTAATGTCCCAAAACAAACTGAGCAATTAATATCCCCATAACCGAAAAAGGCACGGTTACCATAAGTCCGTTTCCGAGCATAGACCATTGCGAATCTTTCAAATGATGCTGTTTATAGTGTTTGTACCAGGTAATGGCCCCAGCGGTCATCCCGCAACACTGAATGGCAAAGCTCGTCGCAATAATAGTGTGGTTCGATAGTGCAAACTGATTGAAAAAAGGCACAAATACTACACCGCCGCCGGCTCCCGTTGAGTTTGCAAATATAGCGCCCAATACACCCAAAAACACAAAACCCACGTATTCAGTAATTAACGAATATAAATCGGGCTGGACACTCAACAATACACACCAAAGGCTGAATAACAGCCATTTGACTCTGTGATTGTTGATTGTTTGGACAATACTGGTTAACAATGGAAACGCCTGTCATTTAAGGTGAATTTAAAAATGCTACGCGATTATACATAAGGTTTACTGGGATGGTAGTCACTGAAACACAATCTAACCACACCGTTATCACATTATCACCAAATCGGTCGGCAACTTGGCAGCACACCAAGGTTGTTATCGCCGTAATGGTTGCTGTTGTGATGATTATCGCGCTGGCGTGGACCTTTATGGGCGCGTGGATTGTTCTGCCTTTTGCGGGCTTGGAGGTAGGGCTTTTTGCCCTATTGATGTATAAGGTATCAAAATTTACATATAGCAAACAGGTGATTCGGATTGCGGCAAACACAGTCACTGTTGAATGGGGCATTAAGAAGGTAGAAGAGAGTCATGAGTTTGAACGAGAGGAGCTATTTGTATATTACTGGGAAGCCGACGAAGGCTGGCATCTACCCCGAATATCTTTAGGCCAAGCACACAGAAAATTGGAGATTGGCACATTTTTAAATCAGGATGATCGTGAAAAACTAAAGCTCGCACTTGATAAGGCTGGACTGATAGTTTGCCGCAACAAATGGTGGCAAACTTAGGCAGCGTGATCTTTTTGTATAGCAAAGCGTTCCTATTATATGCATCCAATACAAAAGGAAGTGCGCAATGAACTTATTCATCGAATCCATCGAAGGTGGAACCTACTTAGCAGCAATTGGCGATAAGCGGGGTACTGAGTATTTACAAGATGGGTATCGCGGGAGTATGCAATTTCAGTCTCTATCAGAATTAAGGGAACAACTTTCTGGGCGTACTTTTGAGAAAGTATGGCTTATGCAAAAAACACCCTATGACGAAATGTGCGGTTTAGAAACACAAAATGAAACACTCACAATTGAGCTGGATTGGGATTAGCAATGAATAAGCTTACTATTGACTATAAAGCGTGTTTTCAAAACAGCTTAAATTGAATAGCAAATCTGATAATACGCCCCTCATAAGCTGATATTGCTATTCTTGGCGAA
This sequence comes from Glaciecola sp. SC05, assembly GCF_041380235.1. Taxonomy (NCBI): domain Bacteria; kingdom Pseudomonadati; phylum Pseudomonadota; class Gammaproteobacteria; order Alteromonadales; family Alteromonadaceae; genus Glaciecola; species Glaciecola sp. SC05. The sequence continues at coordinate 97,781 of NZ_JBGIYY010000017.1, forward strand.
TGTTCAGAACCCCAACTTTGACAGCGAATAGGCAAGCTGCAAAAGCGACGTTAGGTATTATGTGAACAAGCCTGATAAGCTCTCTGCCAATTATCGTTATAATAGGAAATCCACTTGAGCAAAGTCGCCGTTTTTGTTGATGTACAAAACATCTACTACACCACTCGAGATACCTTTGGACGTTCATTTAACTACCGAGAGTTTTATAAAAGTATTGCAGCCAACCACGATATCGCTATCGCATATGCTTACGCAATTGATCGTTCAGATCAACAGCAGCAGAAATTTCAAAGCGCCTTACGCCACATCGGATTTGAAGTAAAGTTGAAACCCTTTATTCAACGAGCTGACGGCTCAGCCAAAGGTGACTGGGATGTGGGCATTACCATCGACGTTATGGAAACGGCGCCATCAGTTGACCAAATCATACTGCTATCTGGCGACGGTGATTTTGCCATACTGCTAGATAAAGTGAAGCAAAAGTATGGCTGCAAAACCTCGGTATATGGCGTGCTCAATTTAACCGCCAATGGCCTTATAAATTCGGCTTCAGAGTTTATTGATATTGACCAAAAATGGTTGATATAGATATTTGCAGCGGATTTCTTTAACACTAAGACCTATTCGATAAGTTCTGCAATTCACCAGTCACCTAGACTACTGCATTAAAAAACCCCCATATATTGTAAGTAACCATTTGAGGGTTGTTAGGTAAACAGCGACGCTATATTTGAGATCTTAAATAAACGTAAATCTTATTTACCCAACACCACTTCAAGCTCGCCTCTGATTTTCTCTACGGCCTTAGTACCATCGATTTTAATGTATTCACAATCACCTTTTGCAGCGGCCGCGGCATAGTAATTAACAAGCGGTTTCGTTTGTTCATGATAAACACCTAGGCGACTGCGAACGGTTTCTTCTTGATCATCATCTCGAATCATCAGATCATCGCCGGTAACATCATCCTTACCTTCGACTGCAGGCGGGTTATATTCAACATGATAAACACGTCCAGATGCTGGATGCACTCGTCGTCCGCTCATCCTGTCCACAATAACATCATCAGGCACGTCAAACTCAATACAGTAGTCAACGGTAACATTCGCATCTTTCATCGCGTCAGCTTGCGGTATAGTTCGCGGAAAGCCATCTAGTAAGAAGCCGTTGGCACAGTCTTCTTGAGCAATCCTCTCTTTAACTAAGCCGATAATAATATCGTCAGATACCAATTGCCCAGCATCCATCACTTTTTTAGCTGCAAGGCCCATTTCAGTTCCGGCTTTAATTGCCCCTCTCAACATATCACCTGTTGAAATTTGAGGGATCCCGAATTTATTCATCAAAAATTGTGCTTGGGTTCCCTTTCCGGCTCCCGGAGCACCAAGAAGAATTATACGCATTGAGCGTTCTCCAATATCAAAAGTCAAAGTCTGACGAAACTGTACATTGTAGGTATAAGCATCACAAGCAAAAAACGAGGATATTGGTCAGACTTTAGGCTAATGAGGTAAATTAATTCATTATTTATATGAAAAAGCCAGCACTTAAGCTGGCTTATGATTTTAGATTTATAAAAACTACAGGACTATTAACTACTTAACCAAGCTTGCCAATAAACTGTTCAAATTTTTCACAAAAGAAGCCGGTTCTTTTAAGCTGCCTTGCTCACTTAGCTTAGCTTGGTCAAATAGCACCTCAGTCCACTGCTTAAATAAGCCTTCATCCTGAACGTCTGCCATCAATTTTACCAACTGATGTTCTGGGTTAAGTTCAAAATGATAAGTCGGCTCCGGCACCTCTTGACCTGCTGCTTGCATTAGCTTAGCCATTTGTGTGGTCATACCGTTTTCAGATGCAACTATACAAGCTGGTGAGTCAGTAAGGCGGTGAGTAAATTTAACCTCTTCAACTCGTTCGCCTAATGCGGTTTTAGCACGCGCAAGGACGCCTTCAATTTCTTTTTCAGCTTTTTCTTTTGCTTGTTTGGTTTCTTCATCGTCTAAATCGCTTAAATCAACCTTTGCGCTTGCTGCAGATTCAAAAGACTTTTCTTCAAATTCATTAAGGTGTGACATTAACCATTCATCAATACGCTCGCCCATTAACAGCACTTCGATACCTTTTTTACGGAAAATCTCGAGATGCGGGCTAGTCCGTGCAGCTTGATAAGAATCCGCAGTTACATAATAAATCTTATCTTGGCCTTCTTTCATTCGCTCAATATACTGTGCCAATGAAACGGTTTGTTCGTTGCCGTCATTGTGCGTAGATGCAAACCTCAACAAACCTGCAATTTTGTCTTTATTTGCAAAATCTTCTGCAGGACCTTCTTTAAGAACATTCCCAAACTCTGCATAAAATGACTGATACGTTTCGAGATCATTTTTGGCCATTTTTTCAAGCATGCTCAAGACACGTTTGGTACATCCCTGACGAATCGCTTGAGTAATTTTATTATCCTGTAAAATCTCTCTGGATACATTCAAAGGAAGATCGTTTGAATCTAGTAAGCCTTTTACAAAACGCAGATAATTGGGCATAAACTGCTCTGCGTCATCCATAATAAATACGCGCTGAACATAAAGTTTCAAGCCATTTTTCTGTTCACGGTTCCACATATCAAAAGGTGCTTTACTAGGGATGTATAACAGTGAGGTATATTCGGTTTTACCCTCAACTTTATTATGCGACCATGTTAGTGGATCAGCAAAGTCATGAGATACGTGTTTGTAAAATTCATTATATTCATCATCAGAGATATCAGATTTATCTCGTGTCCAAAGCGCAGTAGCCTTATTCACAGATTCCCATTTACCAGGCACAGCAGGTGTTTTTTCACCGTCAGGACCTTCACTTTCCGGCACTTCATCTTTCCATAGCTGCACAGGAATACTGATATGATCAGAGTATTTAGTAATAATTGAACGCAAGCGCCATGCATCTAAAAACTCTGACTCGTCTTCTTTCAATTTGAGAATAATTTCGGTACCGCGGTCAGCTTTTTCGATGTCGCCTACAGAGAAGTCACCTTCGCCTTCAGAAACCCACTGAACACCAGTACTTTTGTCTGTTCCTGCGGCGCGAGTATTGACTGTAACTTGGTCTGCAACAATAAATGCTGAGTAAAAACCTACACCAAATTGCCCTATAAGCTGCGAATCTTTTGCCTGATCACCAGACAGATTGCTAAAAAAGTCTTTTGTACCAGACTTAGCGATCGTACCAAGGTTAGCAATCACCTCTTCTTTGCTCATACCAATACCATTGTCTTTTATGGTAAGAGTACCGGCTTCTTTGTCCACACTGATTTTTACGTTTAGGTCGCCATCACCCTCGAATAACTTATTGTCTGACAAGGCTTTAAAGCGAAGTTTATCAGCAGCATCTGCAGCATTCGAAACAAGTTCACGTAAAAATATTTCTTTATTTGAGTAGAGTGAATGGATCATTAACTGAAGCAGTTGCTTCACTTCAGTTTGAAAACCATGCTTCTCATGTTGGACAGTCTCAGACATTGCTAAGGATCTCCTTTGAATTGGTTATAATAATTAATTTATCAACGACCTAGATGTGCGGACTAAGGGCTATTTTTCAATGGAAAAAAGAAATTAAATTACGAATTTTTTCTAGGTGTTGGTCAATGTCAGAGCATCAGCGGCTCGATCGACTTGCCATAGATGAATGTTGAGCAGGCTTAAAAAGCGCGACGACCAGTAAATGCATGGGTAAGTGTATTGCCATCTATATACTCGAGCTCGCCACCGACAGGCACGCCGTGCGCTATACGTGTTGCTGGAATGTTGTGGGTTTTGCACATCTGTCCAATATAATGCGCAGTTGCCTCACCCTCTACGGTTGGGTTCGTCGCTAAAATCACTTCTTCAACCGACTCTTCAGATAAGCGTTTTTGTAAAATATGTAAACCAATTTCACTCGGCCCGATGCCATCTATGGGAGATAAATGCCCCATTAATACAAAATACTTACCTTTAAATTGTGAGGTTTGCTCTATTGCTAGTATGTCCTGAGGGGACTCAACAATGCATATTTGTGCAGTTTCGCTTCGTGAAGGATTAGCACATATTCCGCACAGAGGACGCTCTGCAAACGTTCGGCACTGTTCGCAGTTTTTAACATGTTGCATTGCATCATGCAGTGCTTCGCTGAGTTTCATAGCGCCATCACGATTGCGCTCTAACAGAGTAAAAGCCATGCGCTGAGCACTTTTAGCACCTACTCCTGGTAGGCATTTTAATGCGCTAATTAACTCACTGATCAAAGGACTAAAAGACATCAAAAACATACTCAAATAACAACATACCTACAAGCATAGCACTGCTAAAGCTTAGTTCAATAGGTGGAAGGTTGATGGACTGCTTTTTATCAAATTATTAGGCAGCAAAAATGTCGAAAATATTAATACTAGAGAGTGTAGCAATGCTTCTTGGCTAATCTACCTGTGTAACAGCTCTTTTTGCAATTTGGCAAACAAGTCATCATTTATCGTTATTTGATGATTGGACATTATCTCTTCTTTCAAAACTGCCATGTACTGATCAAAATCACGCTCAACTGCTTGTATCTTCAAAGCATCAAGAAGATGATTTACTGACTTAAAATCCATTGCACTTGCATGGCGCTGACCGGCTCTAGAGAACTTTATACCCAACAGTGATTTTAATGTGTGAGCCGATACACTTAAATCCCCACTGCTTTTGTTAACGACAGTCGTCATATTAAAAAGGCATCTTAAAGCCTGGTGGTAAGTTCATCCCGCCAGTAACTGAAGACATCTTTTCTTGCGTGGCCTCTTGTACTCTGCGCACTGCATCATTTATTGCCGCAGCGACTAAGTCTTCTAACATGTCTTTGTCGTCAGCTAACAGTGTTGGGTCAACTTCGACTCTGCGAACATTATGATTACAGGTCATGGTAACTTTTACCATGCCAGCACCAGATTCACCGCATACTTCAATAGTTGCTAGTTCATCTTGGGCTCGCTTCATATTCTCTTGCATTTGTTGGGCTTGCTTCATCATGTTGCCCATGCCGCCTTTAAACATTTTAACCTCTCATTATTGTATATTTTAGAATTTGTTACCTTGATTCTATTGAGTCTTCTATAACTTTGGCATCAAAGGCCTTCACCACCTCTTGAATAGCGGTGTCAGACTCAATTACTTGCTTGGCATGTGCTAAGCGCATTTCATCTATTTTTAACTGTAGTTGATAAGGCGTATTCGCAACCTCTGAATACTCAACTTTCAAATCAATATCACGGCCAAACTTAGCTAGTAATGCATCTTTAACACTACTAACACTGCTTTGTTCGTTTAAGTGGTGATGAGACTGACTAATTTCAAGCAAGAGACAGTTATCTCTTATGCCAGGAGAGCGTCCATGAATGAGAAGCTGTCTCGCCAAACCACGCACATTCAAGCTATCAACAAAGGCACTCCATTTATCAATTTGAGCTGAGAATAACAACTTTTCTCCGCTATCGAGATAAGCACTTAGGTCATTAGCACTGATTATTTCGCCGATATGTGGAAGCTCTTGCTCTGCGACACTTTTCGAATCTGAGTCTTCAATAATCTCAGCATCCTGCTTATCTACCAGTGTTACGTTTTCATCCAGATATATAGGCTCATCGATTTTTGAGGGAGTTGGCGCATCAAGCTCTGAAAAAGACTCACTAACGTTTTTAGACGAAGGCATAAAAAGTGCTTCGTCTGGACGGGTCTCAGACTTTTTTACATCGTCGTCTCCAGCCGCCTGACGTTCGTAAGATGCAATATCTTGCTCCATATCGAATAAGTTTTGAAGCTGAGAAACTCCGTCTTCTTCGTGCTCATTTTGCCCTAGGCTTTTTTGATGTTCATTTGGATCAGAAATGACAGCTCGTTCATCATCTATTGTTTCGTGCCGAGAGCTTCTATCTTCGTGCTCATCGACATTTGTTGGCTTTAAAGGATGCAACGGCGAAAGATCATTTTGTACAGAACCTTGAAGCTCCGTGACAATGTTTGGGGGTCTCGAAGAAGTCCCTTCAGGGTGTCGTGTTTGCTCTTTAATCGTATCTTCGACTTGTTGCATGGTCGAAACTTCAGTTGAAACATTAGACTTTGTGGCAGAAGCCTCTGACGCAGATTCGATACTCTGCTCAACTGCATCCGAGTGACTGTCTGTATGCGCCTCACTTGCTGCCGGGGGCGCGCTTACTTCCAACGCTATTGACTGAGCAGGGGTGAACGCAATCATTCGCATAACAGTCATTTGCAAACCCGTTAATGCATCGGGCGCAAAGGGTAGATCGCGTTTGCCATTTAAAGCGATTTGATAGAGCAATTGAATGTGTTCAGCGCTTACTGCTTGAGAAAGCGTATATATCGGTTTTGCTACGGTCGTATCAAGTTTGCAAATATCTGGCACAATTTGGGTCAAAGCAATCTGATGCAGAAGCCCCAGCAACTGAGAAAGCACTTGAGAGTAATCGGGCGAATCAGCACATATTTCGTCGAGCTGTCTCATGGCATTATCAGCATCTCGCTCACATATGCATTTAGCGAGACGTAACACCTGATTTTTATCGAGCAAACCTAGCATACTGACAACGGTATCTAAAGTGACCCGATTATTTCCTTGCGCAATGGCTTGGTCAGTCAAACTAAGCGCATCTCGCATACTGCCTGCCGCTGCTCTCGCAATTTGTGACAACGCTGGTAGCTCAAAAATGAGGTTTTCAGCGTCGAGTATAGCGGCCAATTGTATTTGTATTTGCTCTCTACTGAGGGACTTTAAACTAAATTGTAAACAACGAGACAGGATCGTAACCGGTAGTTTTTGCGGATCAGTAGTGGCCAGTAAAAATTTCACGTGAGGAGGTGGCTCTTCAAGTGTTTTTAACAGCGCATTAAAGCTATGTTTAGAGAGCATGTGTACTTCATCTATCAGGTACACTTTATATTTGCCGCGGGTTGGTTTGTACTGAACGTTATCAAGTAACTCTCGAGTATCTTCTACCTTCGTTCTTGATGCTGCATCAATTTCTAATAAATCGACAAAACGACCTTCGCTAATATCTAGACAGGTACCGCATTTCCCACAAGGATTTGCGCTTTGACCTTCTTCACAATTTAAGGACTTTGAAAAGATCCTAGCTATTGTGGTTTTACCAACGCCTCGCGTACCCGTAAACAGGTAGGCGTGATGCAGTTTATTGTTATCAAGCGCATTCGTTATTGCATCCACGACATGTTGCTGCCCCACTAACTCAGAGAAGGTTTGAGGACGCCATTTTCGTGCTAGTACTTGATAACTCATTCAGTTTAATCGCCTTCAAATTCACAGATGCAATATGGCGTAATGTTGGCTGCTCTCACTTTTGCATTGCCCCCAATTCCCGGTAGTGAAATAACAAACCCAGCGTGGTCTGCCTTACCGCCTAACCTGCGAATCAGATTAGCTGTGGCGATTATAGTACCGCCTGTAGCAAGAAGATCATCAATCATCAGTACATTGTCGCCAGGGCTAATCGCATCTTTATGAATTTCCAACACGTCAGTGCCGTACTCTAACTCGTAAGACTCAGAAATTGTTTCTCTAGGCAACTTGCGTGGTTTTCTCACTGGTACAAAGCCAATCCCCATTGCAAGCGCCAATGGTGCTCCAAACAAGAAACCTCTAGCTTCCGTGCCAACAATTTTATCAAACGTATGACCCTTGTAGTTCTCTTTCAACATATCAATACATGTCTGAAAAGCCTCATATTGTTGCAATACGCTGGTAACGTCACGAAACAAGATGCCGGGCTTTGGATAGTCAACAATAGTGGTTACTGCTTGTTTGATTAACTCTGTAGTCACGTTGTTTCCTTGTATGTATTATAAAATTTAAATCGAATGACTCAGTAAGAACACGTATACACCGGCAAGAATGTGCGTCAATGGAAAAGCTACAAGAGCAAGTACAATCCCGACCAAATACCACCAATTGAAAACTTCTTTAAACTCTTCGTTTTTTGCCATTATCTCATTCTCATACTTCTAAAAAAGAGCCGAGAATACTACTTGATTCAGGCCAAAATTAATAGGGAAGATGCTTCAAAATAGTTTAGTAATAGACTAAATAAATAGTGTCTGTAAAGAATACAACACCAACACTTTAGCGTACTAAGATAAGTAAATCCATCTAACAAATTTTTCTAAAACATTGATGACAGGACCATGTTTTTTTAGGCTCCAAATTAACCGTTAATTGAATAGTGGTTAAGGTGACTTTCAACGAACTTTATTCATTGCCAAAACTGACAAAAAAGTCGCGTCAGATGTTATTAGCAACTGCCTAAAACTAGTTAATCTGATTTCTTTAAGTACTTAGGAGCAACTTAAAGCAAGTAATTATTTATTTATTACTTCAAAGATAACTGTCGTAAAGACACCAGTTTTGATAGGTAAGCTAATGTTAACACCAAGACTAGCATGTAACGACAGG